>DATHQY010000205.1:0-11599 GCA_035482215.1 Polyangiaceae bacterium | reverse complement strand
GAGCAAGGCCGACGTGCGCGAAGCCGTCGACGCATTCCCCGAGCCGATCGACAGCGGCGTGCACTACTGCGGATTCGCCGCGGAAGGCTCGTACGGCGCGTCGAGCTATCTGATCGTTCGGCCCGGGGGGAACGTCCTCGTCGACTCGCCGCGCGCCGCGGCCCCGCTGATGGATCGGATCGAACGGCTCGGTGGCGTCGCGTTCATGTTCTTGTCGCATCGCGATGACGTGGCGGATCACGCGAAGTACGCGCAGCGGTTCGGCTGCACGCGCATTCTGGCCGCTGCCGATCGGGAGGCCGGCACGCGGGACGTCGAGCGCTTCGTCGAGGGGGATGAACCCGTCGCCCTCGCGCACGACTTGCTCGCGATCCCGGTTCCCGGGCACACGCGCGGGAGTCTCGCGTTGCTTTATGCGGGCCGTTATCTCTTCACGGGCGACCACCTGTGGGGTAGCGAGCGGGGCGACGCGCTGGGGGCGTCGCGCAGCGTGTGCTGGTACTCGTGGGCCGAGCAGACGCGGTCGCTCGAGAGGCTCCTCGCGTTCGACTTCGAGTGGGTTCTACCGGGCCACGGCGGGCGCTTTCACGGCACGAGCACCGGGGCCCGCGCCGCGCTCGAGGGGCTGCTCGCGCGGATCCGGCGGAGCGGCTGAGGCGATGCCGAGCGCCAATCTCCTCCTCGAGTCGTCGATCCGCTGGGGGCTTCGCGAGCTCGATCGCGCGTCGGCGCGGCCGGTCGTCCTGGGGCTCTCGGCGCCGCAGGGGTCGGGCAAGACCACGCTCGTCCGGGCGCTGATCCCGGCACTGGAGGCGCGCGGGCTGCGCGCCGTGGCGGTCTCGATCGACGACTTCTACCTGCGCCGCGAAGAGCAAGTCGCGTTCGCGGAGGCGCACCGCGGCAATCGCATTCTCGAGCACCGCGGCGCGCCGGGCACGCACGACATCGCGCTCGGTGACGCGATGCTCGGACGACTCGCGCGCCTCGGCTCCGGCGAATCGATGAAGCTCGTCGCCTACGACAAGACGGCGTACGCCGGTCGCGGCGATCGAGCTCCCGAGGATCGCTGGCCCACGGTCACGGGCCCGCTCGACGTCGTGCTTCTCGAGGGGTGGTGCTGGGCGTTCCAGCCCGTGCCCGCGGTCGACCTCGGCGATCCGGATCTCGTGCCGGTGAACGCCGCGCTGCCGCACTATCGATCCTGGCAGTCGCGCGTCGCCGCGTTGATGGCGTGGCGCGCGAAGGATCTCGAGTCGATCGTCGAGTGGCGCGTCGAAGCCGAAGCGCGATCGCGCGCCGAGGGCCGTCCGGGCCTCGATGCCGCCGCGGCCGAGGACTACATCCGGCGTTTCATGCCCGTCTACCGCGCCTACGCGGACACCACCGGGCGAGGCCCCTGGGGCGATCGCATCGTGGCGGTCACCCTCGGCGCCGACCGCATCCCACGCTAAGGAGAATCGCCCTCGGCGCCGCAGAGCTTTCGCGCCGCATCGAGGTGCGGCGACGCCGGATAGGCGCGCGCGAGCTTGTGCAAGTCGGCGCGCGCTTCGGCCCTGCGCCCGAGCCCGCAGAGCGCCTCGGCGCGCACGGCCAAGCGAGCCTCCGTCAGCGCTCCATGCGGAAAGCGGCGCTCGTGCTCCGCAAGCGTCGCCAAGGTCTCTGCGCGCGAACCCTCGTTCAACTCGCGTTCGGCCGCCGATAGGAGGCGCACCTCTTCGGCGAGCGAATCGCCGCTGGCATGCGGAGCCGTGTACGCGCGCGCTCGAGGTACGGCAGGCGCCGGCTCGCTGAACGCCGCCGGCGCCGGCGCGTCGTCGCGGGCGGGCGCGACCGGGTTCTCGGTGGGGGGGGAGAGCGGCGGCTCCGCGAGCGGGGCTTGGGCGACCGGCGCCGATGAAATCGCTCGCGTTTTCGTCCAGGGGTGCGCCGCGATCGTGACGCTCGCTCCCACCGCCAGCACGGAGACCGCGCCGAAGAGCTTCGTCCACCCGGACTTCCAGGCGGGGCTCCGCGCGCCGGCCCCCGGATCGGCATGCGTCGCATCCCCCGATTCGCCGGAGACCGCCGAGTCGCCGAGCGTCTGCCGCAACAACGCGAGCACGCGCGCGCGATCCGACGTGTCGGGGCGAAATGCGGCTCGCCCCGAGCGGAGCAGGGCGGCGGCGTCTTGATTCAATTCGCTCATGTCATTTCCTCGCCTGCGGTCGAGCCCGTTCGCGGGCGACAATCTCGCTGAACTCTTCCCGTGCGACGCGGAGTCGCGAGTACACAGTGTTGAGTGGGATGCCCACGGCTTCAGAAATTTCGGGTGCCGTCATCTCTTCGATGTCGGCGAGGACGAGCACTTCGCGGCGTGGCGGATCGATTTGCGCGAGGAGCTTCCACAGAACCTGGAGCTCGTCGCTCAGCATGGCGAGATCGAGGGGCGTGAGCTGCATCGGGTGCGGATTGTCGTCGATTGCGGGCTCCGGGATTTCGCGGGCCGCCGTGCGTCCGACCCGCCCGCGGCGGTACATGCTGACCGTCCGTCGTGTGACTCCGTAGAGCCAGCTCCGAAGCGACGCGGGGCGTTCGACGGTCTTCAGGCGAGAATGAACGATGATGAACACTTCCTGCACGACGTCGTCGACGGCGTCGCGAGGGATGCCGAAGCGGCGCACGCACGTCCATACGAAGTCGAAGTAGCCGTCATACACGGCACGAAACGGCGGCAAAACGGCGGAATCTTCCTGTGGCACGGCCGGTGCCCGGGTGGGAGAGTCGGCCGTGGCGGGAATCGCCGTCATCGAGTCAGCAGTGGTAGTCAGCCTGGGCGACCCTTCACAAAATCCACTCGCAGCCGAGATCGACGCCAGCGCTGACGAGTGGCACCTGGTAGAGCGACCCCACGCCGTCGATCGCGAAGGTGGGACGCGACGTGGTGAGCGCGAGATGCGGGCGCAGGAACACGTGGGCCCATCGCTGGATCGACCACCCGGCGCGCGCGGCGACGCCGATCGTGAGCCACGTCGCATGGCCGTCGGCGCCGACGATCTCGGGTCCCGTGCCGTGCGCACTCACGTCTTCGAGCGTGAGGGTCGCGCACGGGCCGAAGTCGAATGTGCCGATCGGCCAGCCGTAACACGCGGACAGCTCTCCGCTCCGCCGGTCGTAGCTGCTCGTGTAGACGCCCGCGCCGCTGCTGTCCTGGGGGACCCAGACTAGCCCGGTCAACATCAACCGGACGCGGTTCGCGCGAAAGCCGACCGCGGCCCCGAACCCGTAGGCGGCCGAGGGCAGCGTCCCCTGATCAACCGCCACGATCGGCGCCTCGAGTGCCCAGCCCGACACGGCCGAGGGCGCTGCCTCGAGCGGCGCCTGCGTTTCGGATTCGATGCGGGGGGCGGGTTTCGGCCCGGGCGCCGGAGGAGGGGCGGGCGCCGGCGCGGAAGGCGCAGGGAGGGACGCCGGGCGCGCTTGGACGGGCGTGGAAGGCGCAGGGCCGGACGCGGAAGGTGGCGCGGGCGCCGGGGTCGAAGGCGCAGAGGCGGGCGTGGAATCCGCAGGCGGCGAGGGCCCTTGCGAGGCCGAGGGAGTGGCCGTGGAGGCGGCCGACGACGGTGCCGCCGCGCCGGGCTCGGTGCCCTCTCCGAGGCGCGGCTCGTGCGCCAGAAGCGCCAGCGTGACCGCGGCCGCGCCCGCGAGGCTCTCGCACGAATCCGACTCGAAGACGCGCGTGGCGCGCCCGGTGGCCCCGCGGCGGCTGACGCGCAGCGTAAGGCGATAGCCGTGGGCCCTGGTGGCTTCGACCGCCGCTTCCGCCAGGAGCCCATTGCCCGCGCCGGCGAAGTCGTGGGGCAGCAGCCGCTGCACACGCGCGCGCACATCCTCGGCGCCCGGACATGCCGCGGGCGCGAGCCAGCGGAGGGAGATCCCCGGGAGGTCCCCGCCCTGGCTGCTCCGCGCACCTCCGAGGATGCCGACCCCTACCGCTACGACGCACAACCGACGCACGACGCCAACGGCCCTCCATCGCCGCGAGCCTTGCTGCAAAATCGGTCGCGATCGGGAGCGAGAGACTATCGAATGGATCAGAATGCGGCCAGCTGGTCAACCACAGCCGAACAATGACGGATTCGCGCGCCGGGTGCCACTCTGCTCCGTGGAGTGGAAGGCCTGGCTCCCGCGAGTCGTGGGGCGAGTCGTGGGGATCGGCTGCGCCTTCGGCTCGGCGATCGGGTGCGAACCGACCGTCGTCATCGGTACGCGCGTCTGCCCGACGACGGAGATGACGGACGGCGCGGCGCCGGATGCCGACGTCGCGGTGCCACTCACGTGGTCGAACGGCTTCGAGAACGGATTCTGCGACTACACGCAGCCCCTCCGATTTTGCTTCGCAAACGGCTCGGGCACGTATTCCCTCGTGACCTCCCCGGTGCACTCGGGCCGATACGCGGCCGCGTTTTCTTTGGTCGCGGGGTCCGACGGGGGCTCAGAGGCGCGCTGTGCCGAGCAGGGCGTGTTTCCCGCCGCGGCATACTATGGCGCCTGGTACTACATTCCGGAGCCGGCGGTGAACAACGGCAACTGGAACTTGCTTTACTTCCAGGGCGGCGTTCCCCCGCCCACCACCCAGACGCCCAGCAATATATGGGACGTGTCGCTTCAGAACCAGAGCGACGGCGGCCTGCACATGGTCGTGCTCGAATATTTGAGTGCGTTGGGGACAGTGAATTCGAGCGCTGCGCCCGCGATTCCGATTGCCCAATGGTTTCACCTGGAAGTCTATTTCAAGCGAGCCAAGGACGCGACGGGCGAATTTTCGGTATGGCAAGACGGTGTTCTCGCGGTCCATCTCACAAACGTCGCGACGGACAACACCAATTGGGGCCAATGGTTCATCGGCAACCAGGCGACCGCTCTGTCGCCGGCCGCGTCGACCGTGTATGTGGACGACATCACGACGGGGCCCGCGCCCTGACAGGCGCACCCGCCTACTGGCGGTTTTGCTCCGCATGATACGCTCTCGCGCGTGAACGGGGACCGCGGGCACGAGAAGAGGAGGCGTCTGGCGGAGACGCTCCGAAGGCATCCGAGGCTCGCCGCGCGTGTCGGGGTGGGAGACACTGCCGGTCGACCTGCGTGACCGACGCGGCGAACCGATCGAAGGATACGAAGCGCTGGTGATCAAAGGCCGCTGTGGGTCCGTCGACAACTCGCGAAGCGTTCGCGAGGAACGAATCGGTGATACCGGGAATCGGTATCCGGTTTGGATAGGACAATATCACGGCTCGGCGGTGCGAGGGCCTTGCGCTGCAGACCGCGCCGGCGAACGCCATGCACGAAGCCGCAACGGGCCTCCGGGCCCTCAGCGACACTGAAGGTCGGTCGCGTGCGCCGTCTCGAGCGCTTGCATGGGAGCCTGCATCGCAGGCCACTCCGTGGGGGCGCCCGAAGCCGGTCCCGGATTGTCGCTGTTCGCGTATTGCCAGGCCCAAGCGCCCTTGTACCCGTTCGAATAGAGCGTCGTGTAGAGGCTGTTGGCCGCGATCGTGCCGCCATCCAGCTCCGGGCTCGCCACCGCCCAAAACTCTCCCATGACGATCGGCTTGTCCAGGTTCCACGAAGACGCCGTGTAGATGAACGGAGAGACCGGGTCTGCCTGGCCGACGGATCCCCAATTATCGTAATAATGCACCTCGTAGTAGTCGAGGGTGCCGTTCGCCATGCCGCCTGCGGCCTTCAAGGCGGCATCGGAATAGTAGTTCGTCCCGCTCTGGCCATGCTCGCCGCCCACGGCGATGAATGTCCACGCCCCGTTCGTCACTTTCGCGGCCGGATCCGCGCCATGAATGGCCGAGGCAAACACGTTGACGGTCGTCTGGATGTCCTTGATGCCCACGAAGGCGCCTCCCGTCTGCCAGGGACCGCTCGGGTTCGGCCCGTCGTCGATCATGCCTTCCGGCTCATTGAAGATCTCCCATGAGTAGATCCCGGGATGACCTTTGAGCGCGGTCACGAGCGGCGTGAGAACGTTGGTGACGTAGGCGTTGCGATTGGCGGTCGTCGTGAGCAAGAGCTTGTTGTTGGCCAGAACGGTCGCATCCGTTGCCTGCCGCGAATCGAGCATCCCGAAAGACCAGAGGCTGATGTTGACGGATTCACCCGCCGCGACCGCGGCATCGAGGATCTTCTTGACGTCGGCGATGTTCGCCGCACTGATCGGTTTTGCGAGACCGGTGGCGTCGTATCCGGGAGTGGTCATTCCGTCGGTGTGAAACCACCAGCGAACGACCCGGCCGCCCACGGGATAGATGTTCGAATAGAGCCCGTTGAAGCTCGTCATATTCGGGTTGGGAACGTCGCCGGCGAAGGTGAACCAGGCGACGTTGACGCCACTCGCGAACTCGGGGTTGCATCCTCCCGCGTCGCCTCCCGTCGCGCCGCTCGCTCCCGCGTCCCCTGAACCGGTTCCGCTCGCGCTCGACCCGCTCGATCCGCCGGTGGCCGAACCGCTCGTGCCGCTTGCGCTCGATCCGGCTGTACCGCCCGCGCTCGATCCGGTTGTGCCGCCCGCGCTCGATCCGGTGGACCCCGTGCCGGAACCGCTGGACCCGCCGGCGGTCGACCCGCTCGACCCGCTCGACCCGCTCGTGCTCGATCCGCTCGTGCCGCTGGCGTTCACGCCGCTCGTGCTTGCCCCGCTGCCAGAGCCGCTCGCGCCAGCACCGCTCGTGCCGCTCTTGCTTGTTCCGCTTTCCGAGCCGGAATTGCCGTCGCCGGCACTATCTCCGCATCCCGAAGCGACAATCGTCGCGATCAGCCACGCCGCACTCGAAGCGATTCGAAAACGCATCCTGGACCTCTTCTGAATGACGACGGGCCGAAAGACCGATTCGTCACCTACCAAAGCATTGTTCCCATGTGGGCGGTGTCGTGACCGACTTTGCAGGTAGGGCAGGTAGGTCGCCGGCGCCGACGACCTTCGAGCGCCTCGAGCTGGGCGTAGGTCCGATGTTAAGTGTCCCCGAAAAAGGAATCGGCTCATCTCTATCATGGGCGAGCCGTATGGCGCTACACTGGTGCTCCCGTCATCAAATCGTACACTCTGCGCGACCGGAGCGAACGAGAGCGGGTGCCTGCTGGAATTTTCCAGCCAATCTCGATCCGGAGAGGGCGATTGTTCAACGGGTTGTGATGGCTCGCTACCACTGACGGCAGTCACGCGCGAAGAGGTCCCGATGCATGTTCGATCCAGTTTGATGCGTGCGGTTCTGGTATCGAGCATCGCCGCGTGCGGATCATCGACTGAAGGTCCGGCGATGGGCAGCGGCTCCACAGGCTCTGCGAACGGCTCCGGATCGAGCGCTGGTTCATCCAACGGCGGATCCGGCAGCGCATCCGCTGGGACGGGGGCAGGTTCCGGTGCGAGTGGCGTCGCGGGGCCGAGTGGCGCCTCCGGCACCGCTGGCGGCGCCGGGACCACGGGCGCCTCCGGTTCGACGGGGACGACTGGTTCGACGGGGACGACTGGTTCGACGGGGACGAGCGGTGCCACCGGGACGAGCGGTGCCACCGGGACGACTGGTTCGACGGGGACGAGCGGTTCCACAGGGACCGCTGGTTCGACGGGGACGAGCGGTGCCACAGGGACCTCCGGTTCGAACGGCGACGCCGGCGCGGTGTGCCCGCTTCCAACAACGTTCAAATGGACATCGTCGGGCCCCCTCGCGCAGCCCAACTCCGGGTGGTCGGGGCTCAAAGACTTCACCAACGTCGTCTACGACAATCAGCACATTGTCTACATGTCGACGACCACCACGGGAGGGACGTACGGCGGCGCCATGATGACCTTCACCGATTGGCCGCTCGCGGCGATGGCCACACAGAACGCAATGTCCGTTGCGACTGTGGCTCCGACGCTCTTTTTCTTCGCCCCGAAGAGCATCTGGGTTCTCGCCTACCAATGGGGCGCGTCGCCGTTCAGCTACCTGACGTCGAGCGATCCAACGACCACGTCGGGATGGTCGTCTTCCCAGGCGCTTTTTACGGGAAGCATCACGGGGTCAAGCACGGGCCCGATTGATCAGACGGAAATCTGCAACAGCACGACCTGCTATCTTTTCTTCGCGGGGGACAACGGAAGCATCTACCGGGCCTCGATGCCGATCGGAAGTTTTCCCGGAGCCTTCTCGTCCCAGACGACCGTCATGACCGACACCGCGGCCAATCTCTTCGAAGCCGTCGAGGTCTACACGGTGAAGGGGGCGAACCAATACCTCATGATCGTGGAGGCGGAGGGCAGCGCGGGAAGGTACTTCCGCTCCTTTACCGCGACGGATCTCGGGGGTTCGTGGACGCCGCTTGCGGCGAGCGAGAGCCAGCCTTTCGCCGGCAAGTCCAATGTCACGTTTAGCGGCACCGCTTGGACGAGCGATATCAGTCACGGGGATCTCGTTCGAACCAATCCGGACCAGACGATGACGATTGACCCCTGCAATCTGCAGTTCCTCTACCAGGGGCATGTGAGCTCCAGCGCGACCTACAACGAGCTCCCCTGGCAGCCGGGTCTGCTCACCTTGGTGCAATAGCGCGCGGCGCGACGTGCCGGTCACACGGCGCCGTCTGACGGAAGTCCAGCGGGTTCCCGAGGTGCGTCATTGGCATTCGACGATGCCTCTGGCGCCGGCCAAGTGACGCCGCTACTCGGAGCCTTCGCGATCGAGAGGAAGATGTCGATGACGAAGAGGGCGATCGCGATGTCGTTCCAGAGGGTCGCCAAGCCATCATTCGGAAAATATTGGTTGGCCGCCCAAGCGACGAAGGCAACCACGACGATTCCGGCGCGAACCCACCCGCCGAGCGGCGGCCTCTGCGCAAGCTGCTGTGCGAAGTATGCGACCGCGATCGCGAACAGAGGTCCAGCGCCGAACACGTCGTGGCTTCCGGACGGAAATCGGGCTGGCGCCGCATCCCATGCAAGTAGAGGGATGAGCGACAGCATCGCGATGGAACCGATGGCGAGAGGCAAGCCAGAGATGAGACGTCGAAGCGTGGAGCGCACGTCGCTGGGGTAGCCGATTGTCGGCCGACGCGCGAGTCTTTCATGTTGCGGCACGAGCCTCATCGCCGCGCCGGTTTCGCCGCTTGCCGGCACGAAGCGGATAGAGAGCGCCCGCGACAGCGACGTAGGCTGCTGGTGCATTGGGTGGGCGGCGGCGGCGTCATCGTCGTCCTTGGGAGCATCCGCTTGGGACTGGAGCGCGCGATGCTTGCCGCGGCGATCATTTTTTCTTCTTTATTTATGTGCGAGCTCCTCCGCGGAGGGATCGAACATCTACCCCCCGCACAACTCTGCGGTTCGTATCCGTCGCCGCGGCGGGCCTGAGAAGCCAGGAGCCGCCGACTCGCGCGCTGGCGCGGTGGACTTCGTCCCCAAGATCCGAAGTTGTTCGTGCGACGGCTCGGCTCAGTGCCCGTACCCCGCGGCGACGATGTTGGCCTGGACGGCGTTGTCGGTCGTGGTCGACGCATAGCCCGCGGTCAGGGCGCCTTCGAAAAAATTCCCCTTGGCGCCGCTGCTGTTGTCGCCGCCGATTCCGAGAATGATGGCTCCCTGCTTCACCATCGTTGCGTATCCCGAGGGGCGCGCTCCGCTGTAGATCATATTGAGCGTGCCTGATTGCGCGTTCGCGCCCTCGAGCGTGAAGGGACCGGGCGTCGCATTGGCGGAATTGTTCTTCAGCATGGCCGTGACGAACGGGTAGGCGAGCGACAGGTCGTTGCTGTTCGTGGCGCCGACGGAACCGCCTTGGCTGAAGACACCGTCTTCCATGTCCGCCATGACCCAGGGGCCGCTTCCCGCTCCCTTGTCCCAAGACCCGGCATTCCCGAAATAAACAGCGTCCATCGAACCGTTCGCGCCGGCCATGTTGTTGGTCTCGGCGTTTCCGAAGTCGAAACAGCACGAGCCGTTGTAATAGGTCCCGTCGGCCACCATGTAGATACTCTCCGGTTTGTCCCCCGTGGCGACGCCGGTCGTCTTGTCGTTACGATAACCGGTTTGAAATGGGTTTTCGTAGTTGGTCCCGGAGGGTACGATGTGGATCCCGTAGGCCTTGTGGCCGCCGATCATGATCGGGAGAGCCGCGGCTGCCGCCGCGATGTCCGCGTTGGGGCCGTACGTGCCGCCCTTGGGCGCCTTCGAGAGGTCGTTGCCTTTCCCGGATTGGTCATAGATGATCGAGATCGTGCAAGTCGTCCCGGTGCAGAACGTATCTTGAGCCGCCGCATCGGCGACGCCTCCAGGCGACAAGGCCGCAATGTCCATGGTCGTATTGTCGGCACGTGTCACCTGGTAGAGGCTGCCGCCGTATGCGCCGTAGAGCGCTCTCACGGTGCTGAACGCCGCGACACACGGCGTGCTGCCCGCCGCATAAATGTCGCAGACTCCCGTACCGCCGGACGTCGTCGCGTCTCCCGCCATCGTTCCGGCGGTTCCGCCCGCGTCGATGCCGGCCTCGGGGCTCGAGCCCGACGTCCCGCCAGCGTCGATGCCGGGGCCGGCCCCGGAGCTCCCGGCCGTGCCGCCGCCCCCCGAACTCGATCCCGACCCTCCGGTGGAGCCGGAGCTTCCCGCGGTGCCTGACCCCGTGGAGCTCGATCCCGCGGTCGATCCAGAGCTCACGCCGGTGCTGACAGCGCCCCCGGAGCTCGATCCCGCGCTTCCGCTCGATCCCGTGGCGCCGCTCGTGCTCGCCCCTGAGCTGGTCCCGGAGGCTCCACTCGACGAATCGCCGCTGCCGCCTTGAGGCACGCCTTGCGCCGGCCCGGAACAGGCCCCGAGGAACGGAAGAATTGTCGCAGCAATGCAAGAGGAACGCTTCATGGGAACGGGACTCCTGGGCTCAGGGCAACGAGACGCTTTCGGGCGGCCCGAGGTACGACTGGCGCACGCCGGATGTTTCGATCACGAGCTTCTGGAGGACGACGCCCGGATCGATCATCCAGAACTTCACGATGTGTTGGCCCGGCGACGAAACCGTATGCGTCGTTGTCTGGACGTTGATGTTGTTCGAAACCCAGTTGGACCAGGGGGCGGAGTTGCCCACATTTGCCGACGAGCTGCTCACCGCGGTGACGGTCTGCACCGCGCCATCGTCGATCGAGATTCCGTAGTGTAGCCCCTTTTCGAAGACGTCGAGCGTCGGCGACAGATACGCGTCAATCTTCACGCTGCCGCTCGAGAAGAGGTACACGGCGTAGTCGAGATGCGGGCTGCTCCCGCCCGGCGTCTGGCTTGCGCTCGTGACGGGGAACGGCGTCATCCCCGAGAGCGTTCGCCCGAAGTCAGGAATGCGCGTCCACTGGATCGGGGACGCGCCGACGGCGCAGGCATAGTGCTCTGCCTCGATCGACACGTATCCATCGCTCTCGACGTACCCATGAATCTGCGACGCGGCCGTGCTCGGATTGTTGATGGCGACTTGCACGGTGACCGTCGCGTTGCTCGGACCCGTGATCGTGATGGGCACTTGCATCGTGCCGGCGGGCGCCTTGGTCCAGTCGGGAACCGAGAAGAGGACGCGTTGCTGCTCCGTCACGCTTCCGCTCGGCGGGT
>DATHQY010000204.1:0-5677 GCA_035482215.1 Polyangiaceae bacterium | reverse complement strand
GTCCTTCGTTACCAGCTGCTCAAGGCGGTCTCGTTCGGGCAGGACGGCGACTTCGATCCGGCCGCTATGATCGAGCGCTACAACGCCGATCTCGGCAAGAACGTGGGCAATCTGCTATCGCGGACGCTCTCGCTCTGCCTGACGCTGTCGGACGGGAAGGTGCCGCCGCGCCTCGACGAGGCGGAGCCGGACGCGGGTCACGAAGACGCGCTCGCTTATCTGACGACGCAGCCGCTCGACGTCGCCAAGTGTTGGGATGCGTTCGAGCCGCACCGCGCGCTCGAATTGACGATGGCGTTTGCCACGTACTTCAACGGGTACATCGACCGGCGCGCTCCGTGGTCCGACCCCAAGAAGGGCAGAGCGGATCGCGCGCGGACGACGCTCGCGGTGTTGCTCGAAGCGTTGCGCTGCTTGAGCGTGATGCTGTGGCCGGTGGTGCCGGGCAAGAGCGATGAAATGCGCAAGCAGCTCGGGCTCGCGCCGCTCGTGCCCGGGATCGGGAAGGACGAGTGGGAGACGCCGGCCAAATGGCGCGAGGGCGACGCGCTCGATCGCGGCGCCTCTCTGTTCCCGGTGATCGACGCCGAGAAGTCGCAGGCGCTGCTCGGTTTGCTTGCGCCTCCGCCCCCCGAGACGATCGGGGAAGGGGCGCCGGCCGGGAGCGCAGAGGTCGCGCCCGTCACCGGCGCCAAGGCTGCAGCGTCCGCCGCGACCGACGCGGCGGCGATTACGTACGATCAATTCGCCACGGTGGATTTGCGCGTCGGCCTCGTGCGGACATGCGAGCGCGTGCCGAAGAAGGACAAGCTGCTCAAGTTGTCCGTCGAGCTCGGAGAGCCCGCGCCTCGTACGATCATCGCCGGTCTCGCGCTATCGTTCGCGCCGGAAACGCTCGTGGGTCGCAGGGTCATCGTGGTAGCCAATCTCGCACCAAGAGATTTCGGGAAGGGGCTCGTTTCGCATGGGATGATCCTGGCGACAGGTCCCAGCGAAGCGCTCACGCTCGCAACGGTCGAGGGCGAAGTGGCGCCCGGGGCCAAGCTGAAATAGCGAAAAAACGGAGACGGCGGGCGCGCGGGACGTTCGAAGCGAAACGAGAACGTGGGAGGCGGTCATGGGCGACGGAGCTGCGCTGACGGGTGCCGATTTGGAACGCGGAGTGGCCGTCTCGGATCTGCGGGCGGGCGACCCTCTGCTCGGGCACGCGCACGGCGAGGCGGTCATGCTCGTGCGCGAGGGTGAGCAAATCTTCGCGACGGGCGCGTCATGCACGCATTACGGCGGGCCGCTCGCGGAGGGGCTCGTGGCCGGCCGCACCGTGCGGTGCCCCTGGCATCACGCCTGCTTCGATCTGTCCACGGGCGAGTCGGTCGGCGCGCCGGGCCTCGCGGCGATCCCGTGCTTCGACGTGGTGCGTGAAGGCAGCCTCGTCAGGGTTCTCAAGAAGCGGGACCCGTACCGGCGGAGGCCGGCCTCACCCGGCCCGTCGTCGGTCGTGCTGGTCGGCGCGGGGCCCGCGTCGACGGCCTGCGCCGAGGCGCTCCGCGCGGAGGGCTACGCGGGCCCGATCACCATGGTCGGAGCGGAAGGCAGCGACCCCGTCGACCGGCCGAATCTATCGAAGGATTATCTGGCGGGCTCGGCTCCGGCAGAGTGGACGATTTTGCGCACCGGCGCGGCGCTTCACGAGCAGGGGATCGAGCTCGTCGTGAACGACCCGGTGCGTGCGATCGAAGTGGGCCCGCGTGTCGCTCACCTGACGAGCGGTCGCACGATCCCTTGGGGCGCGCTCGTTCTCGCGACGGGCGCGGAGCCGAATCGGCTGACCATTTCTGGTGGGACGCTCGGGCACGTCCACGTGCTTCGAACGCTCGCCGACGCGAGCTCCATCATCGAAGCGCTCGGCCACGCGAAGCGGGCCGTCGTCATCGGAGCGAGCTTCATCGGTCTCGAAGCCGCCGCCTCGCTCCGCAAGCGCGGGCTCGAGGTCGCTGTGGTCGGGCACGAGGCGGTCCCGCTGGCCCGGGTGCTCGGCGACGAGGTCGGCCGGTTCGTGCGGCGCGTGCACGAGTCGAAGGGCGTCGCCTTCCACATGGAGAAGAAGCCCGTCTCGATCAGCGAATCGGCGGTGACGCTCTCGGACGGCGCTTCGTTACCCGCCGACCTCGTGATCCTGGGCCTCGGCGTTCGTCCGCGCACGGCGCTCGCCGACGCGGCGGGGCTCAAAGTCGACAACGGGATCGTCGTGGACGAGCACCTGCGAACCTCCGCGCCCGACGTCTACGCGGCGGGCGATGTCGCGCGCTTCCCTTACGACGGCGCGCTCGTCCGGATCGAGCACTTCGTCGTGGCCGAGCGTCACGGGCAGGCCGTCGCGCGCACGCTCATGGGCCGTCCGGGTCAACACTCGGTCCCGTTCTTCTGGAGCCAGCACCACGACGTCACGTTGAACTACGTGGGTCACGCCGAACACTTCGACACGCCCGAAGTGCGTGGCGATCTCGACAAGCGCGATGCCACGGTTCTCTATCGCGACAAGGGACGCGTCCGCGCGGTGCTGACGGTGGGGCGCGATCGCGCGAGCCTTCTCTTCGAGCGCGCGCTCGAGACGGGCGACGTGGGCGCCGTCGCGGCGCTCGCCTCGAGCTGACGGGCGCGGGTACGCCGCACCATCAGAAGTAGACGAGCAGCGACGCGTTCAGCCCGAAATAGAGCATATCGAAGTTGGCGCTCTGGTTGATGTTGTTCCAAACCTGCCCGAAAAGCGGGAGATCCAGCGTTGGCGACAGCGCGATGCCCACGTGCGCGAGAGGTGTGATCACGAATTGGGGCTCGAGGTCGAGGGCGAACAGGTTCGCTCCTCCGGTGCCCGTATTCCCCAAGGAAGCGCTGTCCCCTTCGGAATAGAAAGAGAAGCCTCCGCGGAGCCAGAGCGAGAACATGTCGGTGAGGCGAAGCACGTACCCGACCCGCGGCGCGAACCCGAAGATGACTTGCTCAGGGGCTGCTTGCGCCGTGGCGGTGCTGCCCATGGTCGTATTCCGCGTCAATGTCTGGCTTGCGCCGGTCGTCGCGAAGATCACGAGCTCGGCGCCGAGGGTGAGATGCGGAATCAGCACGTAGTCGAAGCCTGCCCGAGGCGCCGTGAAGAAGGCGGGAGCCTGGATGGGACCGCCCGAACCCCACAAGAACGAGAACGCGCCTTGCGAGCTCGTGGTCGACAGGCTCGTCGTATTCGGGGGAGGAAAACCGGGTGTTCCAGCCCACTCCTGCGTGTACGAGAAGACCGGCACGAGCCGGTCCGCGCCGATGATGAACTCGCCCTTTTCACCAAAAGCGGCTTTTTGCGCGTAAGCGCCCTTCGAAGCCAGGAGGACGAACAGCAGCGCGGAAATTGTCGTCAGCGTTCTCGCCATGAGGGTCGGAGACCTCCGTGGCGCCGAATCTAGCCCCAAGCGCAATTGCGGGTCGAGTTCGCGTTGCACGGTGCGCTCACGAGCAGCCTCGGCGGAACTCGTGGCTACGCGGTTCCGGAGGTTGCTATCGTCGGCGCACATGACCCGTTCGGTCGGCTTGGTTCTCGCGCTTTCGCTGGCCGTCTTTGCCGCGTGTTCGAGGGCCGATCCAACCCCGGACGTGCCCGCGGCGGCGCCGTCCGCGGTTCCCGCGCCTGATTCTTCACCGACGCCCTCGTCCGCTGCGGCGGCAACCTCCGGGGAACCGGCCGCCACCGCGACGGCCGCCCCGGCTCCTCCGGCCCCTGCGGCGCCAGGCCCCGCCGCGCACGCAACGCCTGGCGTTGCGAAGAGCGTCGCCACCGCGCCGGCTTGCGGCGACAAGCCGTTGCCTCCGTGTCCGCTCTACGCCTGGATGAAGGCGAACACCTCGCCGGCGATGTCCTCGCAGAACTTCGACGCGATGGCGATCGCCCTCGACAAGGTCGTCACCTTTGCCCCGGCCGGGTATCCGAACTGGGCTCCGATCGCGCGCGACGGCGCCGCGGCCGCGCGCGGCCTGAACTACGACGGCGTTCGCGCCGCATGCAGGGGCTGCCACAACCAGTACAAAGACAAGTACAAGACAGAGATGCGCGACAGGCCGATCTGACGCGCGGAGTCGACGATGTCGGTTCGCCCCATCCCTCGCTCGAAGACGCCGCGCCTCGGCCGCCCGTCGGGACGGTTCACGCAGCACCGCCGGATCGATCTGCTCCGCGAGAAGCTCGAAGTGCATACCGCCGGGCTGACGCTCGCGGAGCTCGCGACGATGCTCCGCATCACGACGCGTTCGGTCCGCCGCTATCTGCGGGAGCTCGCCCTCGTGACGGAGCTCGAATCGATCGCCGTCCGGCCGGGGGCGGTCCATCTCTGGCGCATCAAGCCGAGCGAACGCGGTCGAAACGTGGCGCTTCGCCGCACGCAGGCGTATGCGCTCCTCGCTCCGCGGCGGGTGTTCGACGTGCTCAAGGGGTCGGCCCTCTTCGACGAGATCGACGTCGTCCTTCGCGACATCGAGCAAGTGGCTCGAAGGCCGGCGGCGAGGCCCGCAGCGCGAGGGGAGCCGCGCGCCGACGGAACGACGTTCGAGCGCTTCACGTACGTTCCGCCGGTCGCGCGGACGTACGCCAACCGCGTCGAGGATTTCGACGAGCTCTTTCGCGCGGTCTCCGAACTTCGCGCCCTCGCGTTTCGCTACCGCGAAGAAGAGCGGGAGCGGAAGGACGCCAAAGAGAGCCGAGGTCCGCGCGTCCTCGTCCAGCCTTATGCCCTCGTACTCCACGGCGGAGCGATCACCTGCCTCGCGCGGGACGTCGAAGCGGATCGCATTCGCGCGTTCGCGCTTCACAAGATGAGCGAGCTCGAAGCGAGCGAAGCGGATCGATTCGAGCTCCCGCCCGACTTCGTGCTGAGCGACTGGCTCCATGGCGACTTCGGCGTGGCGGACGTCTCGCGCACGGTGCGATGGCTCGTCGAGTTCGATGCGCGCACGGCCGACGCGGTCCGCGCGCGCCGCGTTCACCCCACGCAGAAGCTCGCGGTCGCGGCGGACGGCCGCGTTCGCGCGTCGCTCAACCTTCCCGATTGCCCTGAGATTGCCGAGCGCGTTCGCACGTGGCTCCTCGGCTTCGGTGCGTCCGCGCGCGTGCTCGAGCCGCGCGAGCTCGCCGAGGAGATCGGCCGCGAGCTGCGCCGCGCGGCGGAGCGCTACGGCGCGTGATCGCCGAAGGCGATTCCTTGCCAGATATCTGTCTACGTGGGAAAACAAAATAGGGCATGGCTACCTCAAGTCTCTCCGTAATTCGTGAATTGCCGTCGGCGGCGGCGAAGAAGCCGCCGGCGCCGGCAGCGACTCTTGCACACACGGACCTTCTCGGCGGCGCGTGGTGGCAGCAAATCCCCGCGTACCGGAATATCGACGAAGCGTGCTTCCTCGACCACACGTGGCAGGCCAAAAACTCGATTACGAAAGTGAGCAAGCTGGTCGAGACCATTCAAGAGATGGTGCCGTCGGGGTTCGTCGAGGACCTGGAGCTCGGGATGAGGCACGCGCCCATGAGCGTGCGTGTAAGCCCCTACATCGTCTCGCTCATCGATTGGGAACGCCCGTACGAAGATCCGCTGCGCACACAGTTCTTCCCGCTCGCCTCCCGCTTGCGTCCCGATCATCCGAAGCT
>DATHQY010000203.1:0-3579 GCA_035482215.1 Polyangiaceae bacterium | reverse complement strand
CGACGAGGATCGGCAAGAAACCCACCTCGTGGACACGTCGGGTGAGCTCGACGAGCTCGGCGTAGACCGTGTTTCGACTCGGCTGGTGCGCGTGCGCGTGCGCGCCGTCGCGGATCCAGAGAAGCACCTTCCGGCGATCGCCCCCTCCAGCCAGCCTCGGGTCGATCCAATCGCGCACCGGCGTCGCGATCGGCGCATCCCCGAGAAACGCGGCGCGAAGCTCCTCTTGGGCGCCCAGCGGGTCGGCTCGGAAGGCGCGCGCGACGACGTCCGTCGTCTGCTTGTTCGCACGCGGACGCGAGCGATACGGCTGCAGCCGATCGAGGAGTCCCGCGTCGCGAAGGAACCGTTCGGCGTGCGCAGTCCCCGGCGTTCCAGGCTCGATCTGGATCGTGACGCCCGCGAGTCGAGCGGCGGCGGCGAGATACCAGCCCTCACCGAACGAGAAGCCGAGGTCCGTATGGAACGTGTACGCATGGTTTCGATCGTCGACGATCTTGCGCGCCGTGCGCGCGGCGACCTCCGCTCTCTCCACGGCCACACGCGCGGCCCGGGCGACCGACGAAGAAGCCCCCGCCATCACGACCGCGGCCTTCGCGGCGACCTGCGCGGCAAGCGATGCGTCTTCGGCAGCGGCCACGAGGCTCTCCACGCGGCACCAGCCCTCGTCGCAAGCGCCCCGCGTCGGTGCGCGCTGCGCGCTCAGCGAGAGCTGGCCGGCGCCGTGGAGCGCGTCCTCGGCGCGCGCCGCGTGGGCCCTGGCGAGGATCGATTGCGCGCGTCGCACCGTCCCCGATTCCGCCACCGTTAGGGCGCGCTCCGCCTGGTCGATCGCCCGCTCGAGGAGACGCCTGTGGCGCTCGCGAGTCTCGCGTCCGCGAAGGCGGACCACGAGCGCGATCGCCTCGTCGAGGGTTCGAGCCGCCTCCCGCTCGAGGGACTCCGCGGTAGCAGCAAAGGCGTCGTCGGTCATCGCGGGGCTCCGCGCGTTTGTACCACCGGGGTCGCGGCTCGGGGCTCTGGCCACTTGCGTGGGCCACGTGACCCAGACTCGACGAGCGCCAGAGGCGAGCCGCATATACGGTTTCAAGCGTGAGTTCGTGGGGTGGACTGGGATCGCACGTCGTGCCGGCGCTCGTCGGCATGGCTTTCACGGCGTGTGCCAAAGGCATGTGTCCGTCCAGTCAAAGGCAGCGCGACCGCGGGGCTCGTCGGTATCGGCCCCAAGGAGGCGTACCGGGTTGCGGCCAGCTGCACACTCGAGAGCGGGGCACCCGCGGCCGAGGCCGGAGGGCGCTGATCGACGGTCCGCCGAATCGCCCATTTTGCAAGCTGGTTGCAACACGATCCTGCGCCGCAAGAAAACTCCGCTCGCCCGCGGCCTTGGAACGCCCCGGGGGAATATTCGCCCCGCGCAAAAAGGCGCCCGTCACCACGTTCGCTCTGGCGCCAGAGCATGATTTGCGGATTGATGGGGGCGCGACGATGCGCCGCCCTTTCTTCGAGTCGAGCGTTGTGTGGCTGTAACGCTTTTCGGATTTCACGAATTGGAGGGGAGCCTTTCATGTCGTCATTGCAACTGGGCGCGCGTTTGCGAATGAAATTGCGGTTTGGAGCTCGCGCAAGTCGCGTGGTGCTCGCTGTGCTCGCAACCGGCTGCTCGAACACCGCGTCCCATTCCATGTTTGACGGAATGGGCGGTAGCGGGGCGAGCGGCAAGAGCGGGACCGCGAGTGCGAGTGGGAGTGGGAGCGCTTCCGGCACCGCCGCATCAGCGGGCTATAACCTTGGCGGCACCGGCGCCGGCACGGCACTCACGCCGTCCGGGAGCGGCGACGACGCCAGCGTCGGCAGCACCGCCTCGACTTGCCCGGGTGGCCAGGACACGACCATCAGCGGCGTCGTCTACGATCCGGCCGCGAAAAACCCGCTCTGGAACATCACCGTCTTCATCCCCGCTTCGCCTCTCCCTACGCTCTTGAAGGGAGCGAGCTGCGCCGCCTGCTCCGCCCTCTATCCAGAGGTTCTGGCGTCCGCGATCACCGACGAGCAAGGCCGCTTCAGGCTGACCAGGTCGTCGACCGGGTCCGCGATCCCTTCGGGCACCGTCACGCTCGTCGTCCAGACCGGCAAGTGGCGGATGCAATACTCCATCGCCAACGTGACGGCGTGCGCCGACAACCCGCAGCCGGACAAATCGCTCCGGTTGCCGCGCAACGGCACCGAGGGCGATTTGCCCGACATCGCGATTTCGACCGGCGCCGCAGATTCGCTCGAGTGCCTGCCGCTTCGGGTCGGGGTGGACGCCGCGGAGTACGTGTCCGGATCCGCGGCGACGGGTCACATCCACATTTTCAAGGGCAACGGCGCCACCGTTGCGGGTGGGTCGCCCGCTTCGTACACGGCCCTCTGGTCGTCGACGGCGCAGCTCTCGGCGAACGACGTCGTTCTGCTGTCCTGTGAATCCGGGGAGACCGGCAACGTGACCACGGCAAACCGGCAGTCCATGTGGGATTACGCGAGCACCGGCGGCCGCGTCTTCGCCTCGCACTACCAGTACTCGTGGTTTAGCGACACCATCGTTGGGCCACAGAACGTTTTCGGCGGCCCCCCCACCGCCGCGACTCCCATGGCCAATACCGGCCCATTCGCAACGGCCAACCTCGCAAAGTGGACCCCCGGGCAGAACATCATCGACGACAACGTGGCGCTGAACGGCGATATCGTGACCACGCTCAACGTCGGGGGCGGGGCATTTCCAGAAGGGGTCGCGCTCAGCCAATGGCTCGGCAACGTGGGCGCACTGACCAACGGCATGGTCCCAATCTGGTATTCGAGGCACAACGCGGACGTTTCGTCCGTCAACACGCCGTCGCAACCGTGGATGCTACTGGACCCGAACGCCCCCACTCCCGTCGCCGATCAGAACTCGACGCAGTACTTCTCCGTGGATATGCCCATCGGCGCGGATGCAGGAGGCACTTGCGGTCGCGTCGTCTATAGCGATCTCCACGTCAGCGGCGGACCGGGAGAGAGATACGGCACGATGAGCACCGCCCCGGACTATCCCGGCGCAACGATTCAAGGCACGGCGATGGGGACGGGGGTGATGCCGGTCGTCCCGACCGGCTGTGCGATGCGCGATCTCACTCCGCAAGAGGATGCGCTCGAATTCATGCTCTTCGATCTGTCGTCATGCCTCGTTCCCATCGGGGCGCCGCCGGCGCCTCCGATCGTGCCTCGCTGAGAGAAGAGTATCCCGCGCGATTGCGGCTCCCCGCGCGAGGCGCGTATCGTTACTTGAAGCATTCGGGCCGAAGACGCTTGATCCCCTGATCATCGAAGTAATAGGGCAATGCGCAGGCGCGGTCGGGACCGGCCGGCCGCGCAGGCGGCGCCGATCGGGTCCGGCCGGCGCGGCTCCCGTCGGCCTTGTTGGCTTTGTGCGAGGAGTTGGCCTCGTTACTGGGGACGGAAGAGGTCGACCCGGCGGCGGCCGGTCCGGGGACCGCGGAGCTTTCGGGGGCGCCGGTAGGCGCCGGCGGGGTCGGCGCCGGCGGGGTCGGCGCCGGCGCCTCG
>DATHQY010000202.1:0-3475 GCA_035482215.1 Polyangiaceae bacterium | reverse complement strand
CGTACTACGCGACGCTGGGCCTCACGCGACGGACGCTCCGAAAAATGGGCCTCACGGCGGCTCGTATGGACATGCTCTACGTGATCCACAAGAGGGGGCGATATTCGACGCAGCAAGGCGCGCTCTGGCGCACCCTCGGAGTTTGCCCCTCGGTCGTCAGCCGCATGCTCAAACGGCTCGAAGAAATGGGCTACGTCGAACGCGACGTCATCACGAACGACACACGCAAGCGGACGGTCAGGCTGACGATCACGGGACGTGCGCGCATCCTGCGGGCGATACGGCAATTCATCGGGTGGGGCTATGCGCAGCTGGCGCTCGAGTCGGCGCTCGAGCCCGAGCGTTGGCATAGCGAGTGGCATGCGCACGTCGCCGTTTCGCGGGCCGAAGAGTTCCTCCGGTTGATCCGGCTCGCCTTCGGCGACCGCGCTTCGCTCGTCGTCTACACGAGCGGGCTGCGCGACGACCGACTTCCGCGGGCGACGACTCTTGCTTCGCGGTGGGTAAGCTAAGCGCCGTTTCGTCTGTCGCGAAAGGGCCGTCCGTCGATGCGACGGCGACAACCCGTGGCTACGGACCCTGGGCCGTTCCTTGCGGCAGCGCCTCGCGCGTCAAGTTGCGAGCTCCTTGTGCGCGATCCACGTAGAGGTCATCCTCGATGCGGACGCCGCCGAGCGGCGCGAGCGCCGCGACCGTCTTCCAATCGACGAGCGTGGCCGAAGGGTCCGCACGCAGCCGATCGAGCAAGTCCTCGATGAAGTAGATGCCCGGCTCGATCGTAAAGACCTGCCCCATGGCGATATCGCTCGTGTTCCGCAAGAACGGGTTGTCTTCGCGCGCCGGGCGGAGGCCGCAGCCCACGTCGTGGGTCTGGAGGCCGAGCGAATGGCCCAGGCCGTGTGGGTAAAACGCGCGTGTTACGCCGCGGGAAACCGCTTCGTCGATCGAGCCGCGCACGATGCCCGCTTCCACCAGCAAAGCCGCGACCTCCCGGTGGGACGCGTCGTGCAGGGTTTCGTACGGCTTGCCGATCGCGACCTCCGCGCACAAGCGCTGCTGCAGGCGATTCATCCCGCTCGCCACGGCCGCGAACGTCTCCGCTGCGCCGCCGCGACCTTTGACCCACGTGCGCGTGACGTCCGCGCCATAGCCGCGGCAGGTCGCGCCGGCATCGACGAGCAGCGACTCCGCTTCGCGCGGCGCCGCGCGCTTTCCGTACGCGATGTGGTGAAGCGTGGCTGCGTGGGGGCCCAGGGCGACGATGTTCTTGTAGGGCGTCTCCGCATCGTCCTGGGCCGTGGCGCGGAGGTAGAGCAGGTGCAGATCGAGCTCGCTCGAATCGCCGGCGAAGAACGCCTCGCGAAGGGCGTCATGCCCGGCGCGGGCGCGTCGGTTGGCTTCGGCAAGGCACGCTACCTCGTACGGCGTCTTGCGAACGCGGAGTGCATCAAGGGCCGCCACGAGCTGCGGCGGATTGAGCACCGCCTTCAACGGCGCTTTGGCGAACGCGCGCGCCTCGCCGACGAGGGCCCACTGGCCGTTGCCTGCGCCCGCCGCGAGAAGGCCCGGCAAAAGGGAGCCCGTGCGGTCCTCTATGACTTCGAAGGCTTGCAGAAACGCGTCGCTCTCCGGTGGAGCAGGGGTCTCCCAGAAGCTCGACGCGCTGCGGCGCACGAGGCGCGGCTTGCGTCCTGGCTCGACAAGGAGCATCGCGTCCGGCTCGACGAGCGGGAGCCAATGCTGCCAGTGCGGCACGGGCCGAAGCGGCCAGAATTGGTCGTCAAACTCGCTCCGTGGGACGAGATTTCCCGAGTGAATGGCCACGCCGTCGAAGCCCGCGTTCTCCTGCCCGTCGAGGGCGCGGGCATAAGCAGCCTCGAGAGTCGCGACGTGGTCCAGGTACAGGCGATCGAGCTCCTTCATCGGTGACAATTCTCGCTCATCTCGCGCGGAGCGCCCTCGTAAGGATGGTTACGCTGGAACCCGAATGTGCCCGTCCGGGAGGAAGCCCGGACCCCGGCTCGGCAGCGGTCCTGTGGGCCGGCTCGGCAGCGGCGTTTACAAGGCGCGGGAAGGCTGCTAAACGCTCCCGCGCTCGTCCGCCTCTGGCAATTTTCCCCGGGGGCGGGCCGAGACGAGGCGTGCTGAAGCGTCTGCGTCGCAGACGGCCAACCACTCGGAATCGCGGGCAATCGAAGCCGTCAGGCGGCGAGTGGCCCAGAAACCGTCGAGAGGTTCGCATGGAGTCCATCTCATCACGCCGCGGAGAGCAGTGGTTTCGGCCGCTCCTCGCTTCCGCCGCGGCGTTCGTGTTCTTTCTTTTCGCTCCCTTCGCCCGAGCCGCGGGAGGGCTCGCCGTGACCGGCGGGCACCACGCCGGCGGCGAAGATTCGCTCGTCATTCCGTCCCAGCTCGACACGCAGCTGTTTTTCGGAATAGCCGCGAGCCACTTGCTTTTGCTCGGGCTCATCGTGTCGGCGCTCGGCGTCGTGTTCGGCCTCGTCATCTACAAGCAGCTCGAGAATGCCCCGGTCCACAGGTCGATGCGCGAAGTCTCGGAGCTCATCTACGAGACCTGCAAGACGTACCTCTGGACCCAGGCGAAGTTTCTCGGCCTCTTGTGGCTCTTCATCGGGGCCGTCATCGTCGTTTATTACGGCGTTCTCAAGGGCGAGCCGGCCGGCGTCGTCCTCCTCATCCTCATCTTCAGCATCGTGGGCATCGCCGGCAGCGCGACCGTCGCCCTCTTCGGCATTCGCGTGAACACGTTCGCCAATTCGCGAACGGCTTTCGCGAGCCTCAGGGGCAAGCCGTATCAGGTGTACGCGATCCCCCTCAAGGCCGGCATGAGCATCGGCATGCTGCTCATCAGCATCGAGCTCGCGTTCATGCTCGGGATTCTCACGCTCGTCCCCCACGACTACGCGGGCAAGTGCTTCATCGGCTTTGCCATCGGCGAGTCGCTCGGCGCGGCGGCGCTCCGCGTTGCTGGCGGCATCTTCACGAAGATCGCCGACATCGGCTCGGACCTCATGAAGATCGTCTTCAAGATCAAGGAAGACGACGCGCGTAACCCCGGCGTCATCGCGGATTGCACTGGCGACAACGCGGGCGACTCCGTAGGCCCCAGCGCCGACGGGTTCGAGACGTACGGCGTCACGGGCGTCGCGCTCATCGTGTTCATCCTTCTTGCCGTGTCCGACCCGAACGTCCAGGTGCAGCTTCTCACGTGGATCTTCGTGATGCGCGTGCTGATGATCATCTCGTCCGCGCTCAGCTACTTCGTCAACGAGACGATCGCCAAGAGCCGCTACGGCAACGCCTCGCACTTCAACTTCGAGGCGCCGCTCACGCAGCTCGTATGGATCACGTCGATCGTATCCGTGATCTTCACGTTCATCGCGTCGTACGCGCTCATCCCGCTGCTCGCAAACGACGATTCGCAGTGGTGGAAGCTCTCGGCGATCATCACGTG
>DATHQY010000201.1:0-3073 GCA_035482215.1 Polyangiaceae bacterium | reverse complement strand
GAAAAAGCTGCGCATCGCGGGCGGCGTCCGCGCTGATTTTCTGGACGTGTCCGTGGAGGATCGCCTCGCCGGCATCGTCCCGCCGATTCAAACCGGCGCGCTCCCGGGTGCCTTCACGAACGTGGCGGGGGTGGCGCCCGGCCCTCGCGTCACCGTTTCGTACGAAGCGTTCCCCGAGCTCATTCCCGTCGTGTCGGCAGGCGAGGGCTTCCGTTCGCTCGACGCGGGCAGCCTGACGCAATGCAACGGTCCAGGCGCTCCCCCGACGAGCGGACAGGTCTCGCCATGCAAGCCGGGGGCTCCGTATTCGCAGGTCACGAGCTTCGAAGCCGGCGTTCGCTCATCGGCGGCACACGGCCGTTACGTCGCCACCGTCGCCGCGTTTCAGACGGACGTCGCGAACGAGCTCGTCTTCGAAGTGACGTCCGGTGGGCTCACGACGGAGGGCGCGAGCACCCGGCGCGGCGTCGTCGGATCGGTGCTCGCCAAGCCCACGCCGTGGCTCCTCGCTTCGACCGCGCTCTCCGTCCAGAGCGCAACGTTCGACACGCTCCTCGTCGGCGTCTCCCACTACGTGCCCAATGTGCCAGCGGTCCTTTGGCGCGCGGACGTGACGGTGAACGGCGAGCTCTGGCGCGTCCGGGGGGCGCCCCTCACGGGCCGCGCCGGGATCGGCTACACGCTGCTCGGCGGCCGCCACGTGAACGACCGCATCATCGCCCCGACGAACAACGTTCTCAACGCGCTGGCTTCGCTCCGGTACCGTTTCGTCGAGCTCGGCGTCGAGGTCTACAACGTCCTCGGGCTCCAATACGCCGACGACGAAGAGTACTACGTGTCGAACTGGAGTTTGCGCCCCGGACAACAACCCGCCTCGCCGGCCGTCCACATTACCGCCGCTCCTCCTCGTACCTTGCTCGGAACGCTCACGCTCCACTTGTAGACGTCGTGGGCCCGGCATGGAGCGAGCTTGGCGCGCGTGGCATACCTCTGACATGTTCGCCCCGCGGGAAGCGCCGTCCTCCGTTCCGCGAGATCTGCGCTTGCCCCTGTACGTTGCCCTCGGCGGCATCGCCGGCGTCGCGTACGCCATGTTCGATGCCTTCGCGGAGGCGCGGCTTCGAAGCGGATCGCTCACGGGCCCGCTCGCCCAGATTCATACGCTGCTCGATGCGCTGACGCCCGTCGTCGCGGGCGTCCTCCTCGGCGTGTGCGCGCACTATCTCGCTCTTCGTGCTCGGCTCTCGAACGTCGAGACGGCGGCCGCGCTGGACCGCGCGCGTCTTCACAAGGTCGAACGCGACCAGGCCGTCTGGGTGCTCGCGGCCGCGGTGCTGCACGAGTTGAACAACCCTCTGCACGCGATGGGGCTCCTCGTCGACGAATTGGCGCAGTCGGAGGACGACGACCCGCGGCGCGCCGGCCTGCTCGGGCGCGTGCGTGCGCAGCTCGACCGCGCGCGAGGCCATTTGCAGACGCTCCGTGAGATGCGCACCGGAGGCGAACCCGAGGTCGAGGGCATCTCGATCGATCGCGTGGTCGACGCGGTCGTCGACGACGTGAGGGCAGCGGCTGCCAAGGACGGGCTCTTCGTGGACGCGCGGATGGCTCCGCCCGTTCGAGCCCGGGCCGATCCGACCTACCTGCGCGTCATTCTCGAGAACCTGGTCGACAACGCGCTCGCGTCGTTGCGCGAAGGCGGCGGGCGCGGCGTGACGATCAGCGTCTCGATGGAGCGCTCCCGCGCGGTCGTTCGTGTGTGCGACGACGGACCCCCCATCGACGCCCGCATCGACGCGGCGCTCTTCGAGCCGCTCCGTTCGACCAAGACGCACGGCCTCGGTCTTGGCTTGCCGATCGCCCGCGCGCTGGCGCGGAGCATGCGCGGCGACCTGTCGCTGGAAGCGTCCGCGAGCAAGACGTTCCGCCTCGAGCTCCCGCTCCACGACGGCGCATGATGGCGACGATCCTGCTCGTCGAAGACGAAGACGATACGCGCGAGATGCTGGCCTGCGCGCTCGAGCGCGATGGGCATCGCTGCGTCTCTGCGCGAACGGCGATCGAGGGGTTGCAAGCGGCTCGAACCGCGGGGTTCATCGACGTCGTCGTGACCGACGTCGTGCTCGGCAAGAATGAGGAGCGGGACGGTCTTCGGTTGCTCGGCGAGCTCCGAGGGGCCGGCGTGCACGCGCCGGTCGTCGTCATTACGGCCTATGCCGACGTGGAGAAGGTGAAGACCGCTTTGAATGCGGGCGCCGCCTACCTTTTGGAGAAGCCGTTCCGCGCCGCGGAGCTCTGCGAGGTCATCCGCCGCGTGCAGGAGTCGGGCGGCGGCGTGCAGCATTCGATCGAGCAGGTGCTCACGCGGGCGAACCTGACGGACAAGGAGCGCGCAGTTGCCCGGTTTCTGCTCGAAGGCCTTTCGAGCGCCGAGATCGCGGAACGCGCGAACAACAGCCCGAAGACGATTCGCCAGCACGTGAGCCGCATCTACGAGAAATGCGGCGTCAGCAGCCGTGCGGAGTTTTTCCGGCTGGTGTATCCGCACTGAGCAGCTCGCCACGCGAACGAGCCAGCCAGTTCAGTCTTCCAACGACGCCGGATATCGACCCGAGTCGGACGCATTGATCGTAACCAGTGTGCCCCGAGGCGGCACGATCAAGGGTCGGCGAAGGAGATTGCCATGGCAGATCGCGATATTGTGGCCTCATTTGTGCCAATTGCCCTTTTCGCGATCAGCGCGCTGAGCGGATGCGGGAGCTCGGCACCCTCCAGCAAGGGCTCGAGTTCCGGAAGCTCGGCGACCGGGGCCAGCAGCGGGATGTCGGGGGCCCAAACCTCGTCCGGCGCCGGCACGGGCGCGAGCGGCGGCAGCGGGGCCCCGACGAGCGGGACCAGCGGAACCTCCACGAGCGGGACCGCCATGAGCGGCGGCAGCGGGGCGCCGACAAGCGGGACCAGCGGAACCTCCACGAGCGGGACGGCGATGAGCGGCGGCAGCGGGGCCTCCGCGAGCGGCGCGAGCGGGACCGCCACGAGCGGCGCGAGCGGGACCGCCATGAGCGGCGCGAGC
>DATHQY010000200.1:0-4550 GCA_035482215.1 Polyangiaceae bacterium | reverse complement strand
CCGCCGATCGTCTCGTCGCGATCGACACGAGCACACCGCTCGGCTCCGTCGCCCTCTTCGAAGACGGCACCGTGGTCGCGCAAGACGCGAAGCGCCTGTCGAATGCCCACGGCGAATCGCTGCTGCCCATGCTCGACGCGCTCTTCGCGAGCGTCGGCTGGCGTCCCACGGACGTCGAACGATGGGCCGTCGGTCTCGGGCCCGGGAGCTTCACCGGCGTGCGCATCGGAGTTGCGACGGCGAAAGGGATCGCGATGGCGACCGGCGCCGAGCTTGCCGGCGTGACGTCGCTCGATGCGCTCGCGTACGGCCTGCCTGAAGACGCGCTCGTCGTCAGCGTGGTCGCCGCCGGTAAGGGCGAGCTCTTCGTGCAGGGCCGGCGCGGCGGGATCGTCGTCGCCGAGCCACGGCACCTGCGCATCGCCGAGGTCCCCGCATTCGTCGAGAGCCTCGCCCGCGAAGCGCAAGCGATGGCGGAGAGCCTCGCGATAGAACCGCAGGTGATCGTTGCGGGCGAAGCCGCGCGCGAGGCCGATTGGGGGCTCCTGGGGGCGCGCGCCGTTCTCCGCACCGAGCCGCCGCACGATCTGCCGCGCGCGATCCACGTGGGCGAAATCGTGTTCCGCCGCCTCCGCCGCGCTCCGAGCTCCGCCGGGGGGCGGGGACTTCCGGGACCGGCGAGCGCGCACCCCGCACCTGACGGCCTTCGCCGCGAGGCCGATGCCGATGCGCTCGAACCGGTCTACGTTCGGCCGCCGGAGATCACCATGCCGAAAGCGAAGGCGCCCGGGCGATGAAAATTGGCACGTGGAACGTCAACGGCATCCGCGCGCGCGAAGCGCAGTTCGTGCAGTGGGCGCGCTCCGAGCAAGCGGACGTCCTGTGCCTCCAGGAGATCAAAGCGACGCCCGAGCAGCTCGGCGAGACGCTCACGCTACTGCCCGAGTACTACAGCTACTGGCACGGCGGACCGAAGGGCTATAGCGGCGTCTCGCTGCACGTTCGGAAAGAGGCGTGCGCGCAGAGGCCCGAATTCTCGCACCCGTCCTTCGACATGGAGTACCGCGTCGTCGAGGCGAAGCTCGCGGGCGACCTGACGGTCGCGAGCGTCTACGTCCCCAACGGGGGCAAGGACTACGACGCGAAGATGCGCTTTCTCGCGGCGATGCGCGAGTACGTCGCCGGCGTGCACGCGAGCGGCCGGCGCCTGATTCTTTGCGGCGACTTGAACGTCGCGCGAACCGACAACGACGTGCACCCCAAGGAGCGAAAGCGAGGGGCCATCGGCCAGCGCACGGACGAGCGCGAGGCGTTCGAGCGGGTGCTCGCGTGCGGCCTCGAGGACGTCGCGCGGACGCTCGATCCTACGAGCGACACGCTCTTCACGTGGTGGCCGCCGTGGCGCGAGATGCGGCAGAAAAACCAGGGATGGCGCATCGACTATGTGCTCGCGAGCGTCGGACGGGGGCTCTCGCCGACGGAGTGCGTGGTGCGGGCCGACTACGGGACGAGCGATCACGCGCCCGTCGTCGCGGCGTTCACCGTCGGCTGAAGCGCGTCCGGCTCGCCCGGATCGGGCAGGAGTTCGACGTACCCTTCGGTTCCGTGCACACGAATCCACTGCCCATCCTTGATGAGCCGGGTGGCGTCCTCGACGCCCACGACGGCGGGCAGGCCGTACTCCCGCGCGATCACCGCGCCGTGCGTCATGTGGCCTCCGATCTCGGTCACCAGGCCCTTGATCGCGACGAAGAGAGGCGTCCAACTCGGGTCCGTGAAGGCGGTGACCAAGATGTCATCCGGCTCGAGGCGGGCCTCCGCCACGTCGTGGATGACCCGGGCTCGGCCCTCGACGGTCCCGCTCGAAACCGGCAGGCCCACGAGCGCCCCCACCGCCACGCCTGACGGAACGTCGTCGCGCCGGTAGGACCCGACGATCACCTCGCCGTCCGACGTGAACACGCGCGGGGGCGTGAGCGTCTGGTGCACGCGGAACTCGTCCTTGCGCCGAAGGACGAGCGCGGCATCGACCTTGTTCGAGCGCACGGCGTCGTGGAGCTCCTGGAACGTCAGGTAAAAGATGTCCTCCTTCTCGCGAAGCACGTGGGCTTGCACGAGCCGCTCGGCCTCCCTCAGCAAGGCCAACTTGTAGACGAAGTAACGGCAAATCATGCCGTACTTCGGATATTCGCGGTATCCCGCGAAGGTCCGGACACGGTCGATCATCCGTTGGGCCTCCTCGGCCTTCCGCTGGCCGTCCGGCAAGGCCCGCAAGCGCTCGAGGACGCTCTGCTCCTTCTTCGCGGCCTCTCGCCGACCTTGATCGAAGCGCCGCGGTCCAGCACCCGGCTCGAAGGCTTGGATGTCGCCGAGGATCATCGGAACGAGGGCGGACGGGCGCTCACTCCACCGCGGCCGGGTGATGTCGATTTCGCCGACGCAGCGCATGCCGTACTTGTCGAGGTACCCCTGGATGGCGTCTCGCGCTTCGCGGCCGCCCTCGAGCTTTGCGAGATCGATCAGGAAGCGATCGTCGTTCGGGACGCCCTGAAGAAACGCGACCACCTTCGGATACGGGCGGATGACGTCCGCGACGTCGAGGAGCGCGAGCCCCATCTCCGACGTGACGTTGTTGGCGACGGATTGCGTGAGCGTGTCGGCCGCGTTCTTCTCGCCGAGCCAGCTGTGAAGCTGGTCGTTGAGCCACCAGGAGGCATCCATCCCCGCCATGATCGCCTGATGGCTTCGTGGATCGAACAACAGCCGTCTCAGCTCCTGGATGTCAGCGAGGATGAAATCGAGGAGCGCCGTTCCCGTCTTCGATTGGATGTCGCGCTTCAACGCGGCGACGGACGCCTCGTTGTTCGCGATGAACCGAGCGACGAGGCTCGGATCGGCTTCGACCGGCGCCTGCGCGTCAACGGCCGGTGCCGGACCGGGATCCGGAGCCGGGATCGACTCGATGAAGTCGCCGCGCGCGAGCACGGTCCGAAGCGCGTCCCCGGTCAGCGGATCGGACTTTTCGAGAACGTTGACGAGCCACGCGCGGCTCGCCGGAGAAGCAAGGCGCCGGGTCGCGTCGACGAAGAGCCTCCCGCCGGCGTCGTGCATGGGGGCGACGGTCGTCAGCTTGAACAGGGAGAGCCCCAGGGGCTTCATCGCGTCGGTCATCATCTGTTGATGTCCCACGGAAAAATAGAGGCGGTTCTTCCCGTCGCCGGCGGCGGGCAGAGGAAACAGCGTCGTGATCGGCCGGCTCTGGACGAACTCGAACTCGTCGCCCCGCAGGCACCATTCGATGTCCTGCGGCCGGCCGAAGTGGGCTTCGATTCGCCGGCCCAGCGCCGCGAGGCGCAGGACCTGCGCATCCGTCAGAGCGGGCTCCCGCTGCCGCTCCGGGTCGATCGGCTTCTCTCGCGTTCCGCCTCCAGGCGCGGCGTGGATGGCGAGCTGTTTGGCCGCGATCGCTCGCGCGACGATCGCGCCGCCCCGCACCTTGTAGACGTCCGGGTTCACGCGGCCGGATACGAGCGCCTCGCCGAGACCGAAGCTCGCCTCCACGGACACGACGTTCCGATTCGACGTGACGGGATCCGCCGTGAAAAGGATCCCGGCTGCCTCCGGGAGGACCATCTCCTGCACGACCACGGCCATGCGAACCTTCCGGTGATCGAAGGCGTTGCGCATGCGGTAGATCACGGCACGTTCGGTGAAGAGGGAGGCCCAGCAGCGGCGGACGTGATCGAGGACCGCCGCCGGCGCGACGTTCAGATACGTGTCCTGCTGGCCGGCAAACGACGACGTCGCCAGGTCCTCCGCCGTGGCGCTGGATCGAACGGCGTAGGTGCGCGGTTTGCCGAGGCTCGCGAGCGCGCCGGCGATCGCAGACGCGAGGTCGTGCGGGACCGGGACGCTTTCGAGAGCCTGTCGTATCTCGGCGCTGCGGGCGCGAATCGCCTCGCGGTCGGCAGGCTCCGGCGAGAGACGCGACAGCGCGTCCAACGGCGCTTCCAGCGACGGCGCTTCGCGCACGATCCGGTCGAAGGCCGCGGTCGTCACGCAAAAGCCCGCCGGCACCCGGATGCCTTCGATCCGGGAGAGCTCGCCCAGGTGCGCGCCTTTGCCGCCGACGGCCGCGATTTGCGCGCGCCCGAGCTCCTGAAGACCCAACACGTAATGCTTCATGGGCTCCTCTATACGGCCGGGACTAGGGCTTGCCGCAAGGCGGGGCCTCTGGCATAGAACGGAAGTGGAGGGGGAGCGGGGGCACCTTCTCCGGCGGACACAGGAGAAGCGACTGACGCTTTTACGAGTTCGCTCGATTCATGATGAGGCAAACTGAAATCGAGTTTGCCCTCGCGCTCTCCATGGCCTCGGGCCGACGAGTTCGCCGACGTCTCGAACAGGACGGACCGCCGACCGTGCTGTGCGGTGAACGCTGCAAACGTCAATGGGGGGTGCGCGTTTTTCGCGGCGGACGCGAGCGCGTCGCTGGCAGCGAGGCGGAAGGCGATTGCTCGCGCGCCGGATCCAGGCAACGTTAGAGCCTT
>DATHQY010000199.1:0-2903 GCA_035482215.1 Polyangiaceae bacterium | reverse complement strand
GATACGGGCGGGACGAGCGAGTCCGCGAGGTTTCCCACGTGCCACCGGCCCCAGGTCGAATCATCGGTGGGTATGCCGGTCAAGTCGAGCGCCGTTTGCCCATCCTGGTAGAGGGCCACTTCGCCGGTCGCATCGGCGGCTCGGTGAAAGAAGAACTCGACGTGAAACCACGCGCCGATCGGGATATCGGGGACGGCGCTGGTGTCCGGAGTCGAGGGGTTCAGAAAATTATATATCGAGAGGTGCAGGCCCCCGTCCGGCGCATTCACGAGCGACACGTCCCACAGACCGTGCAGTGCCGCGTTGGGGCCGTCCCCTCCTTCGAAGTAGAAGAGGTTCCACGTCTGGCCGTTGCTCTGCACGGCGGGGACGAAGTACCAGGCGCCGTAGTAAGCGGCCGTCGGGAAGATGCCCTGGCGCACGCAGCGCGTTTGCGTCCCGGTGAGGGGCGTGTCGCGGCTGTCGACGGTGAACGCGGCGGCGTAGCGGCCCGAGTGCACGGGAGACGAAACGATCGTGTACGCGGAGCCCCCGGCGGCGTAGCAGTAGCCGAGCGCGCTCGCATAGTCGCAGAACCCGTCTTCGAAGCTCGTGGACCACGGAACGTCGAACGCGCCGCCGTCGGCGGAGCTGGCCGCGGCATCGGCGGGGCCCGAGGCCTGGGCGCACGTCCAATCGCCCACGACGACCGATGGCGCGCATCCGGGGCCGACCGCGCATGCCAGGCCACCCAGTGCCGCGGCGAGCGACGCGACGACGTGGGCGCCTTGCGGCGAACCGCGGCGCGAACAGGCGCTCATCGTAGCGGGGAGGGGTGGACCGCGAGCCATGCCCACGCCGCGAGCATGAGGACCGCCGCCGCCACCGCGATCGCCGCGAGCAAGGCCCATCCAGGACGGCTCGCCCGGGGAGCGCCGTCGCGCGTCTCCGTGGCCGGCGCATGCCCGAGCCTGTCGAGCGCGCGAGGCGCGGCGCTATCCCAGTGCGGCAGCGCTACGGGCTCGATGCGCTCCGCTCCGCTCGGCGGAAGCGATGCGTGGCGCGCCATCTGGTCGTCGATGGTCGCTTGGATCTGCGTGCGTGTTTCGGCGAACAGATCCGCGACGAACCGACCGAGGTCGCGCTGGCGGAGCGGCGCGGTCGCGCGGCCGGCCGCGTGGGTCGCATCGGCCGCATCGACCGCGTGGGTTGCATCGGTCGCGTTGGCCGCTTCTTCGAGAGCGAGCCGGAACTCCTGCGCCGTCGCGTAGCGATTCGCGGGGCGATGGGCCATCGCTTTCATGCAAATCGCCTCGAGGACCGCGGGCACGTGTGGGTTGCGCGTGCGCGGCGACGGAATCTTGCCTTCGACGACGTGCTGCATCGCAACGAAGTCCGGCATCCCGAGCCAGATGCGCTCGCCGGCGAGAGCCTCCCAGAGCATGGCGCCTACCGCGTAGAGGTCCGCGCGCCGATCGATGCGGTCGCCGGTGAGCTGCTCGGGCGCCATGTAGAGCACCTTGCCTTTGAGCACGCCGAATTCGGTCTGGGCCGACGCGTTCGTCTGCACTTTGGCGATGCCGAAGTCGAGAAGCTTCACGTGGCCGTCGAACGTGATGAAGACGTTGTGCGGCGTGACGTCGCGGTGAATGAGCCCGAGCGGCGTCCCGTCGAAGTCCGCGAGCTCGTGGGCGTAGTGCAGCCCGGCCAGCGCGTCGCAGATCGCCCGGACATGCATCGCGAGCGGCAGCCGCGAAGCGCCACTGGCGCCCTTGGTCCCTTTGACCCCCTTGGCGCGCGCGATGACCTGCGAGAGCGGTTGCCCTTCGAGGTACTCCATCACGATCGCGGTGCGCCCGTTCTCCTCGCTGACCTCGTACGTTCGGACGACGTTCGGGTGATCGAGGCGCGCAGCGAGGCGGGCTTCGTGCTGGAACATGTCGACGCACTCGGGGTCGGACGCCAGGTTCGATCGCAGCGTCTTCAGAACGACGAGCTTGTCGAAGCCGTTGGGCCCTCGCGCGAGCGCCAGGTGCACGAGCGCCATGCCGCCTTCGCCGACCTCTCCGATGATGTGAAACCGGCTGTCGGCCGCGGCCGCGCGCTCGCGATTCTGGCTCGTCGGCGACGGTCTTCCCGAGACCGGCGCCGTCGCGTCGTCGGATCCAGCGGATTCTTGGGGGTGCGTGGACACGACGGGCGTCGAAACGATACCAGAAGACGCCATCGCCGGCCCGCGAGGCCTCGGGACGGGCACGCGAGCCGAAATGGCGCGACTGGAAGCGCACGCAAGCGGAGACCCGCGAGCGGAATGCCGCGAGCGGAATCCCGCGTGCCGAATCCGCCAGCCGAAGCACACGCGAGCGGAAGCCAGGTGCCCGCGTGCGCCGCGAGCGTCCCGTCACCCACGCGGCGCTGCCCGCTGGGTCAACCCGCCACGGTCTGCACGTCGATCTCGATCTCGACGTTCTCGCCGATGAGCACCCCGCCGGCTTCCAGGATCTGGTTCCATCCCAGGCCGAAGGTCTTGCGATCGACGGTCGTCTTCGCGCCGAACGCGATGCGCTCGTGACCCCACGGGTCTTTTCCGCGACCGAGCTCCTCGACGTCGAGGATCGCCGGGTTCGTCACGCCGTGGATCGTCAGGTCGCCCGTGACTTTGAACTTACCCGCGCCCGCGTTCTCGACCTTCCGGCTCACGAACGCGATCGTCGGGTACTTCGCCGCGTCGAGGAAGTCGGGCGACTTGAGGTGCCCGTCGCGCTGGGCCTCGCCCGTGTCGACGCTCGACGCATCGATCGTGACCTTCACGGACGAATTGGCGATGGCGTTGGGGTCGAGCGTGAGGTCCGCCGACCATTTGGTGAAGGCGCCCCGCACCTTCGCGAACATCATGTGCCGGACGCTGAAGCCGACCTTCGAGT
>DATHQY010000198.1:0-22290 GCA_035482215.1 Polyangiaceae bacterium | reverse complement strand
CTCTGCCTGCTCGAGTTTCTGCCACTCGATTGCCGGCGCTTGCAGCGTCGACGTTCGGGGAGAGACTCGTTGCCGATCTCTCGGTGGCGGCAGCGCCGCTCGTCATCACGCTGGGGGCGGAGGTCTGGGACACGCTCCGCGCCATCCCCTCGCTCCACGCGCGCCATCGGCGGGAAAAGTTCGTGGACCTCTATGGCGACGCCTACGGCGACGTTGGCAGCCTCACCGTGAACGGGCGCGAAACGGCATGGCTACCCTTGGTCCACCCAGGTTTGCTCAAGGGCAATGTGGATGCAGCAAGCGATGTGACTGACGGTCCGCGCACCGTGAAGGGCTGGGCGACGATACACGCGCGCTGGACGGCGAGGGTTGCGAAATCGCGCGACGTAACGAAGACCGTGTGATCGCGCCACAAGGAGCCGCTTCATCTGTCGATGTCGCATCACCGTTTTTTTTCGCCATCTGCGCGCCGTAGTTGCCACGACCGTAAACGACGGAGCGAGCTTCTTCGCGGCCGAGGTTGGACTCAAACCGGATTCTCGGCATCCTGAAGGTCGGCGTCGTCGTGGCTCGCTACCGATGCAGCGCATTGCCCGATTGCGAAGAAGGTGACTCGAGCTACGCGCGAAAGCGACCGGGGCCGACCAACTCCGCCACGGCTTTGATGAGCGCAGTGGGCGCGATCGGTTTGGCCATGTGCTGGTTGAACCCCGCGACGAGCGCACGCGTGCGGTCGTCGTTTTGCCCGAACGCCGTGAGGGCGATGACCGGAACGTTCTTCTTGTCCTCCACGGCGAGCGTTCGGATGCTGCGGATTAGGGTATAACCATCTTGGTCGGGCAGCCCGATGTCGGAGATGACGACGTCGGGCGTCGACGCCTCGAGCAAGGCAAGCGCTTCGGCCGCGGTTGCGGCCGTTCGGACCTCGACTCCGGACATCTCCAAGACCAAGCTCACGAGCTCGCGCGCGTCGGGGTCGTCGTCCACGACGAGCACGTGGATGCCCGTGAGCCGTTCGGCAGAGCCGCTCGACGGCGACCCTTGCGTCGTGGCGGGAACCTTGTGGACTCCGAGAGTCGTCGAGACCAGAGGGCTGATGGGCAGTCGCACGACGAACGCAGCACCCTTGCCCACTCCGTCGCTGCTCGCGGCGATGGAGCCGCCGTGCAAATCGACGAGGTGCTTGGTGATGGACAGACCTATCCCGAGCCCGCCGTGCACCCTCGTCGTACTCGAGTCCGACTGGCGAAAGCTCTCGAAGACGTGCGGAAGAAAGTCCGCGCTGATCCCGATGCCGGTGTCCTGAACCGTCAGTTCGAAGTCGGATTCAATGCGTCGAAGCGTGACGCGGATCTCGCCCCCTTTCGGCGTGAACTTGATGGCGTTGGTCACGAGGTTCCACACGATCTGCTGCAGCCGCTCGCCATCGCCACGCATGACCGCCCCATCACGATCGAGCTGCATCTGGACATGGATTCGCTTGGCCTCGAGCGCGAGCCGCGCCTCCTCGATGACCAGATCGACAAGACTGCCAAGGTCCACCTGAGAAGGGTTCAGACGAATGCGCCCCGTGATGGCGCGACTGATGTCGAGCAAATCCCCGACGAGCTGATTGAGGACGGAGGCGTTGCGCTCGATGACCTGAAAGGCGTGGGACTTTTTGGAATCGCTCAGCGTACCCGACCCGGTAAGCCGGACCCACCCGAGGATGGCATTCAGGGGTGTGCGAAGTTCGTGAGAAACCATCGCCACGAACTCGTCTTTGGCCCGCGTGGCCGCCTCTACGCGCGAGCGTTCCCTTTGGGAGAGTTCGTAGACACCGCGCGTTGTCGATGGCAGCGGCCGCCCGTCGCGCGAGGTCGCCCGCCAAGACGAGGTCCGCGGCCTTGTAATGGCGCCGCGAAGCGCTGTAGGCGAGGGTCAGCGCCCCGAACGCCTGGCCCTGGACGCGGAGCGGGACGATCATCCAAGAGCAGGTGTTCACCCGACGCAGCATCGCCAGGTGCTCCGGACTTTCGGCGTTCGCCTCGAGCCACCCCTCCGGGACTTCCGCCATGAGCACCGGGTTGCCCGATCGGATCACTTCGGTAAAGGCGTAAGAGGCATCCCGTGGGACGGGAAACCGCTGGTAAATCTCGCGGATGACCTCCACGTTCGCCGGCTCCACGTGCGCGATCGCCTGCGCTTCGACCGGCGTACCTTCGAGGTGCACCGCGCACCAATCGGCAAGGCGAGGAATCACGAGGCCGAGGAGGCGCGCGATCGTCGAACGGGGATCCAGTGATGACGACAGAAGCTGGCCAGCGTCGGCGAGAAACTGCAAATTGGCCTTTTCGGCGTTGACTTCCTCGTCGCGATAGCGCTCGTAGGACGACGCCGCTTCCGCAACGCCGACGTTCAGACACCGCGCGAGGGCGTTGAACTGCCCGATGTCGATCGGAACGCCATGTTCTCGTGCCGCTTCGAGGATGCAGTGACGGAGAATGCCGTACTCCCGCACGATCGACTGCAAGTCGTAGCCGAGCCCCCATCGCTGGAGGCCATGTGCGCGGGCAACAGCGCTCGTCTCGAAGGCCTCGAGGCTCGTGCGGCTGTCGGAGCCCTGCACTCGGGTCAGTTCCGCGGCCGTCTCGTCTAGAAATGTAGGCAGTTCATCGACGAGATGCGAACGGGCGATCCCAGCGGGCGCCAACTCCTTGCGGCTGACTTCGGCGACAAAATGAGCGACGATTTCATCTCGTCGCTCCGAGATAAGGCTCGCAAGGTCTGTGGCGGTCAACGAGGTCTCCAGGGATCGAACGATTGGGGCGGAGCCGGCGGTCACGAGGCGGCGGCGTTGGGTGCAAAGGCTTTCGCCTCCGCGTGGAACCGGAGCAGGGCGCGTCCGACATCGGCGTTTGAGGCGCGGACCCTTGCGATTTGCGAGCCGGCCGCACGGGGCGTTCGTTTCAACCCATTCGCCGACCAAACCGCCTCAACAGTACAAATGTGCCACCCGCAGTTCCAGGCGCGGACGCGACCTCGTCGTCGAGTTCGCCCATCCCGTTTCCATGGCTGCCTTGGGCCATCGGCGGCTCGACGGTCGTCCGCTTCTCGAAGCCGTTCCGAAGCTTGCCGGCCAGCACCACGTGGCCTGCTCACGCCGAGCGGACGTACTTGCCGAGCGAGTCCACCAGGTGCTCGAAAACGAGCGACACCCGCCGTGATGCGCGCAGGTTCTCGTGCGTGACGACCCAGACGGGCAGCTCGAAGGAGACCTTCGGGAGCACTCGTTGTAAGCGCGGAGGGCCCGCCGCAAGCGGCACGTGGCACACGCCGATCCCGACGCCCGCGCGCAAGGCAGCCAGATAAGCGGCGTCTTTGTCGGTTCGGAACGCGAAGTCCTTCGGCTTCAGCGGGATTCCGGCGGCCGCGAGCGCCGGGAAGAACGAGGTGTTGCGGTCCCTCCCAAGGAGGGCGTGTCCTCGCAGATCGGCGCCCGAGCGGGGAACCCCACGGTCCGCCAGGTAGGCGTCGGTCGCGAAGAAGCCGAGCTTCACGGCCCCGATATGCTTCGCGACGAGCGCGCCCTGGGTCGGTTGTGCCATACGGACGGCAACATCGGCGTCCCGTCGCAGGAGATCCTCGTTGGCGTCGGACGGCGACAGCTCGATCTGAAGCTGCGGGTGCGCGCGACACAGACTGGCCAGCATCACGGGCAAGACGGCTACCGCTACGAGCTCGCTGCACGTCACGCGAACGGTACCCTGCTCGGCGTCGGCAGGGGCGGAGGCGGAGCGCACGAGCGCCTCGGCGACGGCGGCCATCGACTCGGCATAAGGGAGCGTCGCGACTGCCGTCTCCGTCGGCATCAGCCCCGTCTGCGACCGGGTGAAGAGCACCGCACCGAGTACCTCCTCGAGCGTCTCGATCTGACGACGCACGGTAGGCTGAGCCACGCCCAGGCTCCGCGACGCTCCGGACAGGCTGCCGGCGCGCATCACGGCCAAGAAGGCGCCCAGCAGATCCCAGGAGAGAGGCGCAACGGCCGCCGGGGGTTGCTTCATACATTTCTTATGAACCGGAGAACATCTTTGGACAATCGTAATCAGCGAGCGAAGGGGCCATGTTCTCGTTGCGACCAAGTACGGGACGAGCTTCGGCGACACCCATCTGGGGCGCCGCGGGCGGCCAGACCCGCGCTGACCGCAAGCCCTCCGTTTCAACGACGTCCGACAGATGAAATCAACCGGCGCGATCGCGCCAAGGGAGTCCACCATGATTCGCACGACCCTCGCAGTCGCCTTCCCCGCGCTCCTCCTCGTCACCAGCGCAAACGCGTTTGCCGCGTTGCCCGAGCCAACCGGCCCGCCCGCGCTCGAGAAGTCCGCGATCGCGCCTCCCGCGGCGAGCCCCGAAGGTCAGGGCTTCGATTTTCTTCCTTCCCACCACTTTCAGTGGGCGCCGTCCGACGCAAAGAACGTCCAGGTGGGCATCAACTTTGGCTTACTGCAGCTCGCGCTCGGCGGATTCAATGTCGCCGCGGAGCTTCGGTATCGCCGCTTCTGGTTCGAATACTCGCACGGGATGGATCTGAAGCTGAACAACCTGGACGGCTTCAGCATGACGCAGACGGAGCGTGACCAGAACCTGCGCCTCTTCGTCCCCTACACGACCGGCTTCGGCGTCGGCGTCACGCTCGTGGACGAGCTCTGGCTCGGCGTCGAGTTCAAGACCCACCGCTACGAAGTGAATGCGCCAGGTGGGCCTGTCTCCAGCTACCAGACCTACAGCATCGGTCCTGTGCTCGGGTACAAGGCCTTCCTCTGGAAGGGTCTCTTTGCGGACGCCTATCTCCGCTACTGGCCCAACGTCGCCTCTTCGCTCGGCGACAACAAGATCGCGCTTCAGGGAGCGGACGGGGCGGTCTCGCACTCCGCGCACGACTTCGGCGTCTTCGCCAACGTTTCTATTGGATACGCCTTCAACCTGTAGAGGAGTACGAGCCCATGACCACCACCTATCGCGCAGTGATGCTGACCGGAAAAGGCGGCCCGAAGGCGCTCGACGTGCTGAAGGTCGTGGACCTCCCGATTCCGGAGCCAGGCCCCGGCCAGATCCGGGTTCGGGTCCGGGCCGCAGGCGTCGGCTCGACCGATCTCATGGCGGTCGGCGGCTCTTACCGCTACGCCCCGCCGATCCCCTTCGTCCCCGGCTACGAGATCGCCGGTGTGGTCGATGCCCTCGGTTTGGGCGTCGACGGTTTCCGCATCGGCCAGCGCGTGGCTTCCCTGACAGTCTACGGCGGCTTCGGTGAGATGATCGTTCGGGATGCCGTCCACTTCCTCTCCATTCCCGACGCCGTGTCCGACGGCGACGCTGCGGCGGTGATCTTGAACTACGTGACGGCCTACCAGGCGATCCATCGGGTTGCGAAGGTGCAGGCCGGCCAGACGGCGCTCGTCACCGGCGCCGCAGGAGGGGTCGGTACGGCAGTACTCCAGTTGCTCCGACTCGCGGGCGCGAAATCCTACGGCGCCGCGTCGGCCGGGAAGCACGACACCGTTCGCTCGCTCGGCGCCATTCCTATCGACTACCGCGCGGGCCCGCTCGACCGGCTCGCGCGCGCTCTCGAACCAGAGGGTGTCGACCTCGTGTTCGACGGGATCGGCGGGCCCATGATCGGTCCCTGCATCGGAGCGCTGCGTCCAGGGGGTCACCTGGTCGCCTACGGCTTCATGGGCTCCGCGGGGCCTCTCTCCGCGGCCGGGATGTTCGCCAACATTTTCCTCGGCTCGCGGCTCCGAGGGCGCCGCGGGAGCTTCTACGGCATCAGTGCACTCTACCGGAAGGATCCCACGAGCTTCCGGGAGGATCTGCCGAAAGTCTTCGGTCTGCTGGCCGACAGGAAGATCGACCCGATGATCGCGAAGACCTTCCCGCTGCTGGATGCGCGCAAGGCGCTGGAGCTTCTCGCCACCGGAACGGTCGAAGGCAAGCTCGTACTTTCTTCATGAGCTGCTGAAGAGCCGTCCCGTTTCCGTGAGGCCCTTCTCCGTGCGATCGACGTGACGTCCGTGCCGCTGCCCGTTCCCGCCAGTCCATTTTGTATGAGCCGGTGAACGCCTTTGGGCAATCGTAATCCACCAGCCGAAGGGGCATGTTCCTGGTGCGAGCGACGCAGCGTCGCCTCCCCGGAAGGAAACCGCGATGACCCCGCAGATGGATGTGATCTTTGGATTTGGACAGGTCGGTCAGGCTCTCGCGCGCGAGCTCGTGGCTCGCGGCAGGAAGGTCCGGGTCGTCAGCCGGAGCGGTCGGGGTCCGGTCCTGGACGGCGTCGATCACGTGACGGGCGATGCGACGAATCCGGCGTTCTGCCGCGCAGTCTGTACCGGAGCCAAGGTCGTCTATCTCTGCCTGAACGCGCCGTACGACCGCTGGGCCGAGGACTTCCCTCCCCTCCAGGAGGCCGTGCTCGCGGGTGCGGAGGCCGCGTCGAGCAAGCTCGTCGTGCTCGAGAACCTCTACATGTACGGGCCGCACGACGGCCCGCTCACCGAATCCCTCCCGCACGCCGCGACCGATGCGAAGGGAGTGACTCGGTCCAAGATGAGCGAAGCGCTGCTCGCCGCGCATCGAAGCGGACGAGTGCGCGTCGCGATCGGCCGCGCCAGCGATTTCTTTGGGCCGGGTGCTCTCGCCAGCCAGCTCGGCGAACGAGCGTTTGCGCCGCTCATGGCTGGCAAAACCGTGCGGATGATCGGCGATCCAGACGCGCTCCACAGTTACGCATACGTCCCCGACATGGCTCGCGGGCTCGCGACGCTCGGCGAACACGTGGAAGCCGACGGACGGGTCTGGCATCTCCCCTCGGTGGAGACGCTCTCGACGCGTGAGATCCTCCATCGTGCGGGACGCATCGCCGGCATCGAAGCGAAGGTCTCGGGGATCTCCCCGCTGCTGCTCGCGCTCCTCGCGCGGGTGAACCCGATGGTTCGGGAGGTCCGCGCGGTGCGCTACCAGCTCGACCGACCGTTCATCGTCGACTCGAACGCTTTTGAGCAAGCCTTCGGTGTCCGCGCCACGCCGCTCGAAGAAGCGCTCAAGGCGACCGTCGAGTGGTACCGCACGCGTGCCAGCGAAGCCCGTAGGGGCGCGGTGCCGCGTTCGCGAAGGGGCTGGGGGTATTCACGCTCGACAACGTGCTGATCGCGCTCGCCATCCTCGTGGCTCGCTCGCTGGTCTCCGCAGTCCCCAAGCTTTCCACGATCGAGCTCGGGATCGCCGTCGCGGCAGGTCTTTACTGGCTTCCGCCGCTGCGTCGCGCGTCGATCGGCATCGCGCGCCGCCTGCGCCCTCGCCCATCACTTTCCTTCTGCCGTACGGCTCGTGCGATATCGGGAGTTCAAGGGCCCAGCGACGCAAATCCGCCTCCTCGAAACGGCGGCAGAGACGAATGGTGCGCGTTTGCGCTTCGAACAGACGATCGCCATCGGTGACGGACGACCTCCGCGGCACGTGCACCGTAAGCAGACCGAGTCGCTCCTGATTCTCGGGGCGAATGGGCATCGAGGCGGGGGGCGTCGTGTCCGAAATCGGACCGGACGAGTCCCGGAGCGTACCCCCGGGGACCGCCCACACGTTTTTGAACGCGCGCGCCTTAGGGGCGAGTGTCATGCGGACCGTCGCGCGCGCACGCGACCCCCTGAAAGGCTCGAAGTACTCGTCCTCCCCGCCAACCATCGCTGGTTCATAAGGGGAAAGCGGGCATCAAGGGCGATGTGACGGGGGTAGTTGTGACGCCGATCACGGAAGCGCCGACGCCATCACGTTCGTAGCGGCACGCACTGTCTCGTGATAAGTAAACAACTCGCGGTAGCTGAGCTAACGATGGAGGGGGCGATGAATTTTTCATCTCTACGGCTCGTCGGTACTTGCGTAGTACTTTTCGCTGCCGGCACCGCAAGAGCCGACAACAGTGCGAGCGTGCTCGATCCTGACCCGTATTCTCAGCTACCGAAGCAGAGCGGACAAGCCGCTGCGGTGAATGCTTCCGCGGTGGCATCGAGCCAATCTGCGGGCCCGGTCTCAGGGGGAGAGACGCAACGTGCGTTGGGCCTTCTGATTGGCGGCGTCGGCGTCGCCGGGCTCGCGTTTGGAACTGCTGCTATATTCGAAGCGAGATCCGCAGGCAACCAAGCCGTTGGTAACTGCTACGGTGGACCGTGCAATAAGGCCCAGATTCAATCCTCCGTAGAATGGACCACGATTTCTGACATTTCTCTCATTGCTGGGGGGATTGCGTTGGGCGCAGGCGCCATCGTGTTTTTTACCTCGTCGCCATCGACGACGCGCCCTGGGCTCGCTTTGAGTGCGGGAGCCGCGCCGAACGGAGGTGCGCTTTTCGTCTTCGGTCGTTTCTAATTGGCCGCAGCACGATCGCTGCAGTGAGCGTAACGTAGAAGAAGGGGCGGCCGTCAGCTCCAGCGCCGCTTCCAGAAATGGTAGCGCAGCCACAACCAGCCGAGCGGCCTGTCGGTAGGGCGTTGAGTCCACTAGCGCTCAGGACGAAGCCATTCGGAGTGCCCCATCCGCTAGGTCCATCAAATCCAGGGCCCGCGTTGCAAAGATAGGCGGGGTAACACGTAAATCCATTCAATCCATCGGTGATGTCGAAAAAAATTCTCTGGATGCCCCCACACATATTGTGGATTCGCATTGACATGAAGTATGGTGAGAGCCCCGGCTACCATCGGTGACGCAGCGCTCGTGCCCCCATTTACTTGCCACCCACCACCACTGGAATCAGTGCAGAAAACGGCGAGGCCGGTGCTCGGGTTGGCGACTGCAGAAACATCGGCCACCGTCCGCATCGAACAGCCCAAGTTGCTCTGCCAAGAGGGCTTAGGTACGAGGGTGCTGCACGCGCTTCCGCCATGCTGCCAAGCCGATTCGGCCCATCCTCGAGATGAGGAGGATGGAGTAAGCGTAGTCCCTCCAACCGCCAATACCCCGGGGTACACTGCCGGGGCCAGGGCGGTCCCAAATCCCTGGTCACCGGCGGACGCCGTAACGAGTACGCCTGGGTGATCAAACGACGGACCGTCACCAGTATCGGCTACTTCGTAGCTATTGCTTACAGTCACCGCCCCGAGCCGAACAGCTGTGTCGACGGCGAAGCTGAAAGGTAAAAGACTTACCTGGGACCCTGCCTCCGCCGATGGGCCGCCGTCCATGTTGACCCCGTCCACTTCAACGAGGAGTAATCTGCAATCAGGGTACGTCGCGCTTGCAGCCTGGAGGTCAAGAGCGATTTCGCCCGCGCGGGCGTCGACGACCCGCAGACGCCGGGACGCGGCGTCAACGTCGCCATCGATCTGGTCGCGCCCGTCGGGCCGCGAGACCTACGAGCGGCAGCTCGGCCGTCTGCGCACCGACAAGAGCGACCGCTTCGAGAAGCTTCGGGCGGCTGAGAAGGCCACCGACGACGCCGCGTACCTGATCACAGCGCAGCGCACTTTGGAACTCGCCAGGGTCGCGAAATCACTTTGGGAACGCAGGAACCGAGAAGAACAGAGGGATCTCCTCGCGCGCGTGGTTTGTAACCCGCGCCTCGACGGTCGAACTGTGCGATTCGACTTGAAGAAACCGTTCGCAATCCTCGCGAAGATGCGTGGAACTGACGGATGGCGTCCCCAGAGGGAGTCGAACCCTCGTTAGCGACGTGAAAAGCCGCGGTCCTGGGCCTCTAGACGATGGGGACGAATACGCGAGCCGCTACTTACCCGCACGGCCCGCCCGTTGTCCAGCACGGGCCGACGCGGTACCACTCCGACCATCTGCGCACCCGCGAGCCCCAAGGCTGCGGGATGCCAGTGGAAACTACGCCTTTGCGAGGTGGCTCACCGCCGTCGCCAGGCGGGAGACGGTGCGCGAGGCGGCCTTCTTGGGCACGGCGCCTTTGCTGGCGGCCTTGTCGAGCGCGACCGTGGCGGCGTGCAGGGCGGCCTGCGCGGCCTTCGGGTCCTTCGCGGCCACGGCGGCGCGCACGCTCTTCACGTGGGTACGGACGGCGCTCTTGACGGCGCGGTTGCGCAAAGTGCGCTTGATTCGCTGGCGGTTGCGCTTTTCGGCGGACGGGTGATTGGCCATGCCTCAAATTCCGGGAAGGGGCGGGAATGTACAGGTGCCTGACCGCCTGTCAAGCCGGCAACACGATGCGAAACGCCGCGCCGCCGAGATCCCCCCCCGACACGTGAATCGATCCGTGGTGCGCCTCCGCGATGCCCCGCGCGATCGCGAGCCCCAATCCCGCGCCGCCCGCCGCGCGCCCGCGCGCTCCCTGCCGGTACCGATCGAAGATGCTCTCGCGCTCCGACGCGGGGACGCCCGGCCCGCTGTCGGCGATCTCGAACACCGTCTTCTCTTGCTCCTGCCACACGCGCACGCTCACTTTGCCTCCGCGCGGCGTGAACTTGAGCGCGTTGGCCACGAGGTTGTCGAGCGCCTGGCGGAGCTTCTGCGGATCGGCCTTCACGTGCGTCTCGAGCGAACCCTCGAAGCGCAGCGCGATGCGCCGCCGCGACGCCACGGGCGTGAAGACCGCGAGCATCGGCTCGATCACCGTCGCCACCTGCACCTGGCGGGGCTCCACGGAAAAGACGCCCGCTTCGAGCCGGCTCGCGACGAGCACGCCGTCGACCAGTCTCGCCATCTCGGTGCACAACGTCCGCATCTGCGAGATGGCCGATTCGCGATCGGCGCCCGCCAGATCGTCCGTGTCGAGGACCTCCGCGAGCAAGCTGAGAGACGACAGGGGATGCCGCAGATCGTGCACGAGCATCGCGATGTGATCGCGCCGCTGCGCTTCGAGCATGCGCTTCAACCGAAACGTCTCGAGCGCCGCACGCACGCGCGCCAGGAGCTCGCGCGAGTCGATCGGCTTCGTCAGATAGGCGTCCGCCCCCTCCTTCAAGCCGGCTTCGATCGCGTGCGGCTCGCGCCGCGCCGCCGTGAGCATGATGACCGCCGGACCGCCGTTTCGCCGCGTTCGCAGGCGGCGCAGAACCTCGACGCCGTCGAGCCCGACCATCGACACGTCGAGCAACACGAGCTCCGGCTCCTGCTCGTCGACCTTGCGCAGGGCTTCGAGGCCGTTCGACGCCGTCCGCACGCGATGCCCGTTCTCGCTCAGCATCGCTTCGTAGAGCGCGAGCGTGTCCGGAAAGTCGTCGACGATGAGAACGTCTCCGCGCGCATCGCCGAAGGCGCCGAGGGCACCGTGCTCGTTCACTGCAAGATCCCCGTTTCCGTCGCGCTGGCGGTCACCGGTTCGGGCGGCGGAGCGCTGGGCCGCGGCGAGGGGACGTACGGCAGGATCAGGGTGAACGTCGATCCCTTGCCTTCGCCGGACCGCACCTCGATTTCACCGCCGAGCGCGCGCGCGAGGCGGCGGGACAGCGCGAGCCCGACCCCCGTGCCGTCGTAACGCCGCCCGTCGCCCACATCGAGCTGGTGGAAGTCCTGGAACAGCTCCGAGATCGCCTGCGCCGGGATTCCGATCCCCGTATCGCGCACGGCCAGGCGCACCTCCGTCGCCGTCGCCCGGACCGTCAGCGTCACTTCTCCGTGGTCGGTGAACTTGATCGCGTTCGACAGGAGATTGAGCAGAATCTGCCGCACGCGCTGCACGTCCGTCATCGCCTCGAGGGGCGCGTCGCCGACGTCTGCGACGAGTCGGATGTCCTTGCCCGACCGCAGGCTGTCGACTTCGGCGACGCACGCACGCGCGAGCAGCGCCACGTTCACCGGCGCGAAGCGCACGTCGATGCGCCCCGCCTCGGCCTTCGCGAGATCGAGCACGTCGTTGATGAGCCCGAGCAGATGATCGCCGTTGCGCTTGATCCGCTCGAGCGACTCGCGCGCCCGCGGCGAGAGAGTCTCCTTCGGCGACGTGATGAGCAGGTCCGCGAAGCCCAGGATCGCGCTGAGCGGCGTGCGGAGCTCGTGGCTCATCGACGCGAGAAACTCCGTCTTCACTTTGCTTGCGCGCGCGAGCCGCTCGCCCTGCTCCGCGAGGGCGACGCTCTTGTCGCGCAGCCGGTCGTGCGTCCACGCGTTGTGCAGCGCGACGGAGAGCTGCCGCGCGGCGTCGTCGAGCAAATACCGCGTGTCGCTCTGGGTCGATCGGATCCCCGCGAGGAGGATCGCCCCCGCGCCTTCGTTGCCGAGCGCCACGGGATACGCGAGCACCCATTGCAGCGCCGCCGTTCCGATCCCGAGATCCAGCGCGGGGAATGGCTCGCCCTGCGCGTCGGCCTCCAGAAAGACCGGCTCGCGCCGATCCATCGCCCGCTTCGGGAGACCTTCGGCGCCGAACAAGCGGTGGTCCGTCGCGCGGCCGTCCACCGACATGGCCTGCACCGGCACGAGGCGGTCCGCGTCGTCGAGCAAATACACCGCTCCGACCTGCGCGTCGGCCAAGCGGATCAACGTCGACAACCCGCCCGTCGCGAGCGCCCCGACGTCCAGCGCTTTCAGCTCGCGCACGAACTCCGCGTACGCCCGCGCTTGCGCGTCGCGCCGCGCGAGGTCGGCGTTCGCGCGCGTGAGCTCCGCCACCGCGCGCTCGCGATCGGCGAGGGTGGCGCGCAAACTCGAGTCCTTCTCGAGCAGGAGGCCGTTCATCTTCGCGAGGCTCGTCGCCACCGACCCGAGCTCGTCGCGCCGAACCGGCAGCGCCGGGATCGTCTCCAGCCGGCCGGTCGCGGCGAGTGCCTCCTCGAGCTGCGCGGTCGTCCCTGCGATGTCGCGCGCGATCCATGCGCCGCTGCCGAGCGCGATGATGATCGCGAGCAGGAGCACCGTGCGCGTCGCCCGCTGCGACGCGCTCGCCGAATCGAACGCGGCCTGCTCGCGCGCATCGGCTTCGTCGAGCGCGTGGCGCCGCAAGTCCGACAGAATGCCCCGCATCTCGTCCGTGCGCGTCTTGCCTTCGTCGGCCACCGCCGGATCGGAGACTTTGCCCGTCTTGCGAGCGCGAATCTGCGGTTCGCTGACGGTGTCGATCCAATCGCGCACGAGCCGGCCGAACGCGGCCACGCGCTCGTCTTCCATGCCGTTTTCGGCGACGTTCTGCGCCTCCGCCAGGAGGCCTTCGAGCTCTTTGCGCGCCTGCTCGTACGGCTCGAGAAAGGCCCGATCCCCGGTCAGGAGGTAGCCGCGCTTGCCCGTCTCGAGGTCGACCATGAGGCGGAGCAACTGCTCGGCGTCGTCCGCGAGCTTCAAGTCGTGCTGCACCAGGCGTACGAATTGCCGCTGCAGCTCCTCGTGCGCGGAGTTCGCGCGGGACAGACCGACGCCGAGCACCGCGACGACCAGCAGCGAACTCAAAAGAATTCGCCAGAAGAGGGCACTCTTGAGAATGCGCACGTGGGTCGGCGCCGATTGTGGCACGGGCCCACGCGCCCCGTCACGGCGGGGGCGGCTACGGCACGCGTCCGGCCCAGGCGCCGATGCAGGAGAGAATCCAGGCGACGGGCGACAGCGCGAGCGCGAAGACGACTGTGAAGGGTGCGATGAAGCCGAGAGCGACGAGCGTCAGGGCCAGCGCCAGCAACGTAGAGAGGGCAGGCTCGAGCAAGGTGTGTACAGCGGCGCCCCGCGCGATGAGCCATCCCGTCGTAGGGAACGAGGCCAAAAGTCCCACTCCGAGCAGGATCGCCGGAGAAGCCGCCGTGACGTCGTGCTCGTCGACGGCCGATAGATCGATGTGGAGGACGTGCGCCGCGAGGACGCCCGCGCAGAGTCCCGCGATCATTCCACCGATGATCACGACCGAGCCGTAGGCGATCCATCCCAGCTTGACCGGCTCGTCCGTTCTCCGGAGCGCGGCGCGTACGGCCGAGAGGCTCGGGGGTCCGTGGAAACTCGGGCCGTCCTCGCCGTCGTGGGCGTCGTGAGAGGCGTCGTGGGAAGGGTGACGGAAGCCGTCGTGGCGCCGTTGTCCGCGCGCCGTCCGCTGCAAGTCGCGGCTCAGAAGCCACGTGACGACGCCCATCGCGACGAGGAGCGGGCTCACGCCGAGGAGCGCGCCGGGGCCCCGCCCGTAGATGAAATACGCGTAGAGGCCGTGAATGCCGACCGCGAGGACGAACGCGCCGGGAAAGAGCGACGCGCGGCGCTTGCGCCGCTTGGCCTGCCCGAGCGCATAGCCCCAGAGGCACGCGAGAAAGATCTCGGCGGGCATCGCGAGAAGCGCCCGGACGATCCAGAGTCCGCCGACCGGATGCGCGTGCAGGAGGACGAACGCGAGCACCGACGAAAAGCCCAGCGCGGCGGCGGCTGCGTACACGATGCCGTCGTACGGTTCGTCGAGGTGCTTCCAGAGAAGGGTCGGCCACGCGGCCGCGACCTTCGCCGCTTCGTGCAGGGGAGCGACGACGAGAAGGAGGAACACGACCGCGCCGCTCTGGCCTGCCAGGGAGCCGTGCAGATCGAGGCCCGCGAGAGTCGCGGCGCGAAGAACGACGGTGGTCGCCAGGGCCGCGGCGATCGCGCCGAGGACGAACGTGGCCGCGACGAGGGCCGGCGGTTCGCGCCGCGCGTTGCGCCTGGCTGCGGCGCGCGCGAGCCACGCGGTGAACACCACCGGGAGAAGCGCCGGAAGGAGCCACCGCAGGGTGAACATGGACCTGCGCGGCGACGCCTAGAAGTGGAGGCCGGCGTGCACGGTCCCCGCGAAGCCGAAGCCGATGCTCGAACCGGATTGCTGGTAGGCGCTCTGCTGCGCCGGCGAGAGCTGGGCGAGGACCGCGGGAGGAATCGACCCGATCGGCGGGCGCTGGAGGAAGAGAAAGTCGGGATTGCCGTCGAGGCCGACCGAGACCCAGTGATTGAAGTAGTAGTCGAAGCCGAACACGAGCCCGGCGTTGAAGCCGTGGACCGAGAACTCCGACGCGCCGTTGGCGACGGCGTCGGAGCTCAAGGTGCCGACGAAGGCGTATCCTCCGCGCACGCCGAAGTACGGATCGACGTGATCGATGCGCATGTGGAACGCGGCCTCGCCGTTCACTTCCCAGAGGCTGAAATCGGACAGCTGCAGGTCCCGGACGCGCGCGCCCAGCGTGAAGAAGAGGAGGCGCACGCCGGCGCCGACGCCGAACGCGGGGCCGAAGCTCGACGCCTTCTGGATCTGCAGATTGCTCGAGCTGAGGGAGTTCATGCTCGTGTAGTCGACGCCGACGTCCGCGTTGAGCCACACCCACTCGAGACCGAGCCCGCTGTCCTTGGGCTCGTCGCGGGCGTTGCCGTAGACGGGGCCCGACGTCGCGCCGGGCGAATACGGCGAGATGGGCGAATACGGAGTGCTGGGCGCGGGCGCGTACGGCGTCGCGGCTGGCGCGTCGGATGCCGGAGACGACAACGGCGGCGGCGGCTGGAGATCCTGCGCGAACGCGGTTTGCGCGGCGCCGAGCGACCCGGCGCCGAAGGCCGCGGCGACGGCCGCTCGTGCAAACGCGGGCCGCGTCATGCCTTCTCCTGGGACATTCGCTCGGCCATCGCGCGCTCCTCGCTGCCTTCATCGAGCGACGCCGGATCGGCGTCCTCGGAAACCCGGTATTTTTCGCCGGCCCACTGACCGAGATCGATCGTTTTGCAACGCGGAGAACAGAACGGAAATGCCTTGTTCTCCGTGCGCGGCGCCACCGGTCGCCGGCAGATGGAACACTGGCTCATCGCCCCATCATAGCGCAACGGCGCCCTGCTCGGGCGACGGGGCCGGAGCGGGGGGCTCGGCCGGCGGCGCGGGCATCTCTTCGGGCACGTCGCACGAGCGATCCAGCAATTCGGCCACGTCGAGCTGCTCGATCGCCTCTTCGAGGCTCTTGCTCTTGATCCCGTCGGTCAACATGGTCATGCAGAACGGGCAGCCGCTCGCGATGGTCGTCGCGCCGGTGTCGAGCAGCTGGAGGGTGCGCTTCACGTTGACGCGATCCTGGTTCTGCTCCTCCATCCACATCTGCGCACCGCCCGCGCCGCAGCAGAGCCCCCGCTGCTTGGTCCAGTACTCGGGCTCCACGAGCTCGACGCCCGGGATCCTCCGCAAGATTTCCCGCGGCGGATCGTAAATACCGTTGTAGCGGCCGAGATAACACGAGTCGTGGTAGACGACGCGCGCCTGGAGCGGCTTTTGCGGCACGAGGCGCTTCTCGGCGACGAGGCCGAGAAGGTAATCCGAGTGGTGCACGACTTCGACGTGCAGACCGAAGTCGGGATATTCGTTCTTCAGCGTATTGAAGCAGTGCGGGCAGGTCGTGACGACCGTGCGGGCGCCGCCTTTGCCCTGGCTGATGTAGCCGTTGATCGTCCCGGCGTTCCCCTCGGCGAGCATGGCGAAGAGAAACTCGTTGCCCGCCCGCCGTGCCGGGTCGCCGGTGCAGCTCTCCTCCAGCCCGAGGATGGCGAAGTCGACCTTGGCCCGCTGCAGGAGCTTCGCCGTCGCGCGCGCGATGCGCTTGGCGCGGTCGTCGTAGCTCGCCGCACAACCGACCCAGAAGAGTACCGGCGCGTCGGGCCTGTCGCTCATCGTCGCGACGCCGAGGCCGTCCGCCCAGCCCGCGCGATCCATGCGGGAGAGGTTCCACGGATTGCCGTTCGCCTCCATGCCCTGGAACGGCCGCGCGAGCTGCTGCGGAAACTCGCCTTTGACCATCACGAGGTTTCTTCGCATGTCGACGATCTTGTCGACATACGAGATGAGGACGGGGCACTGCTCTTCGCAGGCGCGGCAAGTGGTGCACGCCCAGAGGACGTCCGGGAGGATGACGTTCGGCACCAGATCGATCGCCTCGATGGTTCCGTTCTCGACGCCATTCTCCGCGGTGCGGTCGGGTTCGGCCGGCGCGGGCGCGCCCTCGGCGCCGTTCGAGGCGGTCCCGTCTGCGCTCGGCTTGGGGCCCCGGTGAACGAGCTCGTCTTCGCGTCCGTAGAGGTGGTCGCGCAGGGCGAGCGTGAAGTGCTTGGGGCTCAGCACCTTGCCCGTGCGATGGGCGGGGCAGTTGTCGGAGCAGCGGCCGCACTCGGTGCACGTGTAGAAATCGAGGATCGACTTCCACGTGAAGTGCTCGATGCGCGCCACGCCGATGGGCAGCGCGAGCGGATCCGCCGCCTCGCTCGCGGCGCCGACCTTCTCCATGAGCTTCTCGGCGCTCTCCGCCATCGGCTGAAGGCGGCCGGCGGGCGTGAGGCTCCGGAGAAAGACGTTCGGAATGGCCGTGATGACGTGGAAGTGCTTCGAGTGTGGAAGCAGATTCAGAAAGACGAGGACGAGCGTCGAGTGGGTCCAGAACCCCGCGCGCGCGAACCAGACGAGCGCGGCGGGAGAGCTCTTCGCGAAGAGCGACGCGAAGAACGAACCCGCGGGCGCCGGCCAGGCCGACCACCCGCCGCGCAGCTGCTCGCCGTCGAGCGGCGCGGTGATCGCCCCGATGATCGCGCACAGCTCGGGGCTGCCGGTATGCCCGTTCCAGGCGCAAAAGGGCCCCTTCTTGGCTTCGAGGGCGAGCGACGCGCCGTCGTACGTCATGTCGGCGACCATCATCGTGAAGATGATGACGAGAATCAGGACCCCCTCGACCGACAGGGCCATGCGCTTCGGTTTGGCGACGAGTCGATAATAGAAGAAGACGAGTGTCCCCAGGCAGACGAGCATCGCCATGCAGTCTTTGGTGAACTCGTAGACTTGCCCAATGGGCTGGTTGGGGCTCAGCACCCAGAGGTTGAACGGGGGGTAGAACCCACGACCCCAGAGAACGAGCGTGCGGAACAGAAGGACGACGAAACCCGCAAAGATGAATTTGTGGGCGATCCCCGCAGGACTGTAATAGTCCATCTTTTCCTGACGGAACGCGTACGTCCACGTACCGGCGAGCCGCGTGGTCAGGTAATCGAGCCGACCCCCGTCTGGGGGCGGCCGGCCGATCTGCGCAAGGCGCCACCTGCGGCTCGCGGACCATGCAAACATCGCAAAGGCCGCGACCATCAACGTCAGCATCGCGGTCGGGCTCATTGCCGCTCTCTTCGTTTGAGGCTCGCCTGGGGGGGGGCTGGCATCCGTTCGCGCATGGATTGATTGGCGAGGCTTCTATCGGTGGCGGCCGATCACGTCAAACCGAGGCCCTCGATGCGGTACCATGAGGACCAGGAACCGACGTGACGCGCAAAGTCGATTTTTACAATCTTCCGAGGCCGGTTCAGGAGAGATTCGCCGCGGCGACCCGCGGAGCCGCCACGCCGCGGCCGCTGCTGTTCGAGCGCGCACCGCGCACGCAAGCGTGGATCTACCTCGGGGCGAGCGTCGCGCTCCTCATCGTCTTCGTCGCGGTCCTCCGTGCGGGCTCGGGCGACGTGCACGGCGCGCTCGCGCTCCACGGCATGCAGATGATCGCGGTCGATGCGCTCCTCGCCTTCGCCGTCTCCTACTGTGTGCTGCACGGCGCGGGCATTCTCATGCGGCTCGACGCGATGCCGTTCCGCCCCGGCTTCTACCTGTTCCCCGGTTGCGCCGTCGACGCCCGGACCGCGAATCTGACGATCTGGCCGATGGACGCGGTGGAGTCGATCGAGCGCGCGTCCGGGCCCGTGACGGGCCTCGCGCTCCGCCTTCGCGACGGCTCGCGCGTCGTCGTGCCCGCGCCCGACGCGGCGGCGGCCGAGCGTGCACAGGCGTCGCTCGAGCCGCTGCGCCAGGCGCTGGCGCGGGCCGAGGCCGAAGGGGATCCGCGCGCGCTGCTCGAGTTCGATCCGCTGCACGATCGCGCGCTCTCGAGCCCCATCGGGCCCGTCGAAGCGATGCGCCACAAGGTGGCTCCGTGGAGTCGCTTCGACTGGGCGCTCGCCGCGGCGCTCGGCGTCGTGCTCGGCTTCGCCCTCGGTTCGTCGCGCAACACGATGAGCGACGCGGCCATGTTCCGCGAGGTCACCGCCGCCAATACGGTCGCGGGGTACGAGGCGTACCTCGCACAAGGCGGTAGCCAGAGCGATCAGGTGCGAAGCACGCTGCTGCCCCTGGCGGCGCTTCGGGACGCCGAGCAGAAAGGCACCGTGGAAGCGGTGCAAGCCTTCGTGGCCGTGAACACGTCGTCCGCGATCGGGCCGCAAATCGAAGCGGCGATGCGCCGCCAGATGCTTGCAGAGCTCACGCGCGCGAAAGCCGCGGGAACGCTCGGCGCGATCGACGCGTTCGCGCGGCAATACCCGTCGTACACGGCGTACGTCGACGCCGAGTGGCACGCGGCGCGGCACGCGTTCTACGCGCGCGCGCTCGCCGCCTGGCGCCAGAAGGCGCAGCCCGACGCGGCGACGGACGCGTTCTTCGTGCGCCTGCTCGGCGACGTGGAGAAGGCAGGGCCCGCCGTCGAGATGCGGTTCCGGCGCGATCCGTCGTCGTCGATGGCCGACGCCGACAAGAGCGTGCAGAAGAGCGGAAGGTACCCGGGCGTCGACGCGCTTCCGTCGAACTATCTGGGCGTCGACGCGCTGGCGACACGCGAGCAATCCGTGGTCGATGCGGTCGTCGCGGCTTTCGGAGGCGTGTTTTCGCCGGACGTACTGGCGCTGCACGGCGGCGACACGCTCGCGCCGGACGCGCCTGCGCCGGCGGCGGTGCCCGCGCTCGTCGTGGAGTATTCGCCCGAATGGTCGCGGGGGAATACGGCGTGCGAAAAGCCGAGCACAGTTTTCGCGGGGCTCATGTTCACGTTCGCGTCGAGCTTCGGCCTCCCCGAGGGGCCGCCGCCGCTCAAGATCGTCGTGAGGGCGATCAAGACGGCGGCGGTGTGGCGCGCGAGGTCCAACGGCCTGTCGCGCGAGGACTTCGAGCAGAAGGTGTACGGCGCGATGATCGACGGGGCCTTCGATCAGCTGAAGGCCAAGCTGCTCGACGTGCTCCTTTAGCCGTCCGCCGTCCGCCACTCGCGCCGCCGTCCGCCACTCGCGCCGCCGTCTGCTACCCGCCGTCCGCCGCGTTCTCGAGGCGCGATGCCTGGCGGACGAGCGCCAGCAGATGATCGCGCACGTCCGCCGGCCACTCGGCCGTCAGCGCCTCGAGCGCCGGGTCGTCCTTCGCGTAGAGCGCGCGCGAGGCTTCTTCGAAGCCGGGAAGGTTCCCCGCGATGCCCCACATGAATTTGCCCGCGGCGTCGCGCCGCGCGCGGGCCTCTTGCTTGTTGGGCTCGTGCTTCATCGCCGCTTCGACCAATCGGCGGATCGATGCGGAGGCGCCTTGCGGTTGCGTCTCGAGCCATTCCCAATGGCGCGGCAATAGCGAGACCTCCCGCGACACGACGCCGAGCTTCGGCCGGCCGGGGCCGGGCCGCGGGACCGCGGGCGCATACCGGGCGAGCACCTCCTCGAGCGTCCCGCGAAAATCGAAGTCAATCTGCTGCCCCGTCTGGTCGACGAAGATCAGCACGCTCGTCCCGTCATCGACGCGCGGCTTCGTTTCCGCGAGCATTTTACCAAGTGATCCTGCTGTGATGCGCTTATTGCCAGCGAAGGCTGTGTACGTCGGCTCGGTGTTCATGGTCGGTCCTGGATATAGTACCCAGGGATAATAGGAGCGCAATATTGCCCGGGTAAATTGTCGCGTGATTGCGACGCGATTGCGACAACCATGGTCGACGTCGCGCACGGCTGGCCCGACCAGCACAAGGCCGGGAACGACGGCAAGTAGGACCCATGGGTCGCGGCCAAGGGCACGACGACGATGGCGCACTTCACGCGCAACGACATCCCGTTCCACTACGCGCTGGCGGACGCCTTCACGGTAGGCGACGCCTACCACGGCTCGCTGATCGGGCCGACGGACTCGAAATGACGGCAAAAGTGCAACGTATTCGAAATTGCTCCCGGCCGCGGCCGCTCGACGATACGACTCTCTAGAAACGTGCGGAAACGAGGATCTCGCGAATTCATCGACAGTTTCGGCGCCGTCACGCGGAGCCTGCGCGCGCTCGCCGAGGAGGCGTACGCCGCCTTCGAAGTCGGCACCGCGCAGGCGAAGCTCCTTCGCCACATCGGGAGCGCGGGTCGCATATCGCAGGCCGACCTCGCGCGCGCGACGCAGACCGCGCCCACGCTGACCGGCCGGGCGCTCGAGACGCTCGTGAAGAGAGCCTGGGTCCGGCGCAAACGCAGCGAAGAGGACCGGCGCGAGTACGAGCTCGAGCTCACGCCGGCAGGCCATCGCATTCGGGAGCGCGTGGAAGAAGCGCGCGACGGGATCGTCGATCGGGTGGCGACCGTCCTCGATGAGAAGGACTACGAAGACTTCGATCGCATCGCGAAGAAGATCCTGACGGCGTTCGCCGAGTTCGATCAGTCTCCGCAGCGGCCGGATCCCGGCGGAGTGCCGGGCCGGTAGTCGTCGGTGAGCGTCCCGAGAAAGCAGACGACATCGGAGACGTCTTCCTCGGTCATCGGCGGCGCGGAGCCCGGGGCGCGTCCGTCGAGTGGTATCTGCTTGTCGATGTTGGGACGGTAGGGCAGGGGCAAGTCGTCGTACTTCTGCACGACGCCACCCGTGTACTGGACCGTGACGAGCCCGTAGAGAGGAAAGCCGGCGTCCGGCTCCGCCTTCCGCTGGCCACCGGCCGTCGGGTACCAGATCTCCGGCATCGCATCGCGCGTGTTGTAGAAACGCACCGCCTGCTCGAGCGAGTGGATCACCCCGTTGTGGAAGAACGCGTGACGCGTGGCCGCGTTTCGCAGCGTGGGCGTCTTGAACAAGCCGCAGAAAGGGCTCGTCTTCTCGTTCTTCGGTTGCGGGCGATCCGGGCGCAGCGGCCCGCACACGCCGAGGTCGTTGTAACGAGCGTCGCGGTTCGCTGGGATTTGCGCGTTGCGCGGTACGCCGATCGCCTCGTACGAGTAATCCGTGAACATCCCCGAGCTGCCATCGCCCATGCCGGGGCCGTTCAGGTGGCAGCCCCCGCAATTGCCCTTCTTCGGGTCGACGAAGACGCGAAGGCCGCGCTCCTCGGCGGGCGTGTAGGCGCCTGCCGGATCGCCCCGCTCGTGCAGGTCGAACTTGCTCGTGTAGGGATGAAAGCTCGGGTCTTCGATCTGGAACGACTGAAGCGCGACGGTCACGTCGGCAAACGCCTTCTGCACGTCGTCGAACGCATTCGCGCCGAAGGCCTTCAGGAACGACTCGGCGCTCTTCGACGCTTTCAGTTCCGCGATCACGTCCGCCGGGCTCGCGTTGGCCATCTCGAAGGGCGACATCAGCGGCGCCTTCGCCTGTTC
>DATHQY010000197.1:0-27057 GCA_035482215.1 Polyangiaceae bacterium | reverse complement strand
GCCTTCTGCGCCGCATCCAGAGCGACGTCCTGCGGCGCGAACCGCGGCCGCAGACCCTCACTCCGCGCAGCGACGCCCCCGCCGACGAGTCCGTGCTCGTCCTCCAGCACGCGAACCTCCGCCGCGAGCTCGAGGCCGTGGCCAGCCAGATCTGGGACCTCGTCGAAAAAGACCCGACCCTCGTCTTCGACGAAATCGCGGTGCTCGTCCCCGAGACCGATGCGACCGCCTATGCGGCCCATCTGCCCGGCGTCTTTCGCGAAGCGCACGACCTTCCGATCCAGTCCGTCGGGGTCTCGCTCGCGGGCGCGAGCCACGTCGCCGAGGCAATCGATCTGCTGCTCGCCCTCCCCAATGGCCGCTTCACGCGGCAAGACTTGATGCGCGTCGCCTTGCATCCCTCGATCGCCGGCTCCGCCGCCGGGGCCGAACGCGAACGCTGGATCGCTTGGTGCGAGACCCTGGGCGTCGTCCACGGGGCGAGCCGCGCCGACCACGAGGGAACGTACATCGAGCGCGACTCGCTCAACTGGGATCAGGGCCTTCGCCGCCTCGCGCTCGGTTCGTTCATGACCGGCGATCCGACCGCCGGCGCGACGCCGTTCGAACAGGGCGGCGAGCAGTACGTCCCGTTCGAAGTCCCGCCGTCGGAGCTCTCGGACGCCGCGTCTTTCGGCCGCCTGATCCGATCGCTCCTCGGCGACGCGTCGTTCGCGCGCACCGCGGAGCTCACGACGGCCGAGTGGGCCTCGTTTCTCCATGGCTTCGTCGAGGCGTACATCGCGCCGTCGAGCGACGCCGAAGAAGAGGAGCTCGCGCGCCACCTGCGCCGCGTGCACGCGATCGCCGCGATCGACCTCGGCGATCGCCGCGTCGGGTATCGGCTCGCACACGAAATCGCGCGGTCTCGCCTCGCCTCGGTCCCGCGAGGGCGGAGCGGGCGGGGCGTCGTCGTCTCGACGTTCGCGGCGATTCGATCGCTTCCGTTCCGTGTCGTATTCGCCTGCGGCATGGGCGAAGGCCGCTTTCCATCGCCCGAGCCGGACGATCCGCTCGACCTGCGCTGGGCCCGCCGGCGCGAAGGCGACGTGACCGCGCGCGATCGCGATCGCTACGCCTTCCTCGAGGTCCTGCTGGGCACCCGCGATCGCCTCGTTCTTTCGTATGTCTCGCGCGATGCGGTCACCGCCGACGCGCTGTCGCCTTCGTCCGTCGTCGAGGAGCTCCTGCATACGATCGAGCACGACTACCGCGTGGCCCCCGCGGCCCTCACCCGGAGCCATCCTCTGCGCCGGTGGGATCTCGCGTACTTTCCGGACCTCGTTCGCGCGGACTCCGAGCCCCCCACGCTCGGGGCCATGCGCTTGCGGCAAGCGCGCGAAGAAGCCGCGACGCTCGCCCTGCGCCGGAACCTCGAGAACGCAGGCGCGGAACCCGTCACACCGGCCGACATTCTGGCGCGCGCGCGCGCGGGCGATCCCGCCTGGGCCGCGCTGGCCGCGCACCTCGGGCTGGCGACGCTCCCGCGCGCGGGGAGCCAAGGCGATCGGCGCGAGCCGCGTATCCGCGTGCCCCTGTATGCGATTCTCAAGTTCCTCGAGTTCCCGCTGCAGGGATGGGCGAGCCATCGCCTGGGCCTCGAAGAGAACGACGACGAGGACCCGATCGCGCGCGAGGACGAGCCTTTCGAAACGGGCTTTCGCGAGGAGACGATGTTCCTTCGCGCGGTGCTCCTCGAAGCCAAGCGGTGCGGCCGTCCGGTTCCCGAGGTGTACGACGAGGCCGTGCGCGCCAAGGAGCTCCGCGGCGCGGGCCCTTCCGGCGTCTTCGCGAAAGGCGAGCGGGCCGACCACCTCGCCACGCTCGCGACCTGGCAACGGCATCTCGCGAACGAAGGCGTCACCGTCGAATCGATCGAAGTGCACCGCTTCGGGCGGGCGAGCGAGCGGTCGCAAGCGGATCGCGTGCACGCGGGCGTCGCGCTCGACGTGGATTACGTCGACGCCGCGGGCGTCGCGCGCCGCGCGCAAGTCGAGCTCGCGGGCAACACATCGCCTCTCGGGGCCGGCGGGCGCGTGTCGATCGCGCTCGCGCACCGCAACGAGCAGACCGACGATTGGTCGAAGGCGGGGCGGCAGCGCGCGGTTCTCCGCGGGTTCCTCGACCACGCGGTTCGGTCGGCAACGGGAGCCGCCGGCGACCCGGGCGCGCCGGGCGAGGCGCGTGAGCAAGGGCACGCCTCGCTCTCGATCGTCGTGGCGCCGGAGTCCGATTTCGTCGATCGCGTCGACTTCGCCCCGCTCACGCGAGGCGAGGCCACGGCCTGGTTGCGGGACGTCGTTCGCGATCTGCTCTACGGCTCCCACGCCTACTTTCTGCCGGTCGAAGCCGTCTTCGTCCGCGACCAGAAGGACCCGAGCGGCCCGGTGACTCCCTGGCTCGAGCAGGCCCGCGTCAAGCTGTCGGACGCGGACGGGCCGCTCGCTCTGCGCTCGGCGTACGGCCCCGTGCCGCGCGTCGCCGAGTATCCGCTGCCCGACGAAGAGGCGGCGCAAGCGATGATCGCGCGCCGATTCGGTCGCCTGTTCGACAAGCGGGCGGCCCCATGAGCGCCCGCCACGCCGCCCGGCCCGCGATCCTCCGGCGCATTCCGCTCGATCGCCACGTCGTCATCGAAGCGTCGGCCGGTACGGGCAAGACGTTCACGCTCGAGCACCTCGTCATCGAGCTCCTCCTCTCCACCGACGTGCCGGTCGATCGCCTGCTCGTCGTGACGTTCACCGAGAAGGCGACCCACGAGCTCCGCGCGCGGATCCGCGCCAAGCTCGAGGAGCTGTCGTCCGGCGCGTTCGAGCCGGCGAGCGAAGCCGCGATCCGGGCCGGCGATGCCTGGGCGATCGACGACGGGGCGCGCGAGAAACTCGCCCGGTCGCTCCACGCGCTCGACAGCGCGAGTATCGCGACGATTCACGCGTTCTGCCAGCGGCTCTTGCGCGAGAACGCGTTCGCCGGCGGGCGCCTCTTCGAAGAACAGCAAGTGGACGCGCGTGAGGCGTTCGGCCGCGCGTTTCGCGACGTGCTCCGACAAGAAATCGCCGCCGATCCCGGGCGCGCTCGCTGGCTCGAAGGCGCCATCGCGAGCGGATCGACGATCCAGTCGCTCGAAGACCTCCTTTGGAAGGCGGCGACTTCGCGCGGCGAGATCCATCCCCCGTTCGACGCCGCGAGCCTCGACGCCGCGCTCGAGGTGTTTCCTCTCGAAGAGGCGCAGAGCCTCACGCGCGAACGCATCAAGCGCTGGGGCGTCACCCATGGGAGCACGCTCACGTCCCTGTGCAAGAAGATCGGCACGATCGTGGCGGCCGTGGATCGCGCGCGGAACGCCGGCAGCCCGGCGGCGTTCCTCGCCGAGGCGGAGGACGCGAAGCTCGACTTCGCCTACGTGGTCGCGAAGCTCGCGCCGCTGTCGCCGCCGCCGGGGCTCGACGCACGGGTGCACGGAGACACGCTTCGTCTCGCACGCGCGAGCGTGTCGCTCTCGGCGGCGCTCGTCCAGCTCATCCTGCCGCGGGTTCGCCGCGCGCTCGCGCAGAGCAAGCGCGAAGCGGGCCGCTACGACTTCGACGACATGCTCTCGCTCGTCGACGACGCGCTGCGCGGTCCGAACGGCGAGGCGCTCGGCGCCGCGATGCGCGCCCGGTACCGCCACGTGTTCATCGACGAGTTCCAGGACACCGACGAGACGCAGTGGTCGATCTTCCGGCGCGCGTTCTACGACCCGCCGCGCTCTCCGGCCGATGCGCCGAGCCGTCTCGTGCTCATCGGCGACCCGAAGCAGTCGATCTACCGGTTCCGCGGCGCCGACGTCGAGACGTACCTCGACGCGAAGCGCGCCGTGCTCGCCTCGGGCGGCGCGAGCATCGCGCTCGATCACAACTTCCGCGCCACGGCGCCGCTCGTCGACGCGACGAACGCCCTCTTCGACCCCGGCGCGGCCGAGCCGCTCTTCACGGGCGAGATTCGCTACGTGCCGGTCACATGCGGGAGGCCGGACCGCACCTTCACGGACGGCGACGGCAACGCGGCGGCGCCGGTCGAAGTCCTCCGTTTGCCGCCGGACCTCCCGAGCGCGGAGCTCGGCTCGGTGCTCGCCGCGGAGATCGCGCGCGAGATTCGCACGCTCACCGATCCGACCCGCCCGTATCGCCTCGACGGCCGCGCGCTCGAGCCGCGCGACGTCTTCGTGCTGACCCGCTCCACGCGCGAGGGCGTCCTCATCGGCCGCGCCCTGCAAGAGGCGCGCATCCCGCATGCATTCTACAAGGAGGAAGGCCTCTTTCAGAGCGAAGAAGCGCGAGAAGTGCGCTGTGTTCTCGCGGCGATCGACGATCCCGAGAACCGCGCCGCGCGCCTCGCAGCATGGATGACGCCTTTCTTCGGGCTCGTGCTCTCCGAAGTGGAGCACGCGAAAGACCTGCCCGATTCGCACCCGTTCGTGGAGCGCCTCCGCGAATGGAAGGCCCTCGCCGACCGGCGCGACTTCGATCGTCTCTTCGAGAGCATCCTGTGGGACTCGGGGATTCTGCGCCGCGAGATTTTCTTCGCCCCCAACGAGCGATCGCTCACCAACTACTTGCATCTCTTCGAGGTTCTGACCGATCGCATCCACGCGGGGCACAAGACGCTCAGCGATCTCGTGCTCGATCTCGCCGGGCTGCGCGCGAAGACGAAGCTCCCTCTCGACGTCATCGAGGGGAACGTCAAACGGCTCGAAAGCGATCGCTCCGCCGTCCAGATCATGACGATCCACAAGGCGAAGGGGCTCGAGGCCCCGGTCGTCTTCGTCGGCGCCCAGTTCGGGTTCAACAGCGATCGCGTCCGCGTCTACCACGACGCGCAAGGCCGAAAAGCATGGGTCGGCGGATCCGAGCCGGAGGACGTGGACCAGGCGGCGAAGGCTGGAGAGCGCCAGGAAGACGAGCGCCTGCTCTACGTGGCCCTCACGCGCCCGATGGGCCGCCTCTACTTGCCGCACTTCATGTCGAAGGGCCGCCGCTCGGCGTACGAACCGGTCAACCGCCGCATCGCCGCGCTGCTCGCGAAGCCGGAGCCGGCGATCGGCGTTCGGGATGTCGTCCGTGACGGGGCACGCTCGGACGCCGCGCCGTCCAGCGCGGCCGCCCGCTCGTGGCGCCCGGACGTCGAGCGGCTTCGGCTGCACGACGACGCGGCCGCGTACGATACGCTGCGCGCACGCCACGCCGGCGCGCTCGTCACGTCGTACACGCGCATGAAGGCGAAGCAGAGCGGCGCACGGGGCGGGGTCGCCCTCTCCGTCGAGGATCGACGCGAAGAGTCGGCGCGCGAGCGCGCGGCCGAAGGGGCGCGCGGTCTTCTCCGGTCGGCGCGAACGTCGGGTATTTTTCTCCACGAGCTCCTCGAGCGGGTCCCCATCGCGTCGTTCGGCGCGTCCGACGTGAACGCGTGGCGCGCGCAGCCCGAGGTGGCGGCACTCGTCGCCGAAGCGATCGCCGTGCACCGTGTCGATCCGGCCCAGCGCGAACACGCCGAGACGCTCGTATGGACCGCGTACACGACGCCCGTGGCCCTTCCGGAGGGCCGCCGCATCGAGGGCTTCGCCCGCGCGCACCGCGTGGCGCGCGAGATGGAGTTCGTCTTCCCGGTGCGCACGGCGGGAGAAGCGACGGATGGCTTCGTGCGGGGATCGCTCGATCTCGCGTTCGAGCACGACGGCCTCACGTACTTCATCGACTGGAAGAGCGACTCGCTCGAATCGTACGAAGGGCCGCGGCTCGCCGAGCACGTTGCCCGTCAATACGAAGAGCAATGGAAGCTCTATGCGCTCGCGGTCATGAAGCTCCTCGGCCTCCGCACGGAAGAGGAATACGGCGCGCGTTTCGGAGGCTTTCTCTACTGCTTCTTGCGAGGGTTCGATCGCCACGGCGCCGGGCTGTGGGCGTTCCGGCCGGCCTTCGCGGACATGATGGCGTGGGAACGGGGCCTGCGCGCGTCCGGCCCGGGAGGCCCTGAATGAACGGCGAAGCGGTCTCTCTCCATCCGGACGGCACGGCGGCGGTTCGCTTCCGCAAAGAAGCGCGCGAACAAGAACGCCGGGAGGCACGCGAACAAGACCGACACCAAGAGCCGCACGCGTCGCCCATCGCGGCGGCCGAGGACTTCGAGCCGGCGTACCTCGGATGGGAGCTCGCGCGATGCGCGCCAGGTCTCGCGCCCGACGAGGCCCGGGTCCTCGCGGCGATCGCCGCGGCGTGCATCGCGTCCATCCAGGCGGGCAGCACGCGCCTTCCGATTCATGGCGAGGCGCTCGCGACGTTGCTCGGCACCGAAGGGACCGCGGAGTCGATCGCGATCGCGCGCCGCCTCTTCGAGCAAGCGCGCGCGCCGCGCGTGGCGGGTTCCGCGCCGCATGCCCCGCACGCGCCAGAACACCCCGTGCGTGCCGTGATGGGCGTCCCCGGCGATCGCAAGCCGCTCATCCTGGACGGGCGGTGGCTCTACTCCGAGCGAATGCTCGCCCTCGAAGTGAGCTTTTGCGCGCGCATCCAGCGGCGCGAGAGCGCGGTTTCGCCGAAGGACGCACGCGCCTTGGCGGGGGTGATCGCCGCGGTGGCGTCCGGTCCGCCCGCCCTCACCGACGCCCAGAAGAAAGCGGTGCGCGAGGCCCTCCGCAGTAACCTCGCGCTCATCACCGGAGGGCCCGGCACGGGCAAGACGATGACGGTCGTCGCTCTCGTGAGCGCGCTCGCGTGGATGGGCGTGCCCATGGACTCGATGGCCATCGCCGCGCCGACGGGCAAGGCGGCGCAGCGCCTCAAAGAAGCCATCGACGCCGGTCTCGCGGCCCGCGGCGGGGACATGGCCGAAGCGGCGATGCGCTCGTTCATCCCGCCGCCGATGACGTTGCATCGCCTCCTCGGCTGGTCGCCGTCGAGCGGGCGCTTCGCGCACCACGAGAACAACCCGCTGCCCTACCGGGTGGTCATCGTCGACGAGGCGTCGATGATCGATCTCGCGCTCATGGATCGCCTCGTCCGCGCGGTGGGAGAGAACGCGCGGCTCGTTCTCCTGGGGGACGCCGACCAGCTCCCTTCGGTCGATGCGGGGGCCGTCTTTCGCGACCTGTCGGCGGCGCTGGGATCCGCGAGGCTGTCGACGAATCTGCGCGTGGCGCAGGACGCGGCCGGTCGCGCGATCGTCGCGGCGGCGGAGGCCGTGAACGCCGGCGTCCTCGGGGACGCGGCGCGGCGGTGCAGCGCGCCGTCGGAGCTCCGGTTCGAGGGCGTCGAGCTCCTCGATGCGCGGTTCTCGGACGCCGGCGAAGCGTTCCTGGACCTCTGGTGGCGCACGCGGATCGCCGACCACGCGGCATTTTCGGCGCGGACTTCGCGCACGTACAAGCTGGAGGGGGGCGCGTTCGCCGACGGCGACCGCACCGAGCTCCTCGCCCTGTTCGCGCATTACGCGCGTGCCCGCATTCTGTGCGCCACGCGCGCGCAGGGAGCGCCGGCGAGCGCCGATGCGATCAACGAGCGCTTGATGGAACGCCTCCGCGAAGGCGGCGGCGGTCCGCGGCGCGCATTCTGGCGAGCCACGGACTTCGCTCCGGGAGCGCCCGTGATGGTGCAGCGCAACGACTATGGACGTGGGCTCTTCAACGGCGACCAGGGCCTCGTCGTGCGCGTCGATCCCGGCGACGGAGGCGGCCCGCGCCTCATGGCGGTCTTCCACCGCGCAGGATCGCTCGATGCGTTCTCGACCGACGCGAGCGCGGATCTGGCGCCCGCGTTCGCGATGACGGTCCACAAGGCCCAAGGGTCCGAGTTCGAGCAGGTTGCGCTCGTCCTGCCTCACGTGCCGCTGATCCCGCCGGGCGACGAAGCTCCGGCGCTCGGGCTTCTCACGCGGGAGCTCGTCTACACGGCGATGACACGCGCGCGCCGGTCGGTCGTCCTCGTGGCTCCCCGAGAGCTGGTCACCCGTGCGGTATCCCGCCGCATCGAGCGCCACAGCGGAGTCGCCGAACGGTTGGGCCGCGGCGCGCCGATTCGGGGCTAATCCAAGGGGAATACCCAGGTTTTGGCGTACGGCTTAGCCTCGTGCGACGCCTCATGCTAAACATCCGACCAGCGAGGCTGGTCGTGGAGCAAACCCTGCTGATTGACGTCAAATCGGGCCGCGGGGAGGCATCGGTGGCGAGGCTCGAATCGCGCCGGTCGCGCGCGTCCGCGCCGATGTCTATCACGCTCGACGTGACCGACCCCGAGGTGCTCGCCGAGCTCCGCCGGCATCCCGACGGTCCGGAGCGAGAGCGGTACGCGCTGGGAGCGCTCCGCGTCGGCATTCTCGCGCTCCGCATGGCGAACGGCCAGGTCGACGGGACGTCGATCCGCGAGGCCGGCAGCGCGCTCGTGGCCGAAGTGCGCGAGCTCCTGTCGACGCGCGTCGCCGAGATCCACGAGCGGGTCAGCGCGACGATGACGCAGTACCTCGACGCGCAGAGCGGCGCGTTCCCGCAGCGCCTGCAGTCGCTCCTCCAGCCGAACGGCGAGCTCGAACGCGTGCTCGCCGCGCACGTCGGGGGCGACGGCTCGCTGATGGCGCGCTCGCTCGCGGCGCAGGTGGGGGAGGGGAGCCCGCTCTTCAAGCTTCTCTCGCCGAGCGACGCGAACGGCGTTCGCGCGCAGGTCGAGTCGACGATCGCGCACGCCCTCGACGACCAGCGAAAGCTCATCTTGCGGGAGTTTTCGCTCGATCAGAAAGACTCGGCGCTCTCGCGCCTCGTGGCCGAGTTTTCGCTCGACGATCCCGAAGCGCCGATGGGCCGCCTGTCGAAGATGGTGGCGGCCGCGAGCGAACAGATTGGCAAGAACCTCACGCTCGACGACGATCGATCGGCGCTGTCGCGGCTGAAGCGCGAGCTCGAGGCGACGATCGAAAAGCTCGTGCGCGACAACGCGGAGTTCCAGATTCAAGTGCGCGAATCGCTCGCGCGTCTCGATACGCGAAAGCGTGAAGAAGCGCGCGCGCCGCGGCATGGGCTCGAGTTCGAAGCGCGCCTCGGCGAAGCGCTCGCCATCGAGGCCGCGCGTGCGGGCGACGTATACGAAGCCACGGGCGGGACGACGGGGGCCATCAAGAATTGCAAAGTGGGCGATCACGTCGTCGAGCTCGGGGTGGACTCGGCCGCGGCGAACGCCCGCGTCGTCTGGGAGGCGAAGGAAAAGCGAGCGTGCTCGCTCCGCGCCGCCCTCGATGAAATCGGAGAAGCGCGGCGCAATCGCCAGGCGCAGGTCGGCGTGTTCGTCTTTTCGAACAAGGTGGCCCCGGAAGGGCTTACGACGTTGCAGCGCCACGGGAGCGACGTGGTCATCGTGTGGGATGCCGAAGACCCTGCGGCCGACTTGGTCGTCCGTGCCGCGTACAGCCTGGCGCGCGCCCTCGCGGTCCGAGAGAAGCGAACGGATACGGACGCACGCACCATGATCGTCGAGATCGAAGGGGCGGCGCGCGCGATCGAAAAGCAGATTGGGTACCTCGACGACGTGCGCAAATGGGCCGAGACGGTGAAGGGCCACGGCGAGAAGATCGCCGAGCGCAGCACCAAGATGGCGGAAGAGCTGACGCGCGACGTCGACCGACTCGACGCGCAAATCGCGGCGATGCGAACGGCCGGCGAGCCCGGATAGCGTATGCTGGGCATGCTCGATTCGCTCCTCCGGCATGCTCAACAAGACCGAACACCGGCTCGCTCTTGCCATTCTCGTGACGGCGATTCTGCCGCTCGCGAGCGCGATGATGCTGGCGTACTCGCTCTTGAACTACGCGTCGTCGGTGTGGCTCCGCCCTGAAGTCGAAGAAGAGCTCGAACGCGGGATCGACCTCTACAAGGATTACGTCAAGGTCGTCAAAGACGACATGAAGCACCAGACCGAGGCGATCGCCTCGGACGAGATGCTCCGTGCATCCGTCGTGAAGCACGACCCCGAGTCGTGCGAACGGGCGCTCGAGGCGATCTTCCCGCGTTTCCCGGAGCTCGTGGCGCTCTCCGTCGAAGACGAGCGCGGGCCCCCGATGGCGACGCGCGATCGAGGCCGCAAGATCGACGAGGCGACCGAGCGAAAGCTCGAAGTGCGCCGTCCGATCCTCGCGCCGGAGGGCACGGGGCCGGTCCTCGTGGCGACGTTTGCCTTCGACCGCCGCTACGAGCAGTCGCTAGAACGCGCGGGCGAAATTCATGAGACGTACGCGCAGCTCGAGAGCAAGCGCACGAGCATCTACGGCGGCTACTTCGAGGCGTTCGCGGCGCTGCTCGGGATCACGGTGATCGTCACGGTGCCGCTCGGATTTCTACTCGCGCGCGGCGTCACGCGGCGCATCCGGCGCCTCGCGAACGCCATCGACATCGTGGCCGCCGGCAATCTGGACGTGCGCGTGCCCGTGACCGGGTCGGACGAGCTCACCGAGCTGGCGCGCGTGTTCAACCGCATGCTCGGCGAGATGCAGCAGTCCCGCGCGCGCATCGAATATTTGCAGCGCATCGGCGCGTGGCAGGAGATGGCGCAGCGCCTCGCGCACGAGATCAAGAACCCCCTGACGCCCATTCAGCTCGCCGTACAGGAATGCCACCGCAAATACGGAGGCGACGATTCGCGTTTCCGGACGCTGCTCGACACGACGCTCGAGATTGTCGAAGAGGAGGTCGGCACGCTCCGGCGGCTGGTCGGGAATTTCTCGAGCTTCGCGCGCCTGCCGCACGCCGAGCTTCGCGAAGCGCATCTGCGCGACTTCTTGCGGGAGTGCTCCGAGCAGCTCGGCCATCTGGGCGCCGAGCTCGCCGAGGGGCCGGACGAGATGCTCCTCGCGCAGGACGTGGACATTCGCTGGGAGCTGCCCGAAGACCCGTTGCCGGTCGCGATCGATCGGCAGATGCTCCGCCGTGTGCTCGTGAACTTGGTGCGCAACGCGGTCGAAGCGATCCGCGTCTCGCGGCCGGAGGCACGCGAGGGCGTGCCGCGCGGGCACGTGATCGTGCATGCCCGCTGCGTCAACGATGCGGCCTCCATCGTCGTGGAAGACGACGGACCGGGCGTCCCGGCGGCGGCGCGCGAGCGGATCTTCGATCCATATTTCACGACGAAGGCGGAAGGCACGGGGCTCGGCCTCGCGATCGTCAAGAAGATCGTCGTGGAGCACAACGGCGCGATCACGGCGGAGACGAGCGAGAGGCTTGGTGGCGCGGCGTTCGTCGTGGCGCTTCCGCCTCCGCATTCGCTCGCCATCGCGGCCGTCACGAACGATGCGACCGAAGCGGGGCCCGTCTCGCGCCCCGGGCGGCGGTCGGCTGCGTGACACCCCTCGAGCGCACGCAGCCCTCCCCTCCGGAGGCCGGAGGGATGGGGACACTGGGCGCCGTTGCGCTCCTCGGGGTGTTGCTTGCGGGCTTCGCGTTCCTCCCGCGCCTCTTCCCGGAGCAGACGGGCCCGCTGCTCGGCCACGACGCACCGGATTTTCGGCTCGACGTGGTCGCCAACGGGAAACCCGGCCCGCTCGGCGTCGGCGATCTGCACGGCAGCGTCGTCGTGCTGGATTTCTGGGCGACGTGGTGCGGGCCATGCCGCGCCGAGACGCCGATTCTCGACGCGCTTTCCCGTCGGTGGCGCGATCGCGGCGTGACCGTCGTCGGCATCGACACGGACACGCCCGATCAAGGCGATCCTCGGGCCTTCGCGCAGTCCGAGGGGCTGAGTTATCCGATCGTCCACGACGAAACGGGCGCCGTCTCGCGGCGGTACGGCGTGGAAGGTCTGCCCACGCTGGTGGTGATTTCGCCCGCGGGCAAAGTCGTCGCCATACGGACGGGTCTGACCGACGACGAAGAGCTCGAGCGTCTGATTCGCAAGGCGCTCTAGCTCCCGAGCGCCGGTGCGACTCACGGCGCCGCGCCCGGTTCCGCGCCCGCCACGAGAGGTCAAAGCACGAGAAAATAGCGCTCACCGCTCTCGGGGTGGACGCCTGCGACGACGCGCGCACCCAGCGCGGCTCCGAGGCGCGCAGGCGTCATCACTTCGGCAGGCGGGCCGTCTACGGCGAGCCGGCCCTCCTGCAAGAGAACCGCACGCGAAGCGAAACGCATGGCCGCATCGAGGTCGTGGAGCGCGATCAGGCAGGCGATCCCCTCGTCGCGGGCGACGTCCGCCACTTGCGCATAGAGCTCGATCCGGTGCCTCACGTCGAGAAAAGCGGCGGGCTCGTCGAGCAGCAAGAGGCGGGGCTTCTGCGCGAGCGCCCGTGCCATGGCGACGCGGCGCTGCTCGCCGCCGCTCAGCGTCTCGATCCGCCGTTCGGCCAGCGCCGCGACGTCGCAACGGCGGAGGGCCTCTTCGATGGCGTGTGTGTCGTGGGGCTGCTCGTGCATCCACGCGCCTTGGTGCGCCGCGCGACCCATGGCGACGACCTCGCGCACGCGAAACCCGGTGGGCGCTTGTTCGCTCTGGGAGACGAACGCCACGGTTCGCGCGATCGCCCGCCGCGGGAGAGCGCGCGCGTCCGTGCCGTCGATCCGCGCCCTGCCCTCCGTCGGAGCCAGGAGCGCGGCCGCCAGGCGAAGGAGGGTGGACTTTCCCGCGCCGTTGGCACCGAGGAGCGCGACGACCTCCCCCGCACGGACGGACAGTGTAACGCCCGAGAGCGAGTCTTGCGCCGCGTGCGGATACCGGAAGGTCACGCCATCGAGCGCCAAAGCGGTCGCGGTCGCGGCCGGCTGAACCCCCGTGTATTCTCCTCCGCCGTTTTGCGTCATAATATGGAGTCGGTCCTGCGCGCGAACCGCGCCCTCGTCCCCCGACAGGAGAACGTTCGTGGACCCCAAACCCGAGGAATCCGCCTCGCCGTCTCCGCCGCCGGAACGCCCGCGCCGCGTCATCAAACGATACTCGAACAGGAAGCTCTACGACACCAAGGACAGCAGGTACGTCACTCTCCTCCAGATCGCCGAAATGGTGCGCAGCGGTGAGGAAGTGCAGATCATCGACAACAACACCAAAGACGATCTGACCGAGGTGACCCTCGCGCAGATCATCTACGAAGAGCAGAAGGCGCACTCGCGGAACGTCCCCCTGCAGACGCTGAAGGAGCTCATTCACTCACGGACGGAGAAGGTCCTCGCCGACCTGCGCGAAGGCCCGATCGGCCGGCTCATCCCCGGCGGAAAAGGCACCGACGAGCGGGTCGAGGTCCCGCCCGCAAAGGACGTCAAGCCGACCCTGGTCGATCAGGCCAAGGAAAAGCTCGAAGAAGTGCAGCATCAGCTCGACGAGCGCATCAAGTCGATTCTCGCGACATTTCGGCCGCTTCAGCAGCTCCAGCACGAAGTGCGCCGGTTGAACGAGCGGCTGGAGGAGATCGAGCGGAAAGTCAACGGCGGCCCCCATCCCCCGGAGTGACGGAGGACCGGAATAGGCGGCAGGCGCGCCTTGTTCGAGCTAGGAATCCGGAAAGGCGAATTCTGATGCCTGCTGCCACCGACTCGGCCAAGAGTGACCCGTTTACGGACGAGGCGCTGACCCACCTCGACGCGATGTACGGCGTCGCATGCAAACTGACACGCAATCCCACCGAGGCGGAAGACCTGGTGCAAGACGCGTTCGTGAAAGCGATGCGCGCCCGACAGCAGTTTCTCGCCGGGACCAACCTCAAAGCGTGGCTCTTTCGCATCCTGACGAACACGTTCATCAACAAGTACCGTCGGGGTGGCCTGGAACGATCGGTGCTCGACGGGCCCGACGCGGATCCGCTGGCGGACGGTTGGGTCAGCGCGAGCACGATGCGGCAGCTTCGGGACTCGGAGACTCTGGCACTCATGCCGCTCGTCGAAACCGAGATCCGCAACGCGCTCGACGCGCTGCCGGCGGAGTTCCGCTTGGCGGTCGTGCTCTGCGACGTTGAGGAATTCTCGTACGAAGAGATTGCGCAAATCATGGGCTGCCCGATCGGCACGGTGATGAGCCGGCTGCACCGCGGCCGCAAGCTTCTGCAGAGGGCGCTCTACAACCACGCTCTCTCTCTCGGGATCGTGAAGGGTGAGGAGCGCGTGGGCGACCGTCCCGGCGAGCGAGCGAACCACGCCGGCGCCCAGAACGGCAAGCCGGCGAAGACCGCCGACCTTGCCGAGTACCGCCGCAAGCGAGGTGCGGCATGACCACGCACGAGTGCAGGGATCGGGCGCGGATGCTCGGTTCGTACTTGGACGGGCAGCTCGAGGCTTCCAAGCTGATCGAAATCGAAGAGCACGTCGAAGAGTGCGACGGCTGCCGTGAGGAAGTGCGCCTCCTCCAGGCGATGCGTGCGTCGCTGAAGCGGGTCGTGCGGGGGCCGGCTCCGAACGGGCTTCGGGACCGAATCGGCAATGCGATGGCGGCAGAACGCTCGCGCGACGAGGCTCGCACCGCGGATGCCGGTATCGCGGCGAACGGGTCCGCGCGCCGCGCAAGGTTGCGCACCCTCGTTCCGCTCGCGACGGCGGCGGCGATTGCCCTCATGTGGAGCACGGTCCCGACCGGCGCCAAGTCGAACGTCCAGAAGTCGTCGGTGGCGGGCTTCGGCGACGATCTTCTCGCGGAGCTCGTGGCGGAGCATTCGCAGCCACTGCCGCCCGAGGTCACGAATGCGCGCGACGTTCGGAGCTTGGAGCGCTACGTGGGCTTTCCGGTTCACCCGGCGAACTTCGAGCGAATGGGCGCTCACCTCGTCGGGGGGCGCGTGGTGCCGCTGCAGTCGCAGCGGGCGGCCATGCTTCAGTACATCGTCGGATCGGGGGACAACGCGCGCCGCGTGAGCATCCTCGTGTACGACGCCGAGAAGATTCAGGTGGGCGACGCGAACCTTTCGCCGCGCGCCGTCGGCACCGCGGAGGTGCGCGTCGGCCGCGAGAAGGGCTATTCGGTCGCGGCGACGCAGCGAGCCGGCGTCGGCTATCTGTTGGCGAGTGACCTGGATCCGGACGAGAGCGCGCAAATCGCCGCCCTGGCGTACGACGATCGATAAGCGCGGCGTGGCCGCAAGCGGACCGGCCGACATTGGCTATGATGGCGCCCGATGCGCCTCGTTTTCATCATGGACCCGATGGACCGCGTCCATCCCCAAAAAGACACGACGTTCGCTCTCCAGCGCGCGGCGCAACGTCGCGCGCACGTGGCGCTCCACTGCGAGGCCCGTGACGTTTACATGGTCGGGGGCGAAGCGTGGGCGCGCGTGCGGCCCGTTCGCGTGAGCGACTCCGCCCCCCACTTCGTCCACGGCGCTCCCGAAGACGTGCGGCTCGCGGACGTCGAATGCGTCTTCATCCGCAAGGATCCGCCTTTCGACGCGGAGTACCTCTATCTCACGCTGATGCTGGAGACGCTGCGCGGGCGAACTCTCGTCCTGAACGACCCGCGCGGCCTCCGCGACGCGAACGAGAAGCTCTATACGCTGAACTTCGCGCGCTACATGCCGAAGACGCTCGTGGCGAGTGACCGCGATCGCATCCATGCGTTCATCGCAAGCGTGGGCGAAGCCGTGGTCAAACCGCTCGACGGGGCGGGAGGAAGCGGAGTCATGACGGTCTCCAAGTCGGACCGAAACACGCGGTCCATCGTGGACGCGATCACGGGCGAAGGCAGGCGCCACGCGATGGTGCAGGAGTACGTGCCGGCGGTTCGCGCGGGCGACAAGCGGGTTCTCCTGCTCGAGGGGCAGGTCCTCGGCGCGATCAACCGCATCGCACGCGAGGACGACGTGCGGTCGAACATCCATGCGGGCGGCCGCGTCGAGCCTTGCGAGGTCACCGAGAGCGAGCGGCGCATCATCGCGGACATGGGGCCGCGCCTTCTGGCGGACGGACTCATTTTCGTGGGTCTCGACTTCATCGGCGGCAAGCTGACGGAAGTCAACGTGACGTCGCCGACGGGAATCCAGGAACTGAGCCGCCACGTCGGGCGTGACGTTTCGGAATCGGTGATCGCGTGGATCGAACGGCGCACGACGGATTACCGGCCGGTGCTCGCGAGCAGACCTCCGATCTAGCGCACGCTCGCATTGCCGCGTCCATGCCGATCACCGTGATCGTTCGTTCGAAGACCGGGGACGAGACCGCAAGGTTGACGTTCGATGCCGCCGCGCGGGTCGTCATCGGGCGCGGAGCGGGGAGCGACGTTCGTCTGCCGGATCCGGCGGTGAGCCACCGTCACGCGACGCTGCGCCTGCAAGGCACCGACTTCGCGGTCGTCGACGAGGGGAGCACGAACGGGACGTTCGTCGGCGGGGTGCGCGTCGCTCCGCGCACCTCGCGCATCCTCCGATCGGGCAGCACGGTGCGCGTCGGTCACATCGCGCTCGAGGTGCTCATCGACCAAAACCCCGTCACGCGGGATCTGGCCATGGCGACGCGCGATCTCGCGCTCGCCCTCGTGTCGCAGGCGATGAACGAGATCGGCACAGATCCGACGACGCGCGTGCGCGTGGTCGAAGGCCGCGATCAGGGCGCGGTGCTCCCCCTCGCGGAGGAAGGACGCGAATGCACGATCGGTCGCGGTGCGGGTTGCGACCTCGCGCTCGCCGACGCGGACGCTTCGCGCGAGCACATGTGCGCGGTCTTGCGGGACGGGCAGGTCTACGTCCGCGACCTCGGGACGAAGAACGGGACGTGGCTCGGGGAGGTCGCGCTCGCCCGCGATCGCGAGACGCTCTGGCGCTCGCACCAGATGATCCGGATCGGGAGGACGGTGCTCGGGCTCGAAGAGCCCGTGAGCGAAGCGCTCGCTCGCATCGAGGGCGCAGCGGACGAGAACATGCCCGAGGAGGCGCGCCCACCGCCGGCGGCCGGCGAGAACGCGCCGACCGGCGCGGAGAAGGTGGCGCCGGTCCTCTCGGAGGCGGGCGAGCGTGCGCTCGTCGCAAGCGACGGAGACCGGCCCGAACCGGCGAAACCGAAGCGGGTCGTAAACGACGGTGCCGGTTGGTCCATCGCGGACGGCCTCGTGATGACGGCGGCGCTCGTGATTCTGGTGCTCAGCCTCGCGGGGATGGTCTGGCTGCTACGCGGCTGACATCCCGCGCCACGGGGCTGCCTCGGCCGGTACCGGGCTATTCCCGTTCTTCGATGACGTCGGCCGCGGGCCCGGGCGCCGTGTGCGCCCCCGCATCGAGGGTATACGGCGCCGCGGAGCGCTTGCCGACGCCGGGCGGATACGCGTGCGGCAAGCCCTCGAGCGGGACGGCCGCGAGCAGCTGCTCGAGCTGCGCGGCGCTCTTTGGCCGCTCGTTCAGCCGCTTCTTCAGGCATCGCATGACGGCCGCGTCGAGCCCCTCCGGCAGGGGGAGATCCGGTCTTCGCTGCCGCATCGGAATCGGAATCTGGCGCTGGTGCAGATCCAGCAACTCGCGCCGCGTTTGCGCCACGATCGGCAGCTCGCCGGTCAGCGCTTCGTACATCATCACGCCGAGCGCATAAATGTCCGTGCGGGGCTCGACCTGCGCACCGATGCACTGCTCCGGCGCCATGTACTCGGGCGTACCGAGCGTGTACCCGGTTTGCGTGAGCGACTCGGCGCTCGCGAGCTTGCTCATGCCGAAGTCGAGCACCTTGGCGACCCCGTCGTCGCACAGGAAGATGTTGCCCGGCTTCAAATCGCGGTGGACGACGCCCTTCTTGTGCGCCGCATCGAGACCGCGGCACACGTGGACGAAGGTGCCGATCGCGAACGCGGGGGCGAGCAGGCCGTCGCGCGCGAGCTTGTCCGCGAGGGAGCGGCCGAGTAGCCGCTCCATCACGACGTAGATGCTCCCGTCGGGCATCTGATCGAGGTCCAGGACACGCACCACGTTCGGATGCTCGACGTGCACCTGGATGTACGCTTCGCGCCGCAATCGCGCGATTTCGCCCCCGTCGCGCGCCGCCGCGCCGCGCAGGACTTTGATCGCGACTTCGTGGCCCAGCGCGACGTGCTCCGCCGCGTACACGACTCCGATTCCACCCGAGCCGATCTTGCGCCCGATGCGGTACTTGCCCCCGAGCACGGTGCCGGCGAGGTCGCCGGGGGCCGCGCCCGTCTCCCCGCGCAGCTCGAGACCGCGTTCGAGAGCCGCGATTCGGTTTCGCTCGAACGTGCGCGAGGCGTACTCCTCCTTCGACCGGTCCATCATGAACCCGGCGCCGCCGCCGAGCACCGCGCCTAGCCCCGCTGCGAGCGTTCCCGCCAGCGCGCCCCCGGTGAGGGCCACGACGCCGCCGCATGCCGCGGCCGCGCCGGCCGCGCCGGCGAACAAGCCGACTCGCGAACGGCGGACCTTCCACTGCACCGAGTAGACGCACGCATCGGCGCCCTTCGCGATGCACGACTCGTGTTTGATCTCCGCCTCCGCGAGGCCCCAGATCTGCGGGAAGCTCGCGAGCTCGCCCGCGCGGGCGTCGCAAAGAAGCTCTTCGCCCGCGCCGTCGGCGCGATCCGCGGGATCGTCGCTCCCGTCGCTGCGTAGCTTGTACGTCATGCGCAGCGACTCCGCAGGGGCGACGCGAGGCCGATCCGATGCGGAGCTCTCTTCGATCTCCCAGGTACCGATTCGCGTCACCTCGCGCGCGTTCTGGGCGAGATAGCGATACGCATCGATGGGTCGCGTGCTCGTGCGGAGCATGCGAACGAGAACGCCGAGCGCTTCGGCATGCGTCGTCCACTCGCCGCGATGGCGAATGGCGTCGCGCCCGAGCAGCTCGGCGATCGCACGGAGCGCTCGCTTCGCGGCGAGCTGGCTCACCCAGCCCGTCTCGTTGTCGACGACGCCCGAGTCGATCCCGGCGGTCGCGAGAAGCTGCCGAACCGCGCGTTCGCCCTTCTCCGTGCGGACGCGCAGCAAATACGTCTTGAGGACGGACGCGCGCAGCTCCTCTTTGCCGCCTTGCCGCACGGTGCCGCGTGCGCTGGGCGGGGACGTGATGAGCATGAGGAAAGCTTGCCTTAGATCGCGAGCCGGATCACTCGGAGTCTCGATGCGAGAGTCGTTGTGCGTGGCTGGGACGGACGGAAGCGAATCCGTCATGCCGATGACGCCCGCGGACGCGGTGAGTCAGGTCGGCGGTTTCGGGGGCCTGCGCGTGGTGCTGCAGAGTCCGTCGATCGCGGTCGACGCCGCGGTCGTTTCCAGCTTTCCGAACAGCGTCCGTTAGAAGCGGCCTGCCAGTGAAACGCTGCCGCCACCCGGGCCGAACGACACGGTCGGCGCCGGTGCTCCGTCTGTGCTGTGCGTGAGGAAATGCCACAAGAGACCACCACCTACGGCGGCGATTCCGATCCCGCCCACGACGCCCCCCGCGACCTCGAGGCCACGCCCGCGATTGCCCTGGTCGGCGGTGGCGGAGCTGCAGTGGCTTCGTGTGGGGCACGCGTCTACCGCGCTGTTCACGTCGGAGACGCCGACCCCGTAGAGCACGACTCCCCCGATGACGGCCGCGCCGCCGACGCCCACGAGGATCCAGGGGACGGGGCTCGCGCCATGTTGCGGCTCCGAGCTTGGCGCTACGGGGCCGGGCGCGCTTGCGGCCGGCGGGGCACTCGGTGCTGCGGGTGCGATCGAGGCCGAAGGGGCTGCGGCGCTCGCCGATGGGGCGGCCGGCGTGGCCGCCGATGCGCCTGGCGCGGGCGGTGGCTCGCGCGGAATCTGGTCGGCGAGATTGCGGATGCGCCGCTCGATCGTGTCGTGATCGGGGGCTGCGGGCGCGCGTCGGACGTACTCCTGAAGCGCGCGTATCGCCGCGGCCTTGTCGCCCTTCCGTTCGTACGCAGTGGCGATGATCGGCAGGATTGCGTGAATGCTGCAGTCGATCGCGTAGGCGTCTTTGAAGTAGCTGATCGCCTTGTCGTAGTTCGATTCTTCGAGGAAGTCTTTGCCGCTCAGAAATACCGTGTGGGCCCGATCGATGTCGCCCTTCGTGACGGTCGACGCGTCACAGGGGGGCGGATACTCGGTCCCGGGCTCCTGCCCCGACGCGCTCGTCGCGAGCGCCGTTGCTCCGAAAACGGCGAGCACGAGGGTGAGGGCTTGCGGTCGGAGGAATCGCTGGATCGCCACGAGCGCGGAACCCTATCACAGGGCCGGCCAAGTCAACTCAGCAACATCGGCGCCGGGCAGCCGCCAACTTATTCGGTGGCGAACGGCCCGTGCGGCATTTCTTCGCCGCGCTGCTTTCGCTCCTGCATCTCGTACTTGCTCGGGCACTTCGCGAGAACGCTGGTCGCCTCGAACGTATTGTCGGGCTTGAGCTCCCCTTCGACCGTGACCCCCACGTCCATCCCAGCCACATCGCGGAACGTGTCCGGCACGACGCACTGGGCGAACCGAACCGGCAGGCTCGCGCCGTTCTTCGCGATGGTGAAGCGGTACTCACACGGCTGATCGCGTTTCTCGAGCGATCCGTGCACGAGGTTCCCTTCCGCGCGAACGGGGCGACCGAGAAACTTCACTTTGTCGCCGAGCAGCTGGTCGACCGGCTTCGAGTAAATCGCGTTCGACTGCATCCCGGTGAGAACGAGTACGGCGATGGCCGCGGCGCCCATCGTGAGCCCGACGGCGATGGCCGGGCCCATCCAGCGGCGCGCTCCGGGCTCTTCCGAGTCCTCGTGCCGGCGCCGCCGCGATGCGTCGGACGGCACTGTGAATCCGTGAAGTTCGTCCGCCATGGCGCCTAGCGACAGCGTAGCGTCGACGTCGGCGCCGTCAAACACCGAGCGTTCGCGGGCCGCTGCGAAAAGCGCTGGCCCCGTGTACAATACCGTTCGTGATGCCCGCGCTTGCGATGGACGGAGGGAATGCGGCGGTACTCTAAGCCGTAGAATACGGCCGACCGCGCCGACGATGACTGACGTACTTTCGCTTCCCGTACTCGTTCTGAACCGCTACCTCGTCCCGGTGCAGGTGACGACGGTGAAGCGCGCGATCGTCCTGCTTTACGGGGGAGTCGCGCTCGCGATCGATGAGGGCGGCGAATCGCACGACTTCGAGCTTTGGCGAAGCTTGCCGGTGCGCGAGGACGACGACGCGATTCCGATCGTGAACGGTGCTCTTCGCGTGCCCCGGGTCGTCCATCTCCTCCACTACGATCGCACGCCGCGTGTCACGGTGCGTCTCACGCGCAGGAACTTGATGTTCCGGGACGCGCACCAGTGCCAGTATTGCGGCAAGCGTCCGCCGCTTCGCGAGCTCAACATCGATCACGTGATGCCGCGATCGCGCGGGGGCGACGACTCGTGGGAGAACCTCGTGACGGCCTGCCGCTCGTGCAACTTGCGCAAGGGCTGGAAGACGCCCGAGGAAGCGAACATGCGCCTCGCTCGAGGGCCGTTCCGTCCCAAGTGGACGATGACGGCGCAGATTCTCCTCGGCAGCGGCTGGAAATTCAAAGAGTGGGAGCCCTTCTTGCGCGCGGCCAGCTAGAGCCGGCCGGCAACGTTCGAATCGGCGGGGCGACTCGCGTTTAGCGAAGCTTCGTGAAACCGTTGCGAACGGTGCCGATGGGCCGCAGGACGCGCGCATGCGCCCCACGCGGTCCTGCATCGGCCCCTGCATCCGGCGGGTCGACCGTCTCTGGAGGGGGAGGGACGCTCTCTTCGGTTGGCCCCACGGAGGCGGGGTTCGCGCTGGGGGCGCGTTCTGCCGACAGCAGGCTCGTAGCGACGGAGCTCGCCTCGGACGGTCGGGGTGGCGATTGGCTCCAACCGTTCATCAGGACGGCGGTCAGCACGCCGCCCACCGATAGACCGAAGAGCAACACGCCGCCGTTGACCATCCATGCGCGACGCCGCGCGGTCGTTCCGCTGCCCTTCGCGTCGGCGTGACCTAGATACCGGCCGTCGGGTGATTTCGGCGCAAGCGCGTCCAGAATCGTTCCGTACGTGGCGCTCGACGGGGGCGGTTCGTCGTGGGTCTCCCGGTGTTCGACCGTTCGCGACGGCGACGGCGGCCGATCGAGCGCATCTTGGATTCGCTCGCGCCGCTCGCGAATCGTCGACTCGAAGACGCTCGCCATGACCTTCGCCACGTCGGCGCGCGCGTCGGCTCGGTCGGTGTCCATCGAAGCGGCGATGGCCTCGGCAAAAGCGCGCGCGCTGGGAAAGCGGGTGCCGAGGTCGCGCGAGAGGGCCCGGGCAATCGCGTCGTCCAGGGCTCGGGGCACTTGCGCGCCCAGCTCTCCGAGGCGGGGGATCGGAGCGTGGACGATATCGTGCAACACCTCGAACACCTCTCCATCGCGGAAGAGACGACGCCCGGCAAGGCATTCCCAGAGGACGACGCCCATCGAGAATACGTCGCTCTGCACGGTACACATGCGACGTTCGTCGACTCGCTCCGGCGCGAGGTAGGCGAGCTTGCCTTTGACCTCGTGCGTTCGCGTCGTTTGAATCCGATCTTGGGCTTTTGCGATTCCGAAGTCGGTGAGAAGCGCACGGCCGTCGCACGCAACGAGAATGTTGTGGGGAGATACGTCGCGATGGATGATCGTGAGCGGGTTGCCCCGCGCATCCTTCAATTCATGGGCGGCTTGTAGGCCTTCCAGGGCGTCGAGCGCAATGCTGCTTCCGAGCCGTGCGTCCAGTCTGCGGTCGACGGCGCCCAGCTCGCGCCGCAGGTCGGCGAGAGAGGCTCCTTCGACGTAATCCATGACGATGAACGGCACGCCGGAATCGAATCGGAGCTCTCGGACTTTGGCGACATTCGGATGGTCGATGGCAGACGCGAGGCGCGCTTCGTCGACGAGCATCGTCAGGAACGCTTTGTCCACCGCCAGATGGCGATGGGGGCGCTTGATCGCGACGAGCCCAGAGTCGCGCGCGCCCTCCGAATGCCGCGCTACGTAAACGGTCGCCATTCCACCCGCGGCGACTTCCACGAGCAGGTCGTAGGGCCCCAGAGCGGCAGAAGGCGCAGCGATCGACACGCTCGTCTAAGCGAAGCACGCAAGGGTGGCTTCGTCGAGGACCGACATGCTGTAACCTGGCCGCATGCAAACGCGAACGACTTCGGCGATATCCCCCTACCTGGGTGCAACCGTTTTCCTTCTCGCGAGTGCTTGCGGGGGCGGACAGGCGGCGGCGCCGCCGCCGCAACCAGGGGAGTCGAATGCGGCGTCGACGGCCGGGATCGGGGATGCGGGCGCTCCGCACGAGCCGACGACCACGTTGCTGCTGAGCGACGCCGGTGAGCTCAAAGGGGTCAAGCTCGCGGAAGCGCATTCCGAGGCGACGGTGTCCCCGCCCGATGCAGGCACGGCGAGCGGCGGGCATTCGCACGACCCGGGTCGCACGCCCGCGGACATCAAGGCGATCATCGTGAGCCATCGGGACGCGGCCCGGGCCTGTTACGACAGGGGGCTTGCCAGCCATCCCGGCGTCGAAGGGACGCTCGCCGTTCAGTGGACGATTGATTCGAAAGGGAACGTGACGAGCACGTCTCTCGATGAATCGCGCAGCACGATTACCGAGCCCTCGATAGTCGACTGCGTCACAAATATCATAAAGAAAATTCAATTCGCGCCCAGCCAGGGCGGCTTCGAAAGCAAAGCTTCGTATCCGTTCACGTTCCACCCACACGGGGCCGAGCGGCACCATGCCGAGTAGATTGTCGCCTCGGCCGGCTCTCTTGCCATGAGTATGCGCGCCGGGCCGAATCGGAACGGCGACGACGTCTACGACGAGCTTCTGCGTGACACACGCGGAATGCACAAGGAGCACGTGCAGGCGCGCGAGGCATGGCTCTCGAACCTCGACGTGGACCGCAAGGTGGAGCATCTCTTCGAACTGGAGATTCTCCTCAAGGGAATGGCGTGTTTCGCAAGCACCCGCAATCACGGCGGACCGCCGAAGAAGGCGCCGATCGTCGCTCAGGACTTCCGCCCCCACGCGGCAGTGGTGCGCGAGGCGCTCGGTCGGGTCGTGCAAACGTGCCGCGTCTTGCTGGCGGATCGCGAGAAGGCCTTCGTCTTCCAGCGCTACCTCGAGACGGTTCTGCCGGACGAACGAGTGCGGACGCGCCTCCTCGGCGATCGCTACGACCGAGAATCTCCGGAGCAATCGCTCTTCGTCCTGCGCCACGCGATGTCGCACGTGCTCGAAGTCACGGCGGGACTCGCGCGCCTGCCTCGTGTTTCGTTTCGTCTCTTCTATTCGCTGTTGGCGCTCGCCTCGCGCGAGATTGCACAAGATACTTTTTTCAACCCGCTCGCCTCGCTGGAGTTCCGGCCCGAATTCGATCGGATCGCGAACGCGCGGATGCTCGACGTCGTTCGCGCGGTTCCCGGTGAGCCGGCGCGGCGTCTCGTCGCGCTCACGTTTCTCTCGCTCTTTCGAATGCTCCGGTACCTCGCCTGGATCGAGACGACGGCGAGCGATGGCTCCGACTCCCCCCGTCGCACGGTGGGGATGGTCTACGTTGCCGTGAGCGTTCTTCGCTCGGACGCGCGGGCTCTTTCCGGCTACGTTCGGCGCCGCGCCGGACCGGTCCTCGCGGACGCCTTCGACGCGGACGTCTTTCAGACACTCGCGAACGATTTGGACGTCGCGTTCGGACCGCTGCTCGCACGCAGCCGTGAGCTCGCGGAACTCAAGGCCGCTCTCGAAGGCATTGCTTCGAACGTTCGCCTCGAGGTGCGACGGACGTTCGAGCGCGACTTTCCCGCCCTCGAGGCATCGCCTTCTCCCACGGAGTTGGCGGTCGCAGTCCGGCGATGTGCCGACAATCTTCGCCCCACGCTCCAGGGCGGGGTCATGTTTCTCGCGTCCTCCTTGGGCGCGGGTCTCGACCTCCACACGGTATTCGACGACGCCGGTGCACGGCGCGCGCTGAGCGAGCGCCTCCGGCGCGACGTATGGATGTTTGCCCAAATCGCCCGGGCGTTTTCGCAAAAGGCGAGGTCGGTCGCGCGCTCGCGAGTCGATGCCTGGGGATCGGGCGGCTCGCCCCATGCGTTCGTGCGCGAGTTCTCCGAGTACTTCCGCGGTCTCGGCTATCCGCTCCTCCGCGCGGCGGCCTATCCGCGGGTGGATGCCTTTGCGACGGCGATGCGCCGGCTTCGCCAGGCCGAGATTGGAGACGAGGCGGCGTTCGATCGAGCCGTCGCCGAGGCGGAGTACTTCGCTGCTTTCGCCAACGAATTGCTCGTCACCATTGGCGAACGCGAAGAACTGCTGGGGGCAACCTTCGACCGCCGAGCCGCCGCCGAATCGCTGAAGCTCTACCTTGGTGACGAATCGTCAGGGTTGGGCCGCGCGGTCGGCTGACGCAACCGGGGTTCGCGTGCAGCTTGGAGACAAAAGTGCGAAAGGCGCCTCGATTGCTCGGGACGCCTTCGCACGGGTCCGGCCGCAGCGGACCGGACTCCCTTCACCTGGAAAAAGCGCGAAGGAAGCCCTGTGATGAAAGAAACGCGGCTCTATTCGTCTCCGTCGTCGGCCCCGTGGCTCGATGTCGGAGCGCCGCCCAGCATTGACGGAACGCCGGCCGGCGGAGCTGACTTCGGGGCAGCCTTGGATGCCGCCGCGGGGGTCTTCCCTGCAGACCGGGGCGCCGCCTTTTTCACGGGCTTTTTGGCGGCTGCCCGCTTGGCTGGCTTTTTTGCAGGCTTCCGCTTTGCCGGCTTCTTCGCGGTCTTGGCAGCCTTCTTCGTGGTCTTCGTTTTCTTGCCGGCGCTCTTCTTGGCCTTCTTTGCGCCCTTCTTTGCAGCCATCTCGCTTCCCTCCTGGGTTGAGGCGGATCTGAGATGACGTATATGGTCACCTACGTTAGGTGTCAATCAAAAAAGTTGACAGGGTGCTGAGCGGCGGTCCGGACGCGCGCGGAACCTGTCGAAACGCAGCCGATGTCACCTTGACCCGTCCGATATCGGTCGATACCGTCGCAGCGTTTTTCCAGGACAATAACGAGGTCACCGATGCACAGACTGAAGCTCCGCGTTGGCGTGCTGCTCCTGATGTTTCTCGCCTCATTCGTGGTTTCCGGATGCGGTCACAGCGAGGACGAGTGGCAGCAGGCGCAACGCGATATCGCAAAGCTCAAGGCCGACCTTGACGCCGCCAACAAGCGTCATGCGGACGACGATCAGAAGTACGCGGCCGCGCAGCAGCAGATCGACGATCTGAAAGCCAAGCTCAAGGACTTGGGCATGGGTCTTTCACGCTCCGAGGACGAGAAGTCGAAGCTGAAGCAAGCGATGGCGGAATACGAAGCGCGGCTGAAGCAGCTCGACGACATGAAGGCGCGGTTTCGCGACCTGAAGTCACGCCTCGACAAGTTGACGAGCGTGGGGCTCAAGGTCGTCGTGCGCAACAACCGGATGGTCATCCAGCTGCCGGGCGACATCCTCTTCGATTCGGGCAAGGACACGCTCAAGCCCGACGGAAAGAAAGTGCTCAAGCAGGTCGCCGACGTCGTAAAGGGCGATAGCACGCTGAGCACGCGTAACTTCCAGGTCGCAGGCCACACCGACAAGGAGATTTATGCGGGTCAGTACTTCGACAACTGGGGCCTCAGCCTGATGCGTGCCCGCCAAGTTCTCACGTTCCTCGTCGCGCCGGACAAGGGCGACACGAAGGGCGCGCCGACGGGTGGCGGTCTCGATCCGACCCACTGGGCGGCGGCAGGCTACGGCCAGATGGATCCGGTCGCGGGAACGGTCGATCAGCAGACGCGCGAAGAAGAAGCCAAGAACCGCCGCGTCGAGCTCGTCCTGCAACCGAACGTGGAAGAGATGCTCAACTTGAAGGACATGGCGAACTGATGATGGAACACCGAGGCGAAGCTCCTTCGCCGCGGTGAACGACATGCGCGTCGCCACGGTCGACATCGGAACGAATACCGTCCTGCTTCTCGTCGCTGATCGGAAGCAGGACGGTTCGCTCGAAGCCGTCACCGAACGCGCGACCATCACGCGCCTTGGTGCCGGTGTCGATCGAAGCCGTCGGTTCGACCCACAAGCGGTCGAGCGCACCTGCGATT
>DATHQY010000196.1:0-8224 GCA_035482215.1 Polyangiaceae bacterium | reverse complement strand
CTGCTCGGTGCGGGCGGTCCAGGGCTTGCCGCGGGTCGTCGCGACGCGAAGGAGCGCGATGGCGCAATACGCGGCCCCCCCGAAGAAGCATGCGGCGACGATTCCGCGCATGACGTCTTCGTGATCGACGCCTGCGAGCGGCATCGCGTAGGCCGTGAACGACACGACTTTGGCGCCGCCCCGGAGGACGAGGTAGAGCAGCGCCAGCGCATAGGCGGACGCAAGGAGCAGCGTCGCGATGCCGAGCATGCCTCTCAGGGCCGTCTCTCGCGCGCTCCCCGCGCGCTGATCGCGGTTGAGCGAGCCGCGGCGCGTGGGCGAACCCGACGCCGTACCAGGCGACGCGCTCATCGGCCCTGCCGCCGCGCGAGGGTGCGCGTGATGAGGACCACGATGACCGACACGACGAGCAACACGAGCGCCATCGAGAAGAGCACGTCGTTCTGGACGGTGCCCGGCCGAGCCTCTTGCATGTCCATCACGATTTGCGCGGAGATCGTGGTCGTCGGCGAAAACAGATTCGCCGGCAGGCGGCGGGCGCCTCCGATGACCATCTGCACCGCCATGGTCTCGCCGGCTGCGCGCGCAAAGCCGTAGAAGACCGCCACGAGGACACCGCGCCAGCCGTACGGGACCGAGACGTTGAACGCCGTCTGCCACGGCGAAGCGCCGAGCGCGGCGCTCGCCTCGCGAAGGGCGCGCGGCACGCGCGACAGCGCATCGAGCGAAAGCAAGAGGACCGTCGGAGCGATCATGATGGCGAGGAGGATCGCGCTCGCGGCGATTCCCACGCCGCTCACGGGCGCGTCCGCACCGTAGATTCCGTGGCCCAGCGCGTCGGTCAGCGGCGTCAGGTACACGAGCGCGAGCCACCCGTAGACGACGCTCGGTACCGCGGAAGCAATCTCCATGACCCGGCGGAACGTCCGGCCGACGGCCGCGGAAGCGAACTCCGTGAGGTAGACCGCGGATAGAACCGCGGGCGCCGCCCCGATGAGGATCGCGCCGACGGCCGTCGCGAACGTCCCGGCGATCAGGGCGAATCCGCCGAACGAATCGGCCTCGGGCTTCCACACTGTACCGGTGAGGATTTGCCCGAGACCGACTTCGGCGATTCCTTTGATGCCCGTCTGGGCAAGGAACGCCAGCATCGCGATGGTCGTCGCGACGACGAAGGCCGCACAGCCGACGAGCGCCCCGCGAACGACCGACTCGAGAACTCGTGGCTTGACCCGGTAAGGGTGGCCCCCCTCGGTCGCCGGGGCGTCTGCTACGGCCATGTTGCTCACGGAGATGTTAGTCCTTGTCGCGCGACGTCTTCATCTGCGTGACGGGGATGAAGCCCTTCACGGTCGGAAGCACCTGTTCCTGGAAATCGGCGGAAGTCATGTAGTCGAGGAACGCCTTCGTTGCCTCGTTCGGCGCGCCTTTGGTGAACATGTGCTCGTACGACCAGATCGGGTAGCTCCCGGTCGTGATCGAGGCCGCTCCCGGCTCCACGGCGCCGGCATCGCCCTTGAGGCTGAACACCTTGAGCTCCGGATCCACGAACGACAGCGCAAGGTAGCTGATCGCGCCTTTCGATTGCTTAAGCTTGGCGACGAGGGCCCCCGAGTTGTCCTCCGTCTGCGATTCGACAAATTTGTCGCCACCCAGAACGATGTTGCCGAACACGGCGCGCGTGCCCGAGCCCGGGGCTCGATTGATGACGACGATCGGCTGGCTCTGCCCGCCGACGTCTTTCCAGTTCGTGACGGTGCCCTGGAAGATCTTCGCGAGGTCCGCCATCGTGAGCGCGGGGATCTTCTCGTTGAAGGGCCCCTTGTTGGCCATCGCGGCGAAGCCGACGACCGCCACCTTGTGATCCGTGAGCTGCCCGGCGACGTCCGCCGGCGCGAAGATGTCGCTGTCGCCGATCTGCACGGCGCCCGCCGCAACGTCCGCGATACCCTTCTTCGACCCGCCCGCCGACACTTCGATGCTCGCCTCTTTGTGCGCAGCCTCGTACTTCTCTTTGGCGGCGTTCACGAGGGGTTGCAGCGCGCTCGATCCGCTGATTTGAACCGCCGTGTTCTTGGCCGCAGCCTGCGGCGTCGCGATGGCCGCGCTCGCCGACGGGGGGGCCTCCGGCGCCGGGGGCGCGCTCTTGTCGCACGCGCAGAGCGCGAACGCAGCGGCAACACCCGTTGCGCGAATTGCAAACGTCCAGTCAATGGTCATCAGCCGAATCTCCCTGTGATGTAGTCCTCGGTCTCGCGCTCTTTCGGCCTGGTGAAAATCGTGGTCGTGTCGGCCACCTCGACCAGTCGTCCCATGTAAAAGAATCCGGTGCGCTGCGACACGCGGGCCGCTTGCTGCATGTTGTGCGTGACGATGACGATCGTGAGCTCGTCGCGAAGCTCGGACACGAGGTCTTCGATCTTGGCGGTGGCGATCGGATCGAGCGCGCTCGCGGGCTCGTCCATCAAGAGCACTTCCGGTTCGACGGCGAGAGCGCGCGCGATGCACAGACGCTGCTGCTGCCCGCCGGACAGACCGAGGCCCGATTCGTCGAGGCGGTCCTTCACCTCGTCCCATAGAGCCGCGTGGCGGAGCGCGCGCTCCACCTTCTCGGCGAGGACGCTCCGCTCGTTCTGGCCCGCGATCCTCAGCCCATAGGCGACATTTTCGAAGATCGATTTGGGGAACGGGTTCGAGCGCTGGAAGACCATGCCCACGCGCCGGCGCACGAGAACGGGATCCACCGTGGGTCCGTAAATGGGCTCGGCGTCGAGCTCGACGTGGCCCGTGACGACGACGCCGGGCACGGTGTCGTTCATCCGGTTGAGCGAGCGGAGAAAGGTGCTCTTGCCACAGCCGCTAGGGCCGATGAGGGCAAGGACCTGCTTCGCGTGGACGTCGATCGAGACGTTACCAATCGCGAGCTTCTCGCCATAACGAACGTTGAGCCCAGACGCGCGCATCTTGAGCGGCGCATCGGTTGTAGGTTGAAGGGTTGCAGCAGCTGCCACGGTCGGCACTTTGGACGCAGAGGGCGAGTGTCCGGTGTCCTAGAAGTGACGTTCGCGTGACGTCAGAATCGAAACGGGGCCTTCAGCCCCGTTTTGCTGGGGTAGCTCAGATGGCCGCGTGACGAGTTCTTCTCGCCCCTTCGTCAGCTTCCGGGGTGACTGGAACAATAAGACTGCCTTTGCCGATGATGAAGGGGTGGCCGCGCCACGCGATCCGCCGGCTGACGTAGGCACGCGCCCAGCACATCCCCGTGAAGTAGGCCCGTACAATCTCGAGGGGTGCCCACCACCAGCGGGTACCGGGCCCACGGATCCGGCGAACCGCAGCGAACGCCATGCCCGCCTGCCCGACCCAGGCGACCGCGAGCAACACGACCGTCGCCCGCGAGGGGGCGAGAAGCGCGGCGACCGTCGCGACGATGACCGGGGTGATCATGGGCTCGATGGCAAACGCCGCGGGAAGGAGCGAGCGGCGCGTCTGTGCCCAGCGCGTATGCCGCTCGATCGTCCGCACAAGCGTGCAGTCCACGTTGCGATTTTCGACCCAGTCCGACGACGTGCGCGCGAGAAATCCCGCGTCCATGAAGCGGCGGCCGAGCACATGATCCTCGGCGAGGACCCCACCCACCGGCGCAAAGCCACCGAGCGCCTTCACGTCCACGCGACGGGCTGCCATCGACTTGCCCACCGTGAACGCGCGGCGGGTCACGGCGTTGAACGCGGCGATACCTGGCGCAGTCGATACGCAGAGCTGCAGATTCTCGAGCGCCGCGCCGAGCGTGCGCTCGCCGGCACCGAAGAACAGGCTCGTCACGATCCCCACGCGCGGGTCCGCCAGCTCCGAGACGAGCGACCAGAGGTACGTGGGAGCGACCCGAACGTTCGAATCGGAGATGACGTAGACATCGCCCGTCGCTTCGCGCTCGAGCCCGATGAGCTGTGCCACCTTCGGGTTGAGCGCGGCGTGTCGATCCGTCACGATGATGCGAATGGCCACATTCGGGTGGCGCGCGGCGAACCGGCGCGCGACCGCGAAGGCGGGATCTCTCGAGTCGGCAATGCCGAGAAGAATCTCGAACGACGGGTAATCGAGCCGCGCGAACGATTCGAGGTTCTCCTCGAGGTCGTCGTCGCATCCGGCCAGCGGCTTGAACACCGTGACCGTAGGCGCCGGGCCCTCCGGACGCGGCGGCCGCTCGCGGCGACTGCCGATCGCCCTCATGAAGAGTCCCATCATCGTGCCGTACAGGGCGAACGACACGCCCGTCATCGCTACCGCGACGTGGACTAGGCTCACGAAACGGGTGACTAGCACTTTCCGTGACGAAGGCCGGTCCTTATGCGTGAACTTCTGGTGAAGTTGTCACCGGGCCGCCAAAGGATCGCAACTGCTCAGGCGAGCGGCGCCGTCAGAACGAGCTCGCCACAGGCACGACGGGCATCGTGCCCGACGGGTCGGCGCGCGGCAAGGCAACCTGAAACGTGGACCCCTGCCCCACCGAGCTCTCCACGGAGACTTTGCCCCGCATGGCCTCGACCATGTGTTTGACGATCGACAGGCCGAGCCCGGTGCCGCCGAGCTCGCGCGAGCGGCCGGCGTCGATCCGATAGAACCGCTCGAAAACCCGCGGCAAATGCTCCGGCGCGATGCCCGGCCCGGTATCCGCGACCACAAGACGAACACGGTCCTCGTCGGCGGATGCGCCGACGAGGATGCGCGAGCCCGCCGGGCAATATTTGACGGCGTTGTCGACGAGATTCGACAGGACGTGCTCGAGCGCGCGCGGGTCGCCATCGACCGGCGGAAGGGCCGACGGCAGCTCGGCCGAGAGGCGAACCCCCTTCTTGTCGGCGCGCTCCCGAAAAAGCGCGAGGACGATGGGCACGACCCGCTGGAGCTCGACGCGCTCGCGCTTCAGCTTGAACTCGTTCGACTCGAGCTTCGACAGCTCGAGCATGTCTTCCACCAGGCTCTGCAAGCGCTGCGCGTTGCGTTCGATGATGTCCAAGAAGCGCATCGCGGCCGGGCCGTCGTCGAGCGCGCCGCTCCGGAGCGTCTCCGTCGCCGATCGCACGGCCGCTATCGGCGTGCGCAGCTCGTGTGAGGCGTTGGCCACGAAGTCCCGTCGTAGCGATTCGAGCCGGCGGAGCTCGGTCACGTCGATGAAGACGAGCAGGAGCCCCTCGTCCCGCGCCGACAAAGGCGAGACCTGGACGAGCACGCGGCGCGGCTTGAGGCCCGGCAATTCGATCTCGACGGGCTTCTCGAGGCTCGCGCCGAGCGCCCGGTCCAGCATCGTGCTGAGCTGCGCGTGCCGCACGGTCTCGATGAGCAGCTTGCCCACGGCGTCCGCCCCGAGGAGGAGCAATGACCGCAGCGCCGAGTTCACGAGCGCGATCCGCCCGTCGCGATCGACCACAACGACGCCTTCGTGCATGGCCTCGAGGATGTTCTTCTGCAGGTCGCGTTCGGTCCGCAATTCGCGCAGGGTCGTCCCGAGGCCGCTCGCGAGCCGATCGAGCGAGTGCCCGAGCTCCGCAAACTCGTCGCCCCCCGGCAGGTGGGTGCGCACCGACAGGTCGCCATCGTTCATACGCCGCGCCGCACGCGCCAGCTCCCGCGCCACATCGGTGATTCGCGCGGACATCACGGTCGCCAGCACGAACGCCGCGGCCAGCGCGATCGCCGCACCGAGCCAGAGCGCGCGCCGCACGTCGGCGAGGGCGCTCTGCACGTCCTGAGAGCCGCTCGCGACGTGCGCGACGTACGAATCCGCGGCGACGACTGCGATGCCGACGAACGCGGCGGACACCACGAACAGCTTTTCCCGGACGCCCATGATCAGGAGGGCGCTATTTACTCTTGATGAAGCTCGGGGGAACCACCCATTTGGGGCTCTTCAGCAACTCGCATGCGAGCCCGAGAAATACGGCCCTGAGTATTTCCTCGGGGTCCGAAGCGCCGCGATTGGTCTCTTGGGCGCTCAGCTTGGCGAGCGTCGTCTTGGTCTTCACCGCCTCGATCACGGCCACTTCGCGGTCCTGCAAGCGAAACATCTCGATGCGCACCGGGGGCGACGCGACCGGCTCGAGGACCTCTTCGCCGATCGGCGCGAGCAAGGCCTCGAGCTCCTCGTAGGAATACCCGTGGCGGACGCCCCGCCCGAGGAGCTCGTACGTGTCGACGCCGAGGGGGAATGTCTCCTCCTGGGACCGGACGCCGCGGGCGAACGCGATCTCGCCGCGCTTCCATCGAAACATCTCGAGCAAGCGCTCTTGCGTCTGATCGTGGATCGCCCGAAAGAGCTCGATCGGGCGAAGAACGCCGATGCCTACGAGCGCGTCGCCCATGCGGCCGCCGAAGCGCGGGAGCATCGCGAGCGCCATCTCGAGCTCCATGCGGAGGACCTGGCCGCGGCGGACGAGGAACTCGCCCAGTAGCTCGTTCTTGTCCGTCGACGTCACGCACTCCGGCGACCCCTCGACGAAGAAGACCCTTCGCTTGCGTTGCCCGTCGCGAAGAACGAGCGCGCCCGTTTCCCGCCGCACGGCGATGTGAAAGAGCCGCGTCGGCAAGCGCGCCGGATCGAGTTGGCCGCGATCGATCGCGTCCGCCGGGAAGTCCGTGTCCCATTTGAGCGCTGGGCTCGTCATGAACCGCCCGAGTTCGGAAAATTCGACGGCCGGACGGAACCGCCCCTGCTCGCGAGCGATCACGCAGGTCGAACCGACTTCGCCCGTGGCGAAAAGCTCGATGAGCTTCGGAAAGGCCATCGGCCCGAGGATGGTGCCGTCCTCGCGCCGGAGCCGATAGATCGTGGGCGCGACGGGGTTCGGCGCCACCGATCGCGACATGCGCGGCTCGACTTCGACGCGGAGCGGCCGCGTATCCGTCTCGCCGGTCTCGACCTCGGACGGATCGGGCGACGCGTCGGCAGCTTCTTGTTTCTCCACGTCCCCCGTCTCGACGTCCGAGAGCTCGGGGTCGGGCACGACGAGACCGAGCTTCTCGACGCACGATGCCAGGCGCGAGGGCCCCACTTGGAGGCGCCGGCGGCGGACGATCTCTTCGAGCGCATCGGCAAAAGCCCCCGCGCTTGCCCACCGCAGCGCCGGATCGCGCGAGAGCGCACGGAAGAGGACCGAGCGGACGTCGTCCGGAACGCGCGGACCCGCGCGATCCACGACGGAGACGTCCGCGTCGCGAATCCGCAGGAGGACGTCGAGCTCTTTCCCCCCGCTGAAGAGCGGACGCAAGATGAGCATTTCGGCGAGGACGATCCCCACGGTGAAGATGTCGCTCCGCGAGTCGAGATCGCGGCCGATGACCTGTTCGGGCGACATGTACCCGAGCTTGCCTTTGAGCTGTCCGGCGTCGGTGCGGCGCTCGATTTCGGCGGCGCGGGCGATGCCGAAATCGGTGAGCTTCACGGCACCGGATCGATCGATGAGGACGTTGCCGGGCGACACGTCGCGATGCACGAGCGCGAGCGGCTTGCCGCCGTCGTCGCGCGCGCCGTGCGCGTAATCGAGGGCCCGCAACACCGACAGGGCCGTATGCAGGCACACGTCGAGGGGGAGCTCCTCGCCCCGCGCCGCCGCCGCGCGAATGAGACGCGCGCCGGTCGTGCCGTCGACATACTCCATGGCCATGTAGAGCTCGCCGTCCTGCTCGCCGAAGTCGAAGACCTGGACGATGTTCGGATGGCCGAGGCGCGCGCATACCCGGGCCTCGTCGATGAACATGGCGACGAAATCCGGATCGCGCGTGTATTGCGGCAGGATGCGTTTGACCGCGACGAGCTTCTGGAACCCGAACGGGCCGGCCCGGCGAGCGAGATAGACCTCCGCCATCCCGCCCGTCGCGATCCGCCGAAGCAGCTCGTAAGGGCCCAGGCGCAACGGCGCCGGGTTCGAGGACGTGGTCATCGTCATTCGCAGCTTAACATGCGATACGGCCGCAAAGCGCCGGCCGTTCACGGGGTGGCTCGTGTGACGTCGCGCGGCTACCGTCGCGCAGATGGTGCTCGAACGACGCAATGGCCAGGGCGATCGCGGCCGTCCCAACGGGGTGCTCGTGGTCGACAAGCCGAGCGGGCCTACGAGCCACGACGTCGTCGCTCATGTGCGACGCACGCTCGGCACGCGGGAAGTCGGCCATGCGGGCACGCTCGATCCCATGGCGACCGGCGTCCTCGTCCTCGCGCTCGGCG
>DATHQY010000195.1:0-6551 GCA_035482215.1 Polyangiaceae bacterium | reverse complement strand
CGGCCGCGCGGTCATCGGCGGCCTGTCGATCGCGACGGTCACGACGCTCTTTTTCGTCCCCGTGGTCTACAGCGCGTGGCGGAAGACCCCGCCGCGTTCGAACGTGTTGGAAGGAGTCGAGTCGTGAACGATGCAAGGCATGCCTCCGCGAGCGCCGGTCCGGCCGTTGGTTCGGTCGCCGGTCCGGTCGCGCCGGCGCATGGAGGCGAAGGCGAGGTCTTCGATCCGGCGCCGTTTCGTCCGGGCAAGATGGGTCTCTTGGGTACGGGGGCCCTCGCGGCGCTTGTCTTTGGCGGCCTTCTCGCGGCGGGCATCGTCCCGCGAATCTTGCATCGGCAGGCGCTGGAAGAAGAAACGACGGCCAACGAGAAAGATGCCCCCCGTGTCGTCGTAACGCAGGCGAAGCGATCGACGGACGCGTCGAACCTCGTTCTCCCCGGCTCCGTACAACCGTTGCAAGAGACGGCCATTTACGCGCGCGCGAACGGGTTCGTGCGAAGGTGGCTCGTGGATATCGGCGCGCGCGTCAAGCAGGGGCAGACGCTCGTCGAGCTCGAGGTGCCGGACATCGACGAGGAGCTGCGGCAAAACCAGGCAACGGCGAATCAGGCGAAGGCGGGCATCGCGCAGGCGAAGACCCAACTCGAGCTCGCGCGCGCCAACAGCAACCGCTACGGCGCGCTCGGGCCGACCGGCGTGGTCTCGCAACAGGAAGTCGACCAATACAAAGCGACATTCGACGCCCAGCAGTCGAACGTCGAGGCCGCCGAGGCGGCGCACAAGAGCGCGCTCGCTGGCGTCCGGCGCCTGCAGGATCTGAAGGCGTTCGGCGTCCTCACGGCTCCGTTCGACGGCGTCGTGACGATGCGCACCGCCGAAGTCGGCCAGCTGGTCACGTCCGGGACGAACGCCGGCCAGCCGCTCTTCAAGGTCGCGGAGGTCGACGTCGTGCGTATCTTCGTCAACGTGCCGCAGCTCTACGCGTCCGACGTGCACGTCGACATGGACGCGCCGGTGACCGTGCGCGAGCTCCCAGGACGGACATTTGCCGGCAAAGTGGCGCGCACATCGAACGAAATCGACACCGCCACGCGGACGCTCCTCACGGAGGTCGACATTCCCAATCCGGACGGATCGCTCATCGCGGGCATGTATGCGCAGGTCTCGTTTCGTGTGGTAGGACAAAAAGCGTTGCTCTTCGTGCCTGCCACCGCGGTCCTCATCGATGCGCAAGGCACGCGCGCAGCCACCGTGCGGGACGGCGTGATTGCATGGAAGGACGTGCAGATCGACGCGGACATGGGCGATCGGCTCGCGATCGCGACGGGCCTCAACGAGGGCGACGTCGTGGTCAATGCGCCGAGCGACCGCCTGCTCGAGGGTATGCACGTCCGCGCCGAGCAATCGCAGACCGCCGGACCGCGCGTGGCCGACAGTAAGCCAAAGCCTCCGTGAACTCGCGAAGCCCGAACGTCGGCCCACTTGGGTCCCTCGCCCCTTCAGCGGACGCGTGCCGTCCGGTCGGCCGCCCGCGGAGCGAGGCCGCGCGCCTGCGCATTCTCGCCGCCGCTCGCGAGCTGCTGGACGAGGTCGGGTTTCGCGCGATGACGATGGAGGCGATCGCGGAGCGCGCGAACACGAGCAAAGTCACTCTGTACAAGTGGTGGTCGCACAAGGCGGCCGTCGTACTCGATGCGATGCTGGCAGAGGTATCGCCCATCATTCCGGTTCGCGACACGGCGGCGAGTCCGCTCGAGGCGGTGCGCCATCAGATGATGACGTTCACCAGGTTTCTGCGATCGCGGAAGGCGCAGCTGCTGGTGAGCGTGCTGGCGGAGGGCGTGCTCGACGAAAAGGTCGGCGACGCGTTCCGGAAGCACTGGATCAAGCCGCGCCGCGCCGACGCCCGCGTGCTGCTGGCCCGCGCCATCGAATCGGGCGAGCTGCGCGAAGACGCGGACATCGATCTCGTGCTCGATGCTCTCTTCGGGCCCCTCTACTACCGAACGCTCGTGCAACATCTGCCGGCGGATGCCGCCTTCGCCAAGCGGTTGTTCCAAAGCATCATGCTGGGCATCGCCACGGACGATGCGCGAAAGCGCCTTCTCCAATCGCGCTGAGTTGGCGGCCGGGAAGATGGCTCCCAGGCCCAGGAACAGATTCCGTGCCAACACGCGGAAACGCCTCTCGAACGCGCGGTCGCCGGCGCGGTCAGCCTCGAGCCCGCGCGAAAATAGAGGGGGTATCGGCATTCCATTGCCATGACAACGAAGTGCCCATAGCCGGGCTACCGGGCCGCGGGGTCGCCCGCGGCGGCGGTTGTTTGTCCGGGGCCGGCGCGGGGTGGCCTCGGGACAGGCGGCGACTTCGCTCGACGCGAGCGCGTGTTTCGCAACCCAATCCGCAACCCAATCGCGTGATCGTCACGTCGGAATTCTACGTGCGCCTCACTCCCGTCGTCGACCGCGCTTCGTCCATGCCGGACACTGGATCACGCGCCATCTTGCGCTCGGCCACCTGATCGTCCGACAGCCGAGCTTCGTAGATCGAGCGCGTCTCGATCGTTCGTGCGACGACGGTCGCGGCCGCGACCGCGAGGAGCATGGGCGCGATGAACGACCGGTCGCGCCCCGTGAGCTCCATCATGAGAACGACCGACGAGATCGGGCCTTGCGTCGTCGCGGCGAGGATTGCGGCGGCGCCGAGCAAAGCGAAGAGCCCTGCGGGCGCGCCCGGCCAGATCCACGCCCACGCCCATCCGAGGAAGCCGCCGAGGACGGCGCCAAGGGTGAGCGACGGCGTGAAGAGCCCCCCGGGCGCGCCGCTGCCAAGACACGCGATCGTCGCCGCCGGCTTCAAGAAGACCAGCGCGAGGAGCAGCCACGGACCCACTTGGCCCACGAACGCAAGCTGCGTCACGTCGCGCCCGTTGCCGAGGAGCTCGGGAAACGGAATCGACAACACGCCCAGCGCGCCGAGTACGACGATGGGGGCAATGTACCGGGACGGGCCTTTCGGCTTGTGCCGATCGGCCCAGGCGACCGCGCGCACGTAGCCCACCGACACGAGGCCGAAGAGCGGTCCCATGACGACAGCCCACACCATGACGCACGCCGAGCTGCCGTACGAAGGAATGACGTACGTGGGTGCGTCCGGCAGACCGATGAGCGCAACGGTCGCGGCCAGGAGCGAAGTGACCATGGCGGGCAGAACCATGCGCAGAGCGAGGACCCCCCGCATCACTTCGAGCGCGAAGAGCGCGCCGCCGAGAGGGACGCCGTAAGCCGCGGCCATGCCCGCGCCCGTGCCGCACGCGACGAGCAGGCGGCGCTGCTCGTCCGAGAGGCTCTCGTGGTCCGACGCCACGTTGGCGAAGACCGCGCCCGCTTGTTTCGCGGCGCCTTCACGACCGAGCGAGGCTCCCAGCGCGACGACCAGGACGGAGAGCACGGCGCTGCCGAGCGTGCGCAGCGCCGGCAAGCGGCCGGCGCGAAACCAGATCGCCTCCGTCGTTTCGATTCCGTTGCCGCTCGCCAGGTGGCGAAGGGCGAGCTGCCCGAGGCCCGTCAGAACGCCTGCCGCGAGAAGAACGGCCATATGCTTGCCGGCGGGCGCGGCTCGCGCGGCGGCGAGCAACGTCCCGCCAGACGACGGCGTCGTCCCGGTCCACGCAACCGCCTGTACGAGCTCGAGGAGCCGCGTGAGAGAAACCGCGGCGAGGCCCGTGCCGAGGCCCGTGAGAATCGCAGCACGCCAGAACGCGCCGGCGCCTGGCGTCACGAGCGTCGGAGGAATGCGCCACGCGTTCGTGGTCGGGGGCACGCGCGGGAACTCTAGCTTTTGGCCGGTAGCTTCGCGCTCATGCGCGCGGGAAGCGACTCCATCTCTTTGAGAAGCGCGGTCGGACTGAACGGCTTCGTGTAATAGGCCGACGCGCCGGCTTCCATCGCACGCCGCTTGGCGGTGTCGTCCGTGAGTGCGCTGATGACGATGATGGGGACGTTGCGGGTCGCCTCGGCTTCGCGCACGCGCCTGCAGACTTCGAAGCCGTCGAAGCTGCCGGGCAAGTGCAGATCGAGGACAATCGCATCCTGCCCGCCCGCGAGCGCGGCGTCGACGCCTTTGGTTCCCGTGGACACGGCGACGACTTCATGACCGCGGGCGCGTAAGAGGGCCTCAATCATGCGCCGGATCGCGTCCGAGTCTTCGACGATCAAAATCCGCATCGTCCGCGCTCAATTCGTTCCGCCCGAGCCCCCGCGGCGCAACCGGAAGGATGGCACATAGCCGTCAGCGTGGGAAGGTCACCGTCACGCGGACGCCGCCACCCCCTCCGCGCTCGGCGGGAGCATCGCCCACTTCGAGAAGGCCGCCCAACGCGTGCGTGATCTCGGCGGCGACGAAGAGCGCGACGCCGCTTGGCCGCCCGAAGGTGCCCGGCTCGACTTCGAGCGCAAGGAGCGCGCGGCGCGCGCCCGCGGGAAGGATCGTGCCCGAGTCGTCCACGACGAGGCGCGCACCGATGGAGTCCCCGGCCGGGCGCAGCGCGACGACGACGCTCCCGTTGGGTCCGGAGGCCGCGATGGCGTGCGCCACCACTTCACGGAACAAAGCGCCGACCGCGCGAGGCGGCACGCGCACTTCAATCGCGCTTGCCGCGCTGATCTCCGTTCGCACGCGCACCCCGTTGCGACCCGCACGTGCGTCGAGCGCCTGCACCTCGACGCGAAGAGCCGCCGCCAGGTCGACGATACGCGCGGGCTCGGCGCCGTCGTTTTCGCCGACCGCCGCGAGCTCGGCGACGAATTCTTGCACCGCAATGAGCTTGCGGCGCATCGATTCGAGGCGCTCTTCGAGCCCCGCGCGGGCCACCATCTCGAGATCCGGCGAGCTTTTGCGCGGGGACATCGCCTGGCGCAGCTCGGCGAGCTCCCGGCCCACGGGCGACAGCATGGACCGCAGCGTCGCCGCGATGCCTCCGGCGAGCCGCGTGACGGCTCCGTAGCGCATCGCCTCGGCGTGCGGATCGCCGGGAGGAAACGTGGACCCGGGAAGCGCTTCGTCCCCCCCGCTCCACGCCGCGCCGAGCTCGCGGGCGTACGCTTCGCCCTGTTTGCGCGCCTCTTCGAGCTCGCGGCGCAACGAAGCAAGGTCATCGCGCGACTCGACGCCGTCCGCGGGGAGACCCAGCACCTCCATCGAGCCCTCGAGCTCGTAACGGCCGCCGTACCGGATGGCCATGCGCGAGAGCCATGCCCGCTCGGTGTCGGCTGTGGCCGAGCTGTCCGGGCCGAGGACGACGCCTACAGCGACTTCGTCTCCTTCCCGCCGGATGACGACCGTGCTGCCCGTCCCGCTCCCGTGGCCGAGCATCACGAGGAGCATGCGGCGAAGCTCAGCTTCGTCGCCGAAGACTTCCGTGCCGCTCCCGGGCTCGATCGACACGCGTGCTTCGGGCGCGACTTCCCAGATGAGGGACGCCAGATCGATCCTGCCACGCCGCGCCCGCATCCCGACGGGCCGCGCGTGCAGGCTCGACAGCATCTTCATGGTGTCGTCGAGCGCCGACAGGGTCGCGTCCATGGCGCCGGTGTCCGCATCGGGAGCCGGTGGCGCTTGGGTGAGCGCGGAAACTCCTACCCGCAAGCGCTCCGCGGCGCCCTGCGCCTCTTGCGTGAGAAGCCAGCCGAGCTCCTGCCTGGTGAGCCGCCCCTTCGACACGATGACTTACGATGCCAGAAGCGAGCGCCCCGGTCACGCGTCACGCTTCGTCTTGCGCGGACCTTCGCCGACGCGAGTTCGAAGCCGAGGCGAAACCGGGGCCTGCGGTCAGGCCGGCCCCGGCGTCCGCGGCAGCGCCCGCGGAGTGGGGACCGGACCCCGCGTGGGGCTTGTCCGCGGTGCGTTTCTCGAGATCGCCGCGGACGGGCTTGCGGGCGACGAGGACGTCGTCGGTCGGAAGCTCACGGGGAAGCGTGACGCGCACCGGCCGCTTGAAGCCGCGTGGATCTCCGAGCTCGCCCGTCGCGACCGCGTACGCAAGCGTCTCGGGCGACGCCACGAAGGAGCCGTTTCGTCCCCGGCCTGCGGCCGTCTTGTCGCGGCTGTCGCGGCTGTCCCGTTTGTCGTCCTCGCCGTCGTCGCCGTCGTCCCGTTTGTCGGCGCGCGGACCCGGATCGCAGGTCCGCAGCGCGACGCCGAGCGGCGGCGACGGATAGAGGTCGCCGGAGGCGACGCGCGCATCGGGCTCGAGGAAGCGCGCGCCCGTGGCGATGAGATCCGTCATCGCGCCGGCCCGGGCGAGGACCTCGAGCATTTGCCGCGACGGTGCGGCGACGAGAAAGTCGAGCCGCGGCGGCACGCGCTTGCTCTTCAGCAGCGTGGCCACGGCGAAGAGGTCCCGCAAAGTCGTCCCGCTGTCGCCGCCGAGCAGCGCCTGCGACACCGGCTGCCCGGCGAGATCGCGCGCCGCGCGCACGTGGCCCGACGGGTCGAGAAGCAGCGGATCGACGGCGCCGAGATCCACGTTGACCACCTCTTCGCAGGGCGCG
>DATHQY010000194.1:0-10193 GCA_035482215.1 Polyangiaceae bacterium | reverse complement strand
ACCGCCAGCTTGCAGCCTGTCCGGATCCCCGGGTCCACACCGAGCACGGACCTGGCGCCGTAGGGCGAGGCGAGGAGCAGTTTGCGTAGATTTTCGGCAAAGACGTGGATCGCCGCCACGTCGGCTGCGTCGCGCAAAGCCTTGTTCACTTCGTTCTCGAGGCTGGGGAGGGCATAGGCGCGCAGGGCGAGGCGCGCAGCGCGCTTCATCGCGTCGAGAGCGGGGGACGCCGAACGCGGGCATGCCGCGCGCTCGAACGCGCCGAGCAACGCCGCGTCGAAGGTGTCGTCTCCGGGCGCCCCGCCGAGGGACATCACGAGCTCCTCTTCCATGAACCCGCGTCGCATCGCCAGGTACCGGTGCGACGCCTCGGGTCGCAAGAGGACGCTGATGCGCTCGTGGTGGGCGAAGTAGCGCTCGAACTTGCTGTTCGGCTTCGCCTTGTCCCCCTTGACGGTACGAACGAAACCCTCGTCGAACAGCGCGCGTCGCACTCGCTCACGAAGTCCGGCGTCCTCCGCGAGACGTTCCGTCACGATGTCGCGAGCCCCTTCGATCGCTTGGTCGACCGTCGCGACGTTTTTCTCCGGGGCGACGAAGCGCGCCGCCTCGTCGGCGAGCGAGGTCGCGTCGAGCCCGTCCTGGTGCGAGACGCGCCACATCCACTCGGCCAGCGGCTCGAGCCCTGCCTCGCGCGCCGTCATCGCCTTCGTCTTCCGCTTCACCTTGTACGGCAGGTAAAGGTCCTCGAGCCGTTCGAGGTCGTACGTCGCGAGGATCTTCTCCCGCAGGTCGGGAGTGAGCTTGCCCTGCCTCTCGATCTCGTCGCAGATGAACTTCTTGCGGTGGGCGACCGCGTCCCACGTCTCCTTGGCGTTCAGCACCGCCAGGATCGCGACCTCGTCGAGGTTGCCCGTCTGCTCTTTGCGGTAGCGCGCGATGAAGGGCAGCGTCGCGCCGCCCTCCGAGAGCGCGAGAACCGCCTTCGCGGAGGTCGCCGCGATGTCCGGGTGGCGCGCCGAGAACCAGTCTTCGAACGAAAGCATCGACCCGGGTACTAGCAGCCCGGACGGGGGGCAGGCCGTTCAGCAGCTGAAACGGCAGCCGGGTAAGGGACTCTTCGTGGGAGGCGTGAAGCTGCCGCTCGCGTTGGCGGAGCTCGGGCTGATCGACGAGTACGAGTTCATGGTGCAGCCCCGGGTGGCTGGCCACGGGCCGACGCTGTTCGCTGGGCTATCGAAATATATCGATTTGAAGCTCGTGAGCCGGCTGGAGTTCCGCTCGGGGGCCGTGGCGATGCGGTATGAGCCTCGAAGGTGACCATCGCGCTTGCACTCAGGGAAACGTTCGCGCGCCCGCCGAATATCGCTACGATCGAGCGATGCGTTCGGCCTGGCTCGCGTTGCTCCCCATTTTCGCGTCCGCCTTGTTCGCTTGTTCGTCCGATACCGCCGGCACGAATGGCTCCGACGCGAGTCTTTCGGACGCCGCGGGCGATGACCTCGATGGCGCCTCGAGCCACGAGGCGACTTCCGACGGCATGACCGCCAACGTCGACGCGCCGGACACCCGCGTCGCTGACGGCATGGCGCCGGTGGACGCCGCGCGTGACGCGACGATCCCATTCGACGCAGAAGCCGGCGGGGCGACGCCTGCCGGCGACGCGACCGACGCAACGCCCCCGACCGATGGCGACTTGCCGGATCCGCTGGGCCCTGTCCCCGACGGCGGCGCGCTCGTGCAGTTCGTGGCGAGTGACGAATCCGTCGCCTTCGACGAGTCGCAGGAAGAGCATTCGACGGGCACCATCGCCTTCGGCGTCTCGAGCCCCGCGGCGTCCGACGGCAAGGTCGCCACGCTCACCCGTACCGGCGGCCAGGCGACCTTGGGAACCGGCGGCGCCGAAGAGATTGTGAGCCGCGCTCCGTTCTCGTTCGGGACGTTCCGCTACCGCATCCAGCTCGCGAGCTGCGCCGCGACGGAGGAAGCGGTCAATGGGCTATTTACCTATTTCAACGATGGGACGAAAGCGACCGACGGCCTGATTGTCAACCGGGAGGTCGACATCGAGATTCTGTGCGGCGAGCCCTGGCTCATCAACCTGACGATCTGGACCGAATACACCGACGACACGCATCTCGAGAACCAAAGCCGCGTCGTCGACACGCGGACGGGGACGGTCTACGTCTACGCGGACGATACGTCGGGCAATCAAACAGGGACGGAGAGCCACCCGGAGCTCGCGCTCGCCGGCTTTCCTTCGAGCGGAACCTATTACGAAATGGGGTTCACGTGGGCCCCCGATCACTTGCGCTATTTCATTTCGAACGGCGGAACGGACGTCACCCTCTGGGACGCGACGGACGCGACGCGCATTCCGCAGGCCCCGATGGAGCAGCACTTCAATCTATGGGCCCCCGGCGAGCACTGGTCGACGGGCGAGTCGGCCGCGGTCCCGGCCCAGGACGCAACGCTCAGTCTCGACTGGTTTCGTTACGACCCGCTGTGAGCCGGACGGAGATTGGTGCCGTGACGATCGCGGGCCCGGTGCAGCGCGGCGACGGCGCAGCGCGCGCACCGTGCGCGGTAGGCGGGGCGTTCGCCGGGTCAACGATTCGTGAACTGCCCGAATCGGTCCACGGAAGCGGGGGCGCCGAAACCCATGGACTCGGCCTCCAGCGCCACTTCTGTCCCTCCCATCAGGGCGAGGCGAAGGACCGACGGAGCCAGGTATCGCCTCGCCGCGGCCAGGACATCCGCGCCCGCCACAGCTTGCACGCGTGCCGGCTCGGCGCGCAGCACGCTCAATGGCTGGCCGACGACCCACCCGTTTGCGAGCGCGCCTGCGAGCCCCCCGTCCGTATTGGCCCACCCACGGATTCCGGCGAGGATCGCGGCTTTCGCGCGGTTTAGGTCGTCAGCGGAGGGCTCGGCCTCTCGAGCACGCGCGACGACTTCTGCGAGACCCTGCAAACCATCCTGAAACTCGCGCCGCCCAAATGACGCCGTCAGCCCCAGCACGTAGAGATCACCGAAGACCTCGAGCCCTGCGCCGAGCGCGTAGGACGCGCCGAGGTCTTCGCGCACATGATGGAACATGGCCGAATCGGTCATCCCTCCGAGGAGCTGGGAGAGGACCAGAAACGCAGGCGCATCCCGATCGGCAACGCGAGGCCCGCGCGCCGCGATCGACGCCCATACCTGTGCGAGGTTATTTCGATAGAAGGCCGAGTGCGGACCTTCGGGAAGGGGCGGCGGCGCGGGCGGTCGTGGCGAGGTGGTCTTGCCGCTCGGGCCCCAGTGCGCGAATGTACGTTCTACTTCGCTCCGCACGGTCGCCTCGGTTGCGTCACCTACGACGACGAGCGTGCAAGCAGCAGGCTGAAAGGTCGCGGCACGCAGCGCTTCGACCTCCTCGTAGGTGGGCTGCGGGGGCAGCGGCGCTTGCCCGTACGCGCCCTCCGTACCAAAAAGAAGGGTACGTTTCATCCGCTCGAACGGGCGGCCGCCTGCTTGGTCGAGAACCGCATTCGCGGCGGCGAGGCGCCTCTTCGATTCGGAGCGCTCCGCGCCCCGTGGGACGATGAGGCTTGCAAGCCGGTCGATCACGACGCCGAGCTCTTCGCTCGTTCCCATCGATGCCACGAAGCAGCCGTCCATGGCGCACCCGCTCGACGTTCGCGGCAGGGGAATCAAAGGGGAGAGGTAGGTCCGGGCGAGCACGAAAGCCCGATAACTCCCCGGGTCATGGAAAAGGGCCGAGCTCGATGCGATGACCAGGTGGGCCACGACCATCGGAAACGCCGGGCGCGCGACGACCATGACATGAAGTCCGTTGGCGAGCTCGAAAGCGTCTACGGGGGGAATGGACGGAAGAGGGTCGATCTCCGCTTGCCATGAAGACGGCGCGGTTCTGCGATAGTCGGCATCCGCGGAGGGCGAGGGCGGCTGCAGAAGCCCGTATCGCAAAGGCGCGACCCGAAGCTCGGACGTAGGCGGTGAAGGAGGGGTGGCGACGTCCGGAAGGGGCGTGAGTCGTGTCTTCGGACCGGCGGCGGGAAGAGTCGAGGACGACGAGCACGCACACAACAACAGTATCGGCGTCAGCAGGAGGATGGCGCGCCTCACGGTGCCCCGCCTCCCTGGCGGCTCAACACCGTGCCCCGCACCGGATACTGCGCGCCGTGATGAACGGCGAGCACCAGCTTCTGGTCCGCGGTCAAGAACGAACGAACCGCCGCGGCGACCTGCGCGCCGTCGATGGCATCGTATTTGTCGAGACCCCACGTGACATTCCCCTCCGGACGCGACGCGAGCAGCGCGGCACGCCCACGCGAAGTCGCGAGTCGGGAAAGGAGAAGCCCGTAGTACTCGTGGCGCGCACGTGCGCATTCCTCCTCGGTCACCCCCGCGGCGACGGCCGACACGGCGCTATCGAAGATGTCGCTCACGTGTTGCATGTTCGCTCCGTCCGCAATTCCCGCGGCAATCGAGAAGACGGATGCTCGTTTTTCCGATGCCTCCCGTGCGCTGACCTGGGTCGCGAGGCCCGACGAAACGAGGGCGTGTTGCAAGCGGCCTGCAGGATCGGCAAGAACCGCGGCAGCCAGGTCGAGCGGGGCGTCGCCAGGGGCGTCGAGCGCCGGCGCCTTCCAGAACAACGCGAGCTGATCGCGAGGGACGTTCGCGCCCACGTCGACCCGCATGGTGTTCACGCCCCAGTGCGGCGGAAGGACGGGCCGGATCGGCGGCTCGCGAGCAGGGAGGTCGTCGAAATAGCGGACGATGAGATCGCGGACCGTGTCGGAGTGAAAGTTGCCTGCGACCGCGATCACGGCATTGGGGGGGCCGTACCAGGTCGTCCAAAAGGCGAGGAGATCCTCGACCGTGCAGTTCGGGAGTCCCCATTCATGCGCGTCACGATGATAGGGATGCCATACGGGAAAGAGCGCCTGCTCCTTCATTGAAATGGCGATACCCACCTCTTGATCGACCACTCTGCCGCGCAGTTCGTCGGCGATGATGCGCACCTCGCGGTCGAGAGTCGATTGCGTCAACACGTCCGGCAGAAATCCCATCCGGTCGCTCTCGAGCCAGAAAACCACGGGCAGCGCAGTAGCCGGCACCGTCGTCAGGTACAACGTTGCGTCGAGACTCGTGGTGCCGGACGGCGCCGTCCCTCCGACCCGGGCAATCCAACGAAAGTAGTCACCCGACGGCACGTGGCGCGAGCCGGCGAACATGAGGTGCTCGACGAGATGCGCGAGTCCCTCCTTGCCCGCGGGGTCGTCGGCGCTTCCAACACCGTAACGAATCGCGACCGACACGTTCGGGAGGTCCGGGTCCGGCGCGAGGACGACCCGAATGCCATTTGGAAGACGATACGTGTCGATCGGTGCTGCAAATGGGCGCGCTCCGGCGGGCGCCGCCGTCAAAATCATGACGATCGCGAGACCGATGGCAAGTGCGGTCGCGCGGCCAATCCCGCTCGTACTCATGAGGTCGCACGCTGGCGCGCATGGCGCCAAGAGTCAATGGCACGGCATTTCAGGCCACAAGGCCGCGTGTCGTGGGCGAACGATTCGTTCGCTGTTCCGAGCGAACGGCCGGTTCGCGGCGCGGCGCGGCGGCGCGGTGGCGGCACGGCGCGTCATCCGCAATTCGGCTGAAAATCGCGATTGAACGCTGCCGCGTGGATTCGAGCCAAGCGGCTTTGCCGCAGTGCGAATAGTCACGAAGGACCCGGCCCGTCTTATTACAATTGTGGCCACCTTCTTCTATTGAGGATTCTGACGCGCCTGCGCTCCGCCATCCGTCCGTCGTGACCATCCGGTTGCCGCGTCACGGGCATGTGCGTCACGGGCATGTGCGTCACGGGCATGTCATTGAGGCGCCTCGCCATCTGCCGTCGTGCGCCGTGGGCACGCATTGCCCGCGGATTCCGGCGAAACTCGAGCCGGCACGGATGCGATGACTGCGATGGGGGCATTGCCCGCGGAGAGAAACGCCGGCGGCCCGCGGCCGCGAGTGCGCGATCGGTGCGCGATCGGTGCGGGATCGGTGCGCGATCGGTGCGCGATCGGTGCGCGGTGTAACCGCCAATTTTGCTTTGAAAGAGCGCGCGCGCCTTTTGTTGCTTTGTATCTCGACGAACTTAAGTAATATTCATGGTGTGGGGCGAGGGAGCGCCCCGAACGCGTAGGGAGGGCCCAGGGGACCGGTACACGCCGCGTGACGGATCGTTCGTCCTCTGGGCGCTGCATGCGGAGCAAACGAGAACATCGCCCGCTTTCCAAGGAATTGGAAAGACCGGCGACGCCATGTCCATTGGCGATAGTAATAGATAGGAGACTCGCGATGAAGACCGTCGTTGGCCAATGGCCCCTTCGAATCGTAGTCATATCCACACTGGCCACCGGCGCGGCATGCGGCGCGCGCGATTCGGCGCCCCCCGAGCGGTCCGCCACCGCGGAGCAGGCAGACACCGTGGACACGGCGGCCGGCGCGAGCTCGCAGGGTCCGGCCGCCTCCTCCGCGACGAACGCCAGCGTGGTCATCGGACAGGAAATCTCGGTCCCTCACCATCTGACCGACGGCGACGAGTTCCGCGTCGGTCTGCCCGCGCTCCTCGCCCAGGGACAGACGCTCTTCACCGCGAACTGGACGATTGAAGAAGGCGGCGGCCGTCCCCTCTCCAAAGGCACGGGCGCGCCCATCTCCGATCCGACATCGCCGCTCATCTTTCCACGCAACTTCAACAAGCTCTCTACCCCCGACGGCAACGCGTGCTCGGGCTGCCACAATGCTCCCTTCGGGCTTCCCGGCGGCGGCGGAGACTTCACCACCGGCGTCTTCGTGCTCGGCCAGCGTTTCGACTTCATGACGTTCGACCAAACCGACTTGATGCCGACTCGCGGCGATCGCGACGAGCTAGGCCGGCCGACCATCGTCCAGACGTTCGCCGACTTCCGCGCCACTCCGGGCCTCGTCGGGTCGGGCTTCATCGAGATGCTCTCTCGCCAGATGACGGCCGATCTCCAGGCGATTCGCGACGCGATCGCGCCCGGCCACTCGGCCGCGCTGTCGGCCAAGGGGGTCACCTTCGGGACGCTGACGCACAACGCGGACTCCACGTGGGACGTCTCCGCCGTCGAGGGGTTGCCGTTATTGAGCCTCGTGACCACGGGGACGACGCCGCCGACGCTGGCGATTCGCCCGTTCCACGCTTCGGGCGACGTGGTGTCTCTTCGCGAATTCAGCAACAACGCGTTCAACCACCATCACGGGATTCAATCGGAAGAGAGATTCGGTTTGAACGTCGACGCCGACGGCGACGGCTTCGTGAACGAGCTGACCCGGGCGGACGTCACTTCGGTCGCGATCTTCCAGGCGACGCGGGCGGTCCCCGGGCGGGTCATCCCGCGCAACCGCGTCCTCCAGCGCGCCGTCGCCGTCGGAGAGACCCAGTTCGACAAGATCGGCTGCAACAGCTGCCACATAGACTCCCTGCCCCTCGACGACGGCGGATGGATCTTCGTGGAACCGAACCCCTTCAACCCGCTCACGAACCTCCAAGCGGGCACGGTGCCCAACCTGTCCGTCGACCTCACGAACCCGTCGCTGCCTTCGCCCCGTCTGGCGGTGCACAACGGCGTCGTCAACGTGGCGGCGTACACCGATTTGAAGCGCCACGACATCACGGACGGCACCACGGACAATGCCGATCCGCTCGAGCAGACGGCGCCCCCCGGGAGCCCTGCGTTCTTCGCGGGTGAGCACAAGTTTCTCACGAAGAAACTGTGGGGCGCGGCGAATGAGCCGCCCTTCTTCCACCACGGCAAGTTCGTGACGCTGCGCCAGGCCGTTCTCGCGCATGCGGGGGAGGCGGCGCAGTCCACGGCCGCGTTCAACGCGCTGAGCGCCTACCAACAGTCGTGCGTGATCGAGTTCCTGAAGTCGCTCCAGGTGTTGCCGCCGAACACGTCGTCGTTGGTCATCGATGAGGCCGGGCAACCGCGCACCTGGGACGTCGCGACGGTTTTCGCGCAGACGGCTGACCTCGCCCAGAACTGACGGCGTCTGGCCTCCCTCGGCGTCCGCCGCGCGACGCAAGGAAAGGAGCGCGCGCACTGGGCGGCGCGGCAAACCATCCTAAGAAGGAAGGAGCATGCGTGCACTCCTTCCTCCGGTTGCCGTCCTTGCGTCCCTGCTGGTCGTTTCGCCGGCGCCATCGGCGCTCGCAGCCGATCCTCCGCCGGTCAGCATCGTGCGTGGAACGATCGCAAGCATCGACGCGAAGTCGGTGTCGATCAAGAAAGCCGACGGCAGCGTGTGGTCGGCTGCGCTCGCGCCCGATGTCTCGTACGCGACGGTCGAGCCCCGCCGGTTCGAGCAGATACGGCCGACGGATTTCATCGGCGTCACGAGCATGCAGGGCGCGAACGGCTCGATGCAGGCGCAGGAGATCCACATCTTCTCGCGCAAGGGCATCAGTGAAGGCTCGTTTCCGTGGGATCACGCGCCGCCGGCGGACCGAGGACCGCGGCCCAACGCCGCTGGCCCCGCCAATCTCACGAATGGCACTGTCGCGGGCGTGAAGGACGACGCGACGGCCACGTACACGATGACGAACGCCAGCGTCACGAACGCGAGCTCCATGCAGCTCCGGGTGACCTACCAGGGGTCGGCGCTCGTGGACGGCAAGTGCGTCGGCCACGCGGGCGCGCCGAACGGGACGCCTTGCACGGGCGTAGCCACAATCGACGTACCTCCGTGGACCCCCGTCGAAGCCGTCGTTCCGGGATCGGCGGCGGACGTCAGGCCGCGCCTTGCGGTCTTCGCGATCACGACGTTCGACCCCCAGGGCAAGCCGATCGTCCTGTCGATGACCGTCGAAAAGAACGGGCTCAAGCCGCTCTTTTGAACCGCCCTGTCGAACGCCAGCGGCCTCGGTCTCGTGGCGCCGGCGGCGGGCGATGCATCAGGGTACGGAGCCGACCTGGGCCTTGTAGGCGCCGTAGCCCTTGGCGTCGAGCTCGCTCGCCGGGACGAAGCGGAGCGCCGCGGAGTTCATGCAGTACCGGCGGCCCGTCGGCGGCGGACCATCATTGAAAACGTGCCCAAGATGGGAGTCGCTCGCGAGGGCACGAACCTCTCGGCGCAGATACACGAGCTTGAAGTCGTTGCGCTCGTAGACGTGCGCTCCAGGAAGGGGGCGTGTGAAGCTCGGCCATCCGGTATGCGAATCGAATTTGTCCTCGGAGCTAAAGAGGGGCTCTCCCGTGACGACGTCGACGTAAAGCCCGGGCGCGTGGTTGTCCCAATACTCGTTTCGATACTCCGGTTCCGTGAGGTCCTCTTGCGTGACGGCGTATTGCATGGCGGTGAGACGCTGCCGGAGGTCGGCATCGGGCGGCTTCGCGTACCCCGCTCGCAGTGGCAAGGCGCAGCCCGCGGCAACGAACGCGAGAAGAACGAATGGCCACCACGCTTGCACTCGGACCACGACGCTACCTCGAGGGTGCCGATCTACCATGGCGCGTGTTTGATGCAGGTTTCGGCACGACGAAAAATTCTCGCCGCCGCCGCGGCCGTCGTGCTCGCGGCGTGCTCCGGGCCCAACCGGCTTCGGGCGCCCGGCTACTGTGCGCCTCCGATGGCGGATCGTCTTTCGATCCCGTCCGAGCGCCCGAGTCCGTCCGCGTCGGACGAAGAGAGAATCGCGGCGCTCGTTGGGCTGAGCGCGACGCTGCACGAGGAGCCGCGAAGCGAGGCGAGTCGGCTGCTTGCCCTGGAGCGCTTGGAAGCGGCGCGCCTCGCCGTTGCAGCGACGGCCGCGGAGCTCGATTGCGAGCGGCAGCGAGCGACGCAAGCCGCCGACGCGCTTTCGCGGTCGATGTCGACCGAGGCGCAGGCACTGACCATCGCTTCAATCGGCGCCGCCGCAGCGACGTCGATCGCGTCGGTGTTTCTTTCGACGAAGAACGCCAGCGCCGAGACGCAGGACTCGGTCGCGATCGCAGGCGGCGGGGTGACCGCGGGCCTGGCCGTGGGTTCGTTCTACGTCCATCCGACCGTCGACTTTCGTACGCCACGCAACCTTCTCGAGCCTCTCTGGTCCGGCCCCGCATCGTCGCCGCTCTATCCAGCGCTCGTCTGGGCGTACATGACGCTGCCCGAGTTCTCCAACGACC
>DATHQY010000193.1:0-3833 GCA_035482215.1 Polyangiaceae bacterium | reverse complement strand
GCCGTCTCCGAGATGCACACGGGACCTGCCACAGCGCCTCCCGCGGCCGCGACGCAGAAGGTCGATGCGGGCGGCGGTGGGCGCGGATGGGTGCCGATCGCAGCCGCGGCGGCCGTGCTCGCGATCGGCGGCGGAGCGTTCTTCGTCTACAGCGGGTCCAAGGGCGCCGGCGGCTCCGCGGCGAGCCGGCCCGAGGCCAACGCCGCCGCGGTCGCCCCCGTGCGAGCCCCTGCCGTGGTGCCGTCCGCATCCGGGGCGCCAGTGCCGTCGCCGTCCGTCGCCGGTCTGGCCGACGCTTGCCCCAAAGGGATGTTGCGGATCCCCGGGGGAAGCTTCTTCATGGGCAGCGACGAGGGCACGCCGCGCGAAAAGCCGGCGCACCAGGTCGTGCTCGCGCCGTACTGCATGGACGAATTCGAGGTGACGGTCGATCGCTACAAGGCCTGCAGCGACGGCGGTCGCTGCAAGCGCGCGGGGACGACGAACGAGTGGGAAGGGATCACCGACAAAGATCGCAAGGCCTTCGACCCGCTATGCAACGTGCGCGATCCCGAAGGCCACGGCCGGCATCCGATCAATTGCGTCGATTGGGAAATGGCGAGCAAGTTCTGCTCCGAGCAGAGCGAGGGCGGCCGATTGCCGACGGAAGCGGAATGGGAATTTGCAGCGCGCGGTCCCGATGGGCGAAAGTACCCGTGGGGCGATGACGATCCCTCCGCGGGTCACATGAACGCGTGCGGCAAGGAGTGCGTCGCCTGGGGCGCCAAGAACGGCGTCGACGAAAAGCCGATGTACGGCGAGGACGACGGCTTTCCCAACACCGCGCCGGTCGGCAGTTTCCCGAAGGGCGCTTCGCGTTACGGCTTGCAAGACGTGGTCGGCAACGTCTGGGAATGGGTCGCCGACTGGTACGGCGACTACGGCAAGGACGAGCAAAAGGCCCCCACGGGGCCGGCGGAAGGCACGGAGCGAGTCATCCGTGGCGGGGCCTGGAACGGCTCCTATGCCTCGTGGGTGCGCCCCACGTTCCGGTACAAGGACTCTCCGAGCAAGCGCAGCTACGGAATCGGCTTTCGCTGCGCCAAGTAGGGCGAGCCAACCGCGAACGAACAGCGAGCCGACCGCGAACGCACGGCAAACGACGGCAAAACGACGGCGATGGGAGAAGTCCGGCGCGCCGCTTGCCCGCTCGCGGCGGGCGTCCTAACACGTCGTTACCATGCGAAATCAGTGGCTATCGAAGCGCGAGGGCGACGGGACGCGGACGCAGATGCACTACGCCCGAGGCGGGGTGGTCACCGAAGAGATGGCGTACGTGGCCGAGCGCGAGCGTGTGGCCGCCGAGGTCGTGCGAAGCGAAGTGGCGCGCGGGCGCCTCGTCATTCCGGCGAACGTGAACCACCCGAACCTCGAGCCGATGGGCATCGGCATCGCGCTCGCGTGCAAGGTCAACGCGAACATCGGCAATAGCGCCGTCACGAGCGACGCGGAAGGCGAGCTCCGCAAGCTCCGCGTGGCCATCAAGCACGGCGCCGACACGGTGATGGACCTGTCGACCGGCGGCGACATCGACAAGATTCGTGCGGTGATCCTCGAAGGATCGCCGCTGCCCGTCGGGACCGTGCCGATTTACCAGGTGCTCAAAGAGCGCAAGAGCGTGTCCGAGATTCGCGCGAGCGACTGCATCGACATGCTCGAGCACCAGGCCAAGCAGGGGGTCGATTACTTCACGATCCATGCGGGCGTGCTCGCCGAGTACCTGCCGCTCGTGCAGCACCGCATCACGGGCATCGTCTCGCGCGGCGGCTCGATCATGGCGCAATGGATGATCGAACACAAAAAGCAGAATCCCTTCCACACGCACTGGGACAAGGTGCTCGAGATCTGCGCGAAGTACGACGTGACGATCAGCGCGGGCGACGGCCTCCGCCCCGGGTGCCTGGCCGACGCGAGCGACGCCGCGCAGTTCGCCGAGCTCAAGACGCTCGGCGAGCTCACGAAGAAGGCCTGGGAGAAAGACGTCCAGGTCATGATCGAAGGGCCGGGCCACGTGCCGTTCGATCAGATCGAGATGAACGTGAAGAAAGAAATGGAGCTGTGCCACGAGGCGCCGTTCTACGTGCTCGGCCCGCTCGTGACCGACATCGCGCCCGGGTACGACCACATCACGAGCGCGATCGGCGCGACGATGGCGGGCACGGCCGGCGCCGCGATGCTCTGCTACGTCACGCCGAAAGAGCACCTCGGGCTGCCGACGGAGGACGACGTTCGCCAGGGCCTCATCGCCTACAAGATCGCCGCGCACGCGGCGGACATCGCGCGCCACCGCCCGGGCGCACGCGATCGGGACGACGCGCTCTCTCGTGCGCGGTACGCGTTCGACTGGAAGGAGCAGTTCCGCCTCTCGCTCGATCCGGAGACTGCGCAGTCGATGCACGACGAGACGCTGCCGGACCCCTACTTCAAGAGCGCCGAGTTCTGTTCGATGTGCGGCCCGAAGTTTTGCAGCATGCACATCAACCGCGCAGTCGAAGACTTCAACAAGAAGGTCGAAGAAGAGGCCAAGACGGGCAAGCGCACCCTCGACGTATTCACGCCGTGAGACGCGGCCGAGTCGGCGCGGTCGCCGGCGCTGGTGCGGCGCCGGCCGTCCCGTTTGCGCTGGCCGTCGCGTGGGCCATCACCGCCGTCAGCGCGTGCGGGAAGCGCGAGGGCTCGCCCTCGGCATTGGCGCTGTCGGGCGGCGAGAACACCACGGAAGAAGTGCGCCCGGAGCCGATGGACCCGCGCGAGGCCGGCGCCTGGGCGCACGCCAAAGACGGCGACGAAGAAGATCGCATGCGCCTTGCGGATCTCGTGGGGTGCACCGGGCTGCGGGAGCGGGCGCTCGACCCGCAATGGCACGCGACGGCGATTCACGCGATGGCGTTCTGCGGGGATTTCTCCGAGCTGCCGTGGCTCGTGAGCCTCGGCACCGGAGGGGCGGACCCACTCGCGATCGACGCGCTGCAATCCGTCGTGGACCTCGCCGCGCGGCCGCGTCGCGCGACGGATCCGGAGGATGCCGAGGAGCTGGGAGAAGGTTGCCGCGCGCTCCTCGCGTTCGCTCGCGACGCGCACGGCCCGAAGCCGCGCCGCGTGGTGGCCGTTCGCGCGCTCCGCATGCTGTCCGAGCGCGGGTGCGTCAAAGCAGCCGATGTCCCGACGGACCTCGACGCGAAGTAGGTTCAGGCGTCGACGATGCGCCGCGCGTCGTGCACGAGGCGCTGCACCTCGCCCTGTGTGCGGTCCCGAAGCGAGGCGGCGCGCACGCCGGGCTCGATCGGAATGCGCGGCCCGACGCACAACGCCACGCGGGACGGATCCGCGGCGGCCATTCGCGCCAGGTGTTGCGGGAACGTCTCGTTGACGAACGCGGCGCCCGAGTTCTTCCCGTAGGCGAGCCCCACGGGCACGATGTCCGCTCCCGTGGGGAGCGCCGCGACGAACGCCCCCGCATGAAACGGCCGCACGTCGTCGTCCGGGAACGTAGTGCCTTCCGGAAAGACGATGATCTTCGCTCCCGCGGTGAGGCGGGTGCGGATCGTGCGCACGGCCGAAGCGCCGCTCACCGCGTCGGTGCGGTCGACGAAAAGCGTCCCCACTGCGCGCGCCGCTTGTCCCACGAGCGGCCAACGGGCGAGGTCGGCTCGGCTCACCATGTGCCCGCCGAACGCGCGCAGCAGAACGAGCACGTCCGCGGTCGAACGGTGGTTCGCGACGATGAGGTGACCGCCGGAGCCGAGCACGGGAGCCGCGCCGGCCGTGATCACGCGCACGCCGAAGAGCTCGAG
>DATHQY010000192.1:0-13743 GCA_035482215.1 Polyangiaceae bacterium | reverse complement strand
CTACTGCCGGAGCCGATCGCTCGAAGACGTCATGCCGAGCCTTGCGCTCCACATCGTGCGGTCCGAGCTGGGCGCGCGGGAGATCGCGTTCGAATGCGCGGCGGAATCGAGCGACCGCATGGACGGCCTGGCGGACGCGGCGCGCCTCGTAGGCGGCCTGACGTTCACGGGCACGTCGCGCCATTTCGTCCGTTACCGCGATAGCGCCGCCCCGTTTGGATACGACGCGAGCGAGCTCGTGGCGAGCGAAGCGCCGTTCGTCTTCTATGACGATCGCTCCTCCCAGGGATACGCGATCGAGCGCGCCATCGACTTCCGCTCGCTCTTGCTCGGCCTGATGCTCCGTTCGTCCCCTTCCAAGGAAGACGCCGGGCCGCGCCTCTTCGTCGCCGAGCCGGGGCTTGGGCCCGCGCTCGTGCATTACCTCGTGCGTTCCGAGGTCGCGGGCGAAGCCTGCGTCGCGGAGTGGCCGCCGGAGAGCGCGCTCGACGACGCGCCGACGCGTCGCTGGATCCTCCGCATTCCCGAGCTGCCGGCGCGGATGCGATCGCTCTTGCAGACGACCCCCGGGATTCGCTGCTTTCTCCCCACGGGACCGGGCGTCGCGGTCGAAGCCGGGTTCCGCCATCCGATCGAGCTCCGCGCGTGCCCGGTCTTCGATGCGGGAGGGCTCGTTCTCTTGCGTGCCGGAGGTGAGCCCCCTTGGGTCCTCGGCCGGATGCCGCCGATGGGCGAGCTCGCCTCGCTCGCACGCATCGAGCTCCGGGCGACGTGGGACGCTCCGGCGCCGCCGGAGCCGGCGCGGGGCGCCATCGCCGGGGCCGTGCACGTCCCGCTCCGCGTGCTCGCCTCGAGCAAACCCCCGCGGCGCGTCACCGCGTCTTTCCTGAAGCGATCCGAGCTTCCTCTCCTGCGACGGCTCGCGTACGTGCTTCCGCGCGCGAGCATCGAGCGCACGGAGGTGGCGCTGACCGCGGATGGCGCGTATTTGCGGTCGAGCGCGGGCATCGAGGCCATCCCGCTCGGCGCGCTCTTCTTCGAAGTGCGCCCCAATCTCTACGTGCCGGTCGGCCACGAGGTCCTCCCGGCCGTCGCGCCCGACGTGTTGGCCCGCGCGATAGGTGTGTCGCCCTCGCGCGTTCTCTTCGTCGGGACGGACGCGCGCGCCGTCGCCGTCGACAGCGCCGCCTTCGTGTCTCTCGAGCTCCTGCTCCTCGAAGCGCCGGCCTGGGAAGAAGCCGGTGCCGAGGCGCTGCCGAACACCGCCCGGGCGGCCCCCATCGATCTCGAGACCGTCCCCATCGGACTCTTTCCGCTCCGCGGCGTCGACGTGCCGCGCGCGGGGGACTGAATGGCTCTCGCCGCGAGCCTGCACGATCACGTCCTCGCGCCCCTCGTGCTTGGCGGCGCCGTGCGACCGCTCCACGCGATCGGCGTGCACGCCGCCCTCGCCCTCGATGCGGCGCTGCCCGAGGGCCCACTCGCCGCGCTCGTGCGGGCCGCGCGCATCCGCGCGGCGCGCCAGATCGTTCCGGTCGATGCCGTTTCGGAGCCGGGCCGGCCCGAATGGGCGCTGGCCGCCGCGCTGAACGACGTCTTCCAGGCCGTAAACCCCGCGTTCGCGACGCCGCTCCGCCGGGGCATGGCAAGGCGCATTCTCGGGGCGGCCGAGGCCATCCTCGATCGAACGGCGCCCGCCACGACCGCCGCCGAGGCGCTCGCGCGCCACGGCTGGTTCGGGCGCATCTTCGAGCTCCGCCGCACCGATACGACCGTCTCGTGGTGGGTCGGCTCGCAAACATGCGCGGGCTACGAGCCGCCCATGCGGCTTCGCGCGTGGCCCGAGATGCGGCACGTGACGCTCACCAAGAAGCGGGAGACGCTCTTCGATCTCGCGCCGCTCGCCGTGCCGCGCGATCGGGTCGTGCGCGCGATGGCCTCGTTTCTTTCGCGATCGCCGCTCACCGACCTCGCGACCTGCGCGCGAGGCGAGCCGGTCTTCGCCTGGTCGGCGTCCTCCATTGGCCTCCTGGCCGAGCCCATAGGCCGGCGCCTCGCGCTGCGCGCCGTGGCCCTCTTGCCGGCGGACGCGGCGGACGAGTCGCTCGGGCGCGCGACGCGTGCGCTCGCACGCGGCGACGGCGTCGCGATGGGGCACGTGCTTCGTTTTCTCGGCGACCGAGCGCTCGGCGCGGTCGCCTCGCCCGACGGCTCGGGCATCGAGGCATCCCTCGCGCCCGACGCCGTCTTCGCTCGTGCCCTCGGCGCATTCGCGGCCCGCACGCGCCTCGAAGACGAAAGCAACGAGGAACGCGACGCCTTTCGCCTCGGCGAGCGCACGCGTTGGCTCACCGGGCTCAGCGCAGTCATCGGCCGCGAACCGGCGGTGGGGGATTTTCTTCGCGCGTACGGGCTCAATCGGCGGTCGCCCGCGTGAACGGCGATGGAGCCACGAACCCGGGCGATAAATCCGCGGGGGCGTTCGCAGAATCGCGCTCGCAGATTTACGCTGACGACGCGAGGACATGCCATGGCCGGCCTAAAGCGAATTCTGGTTCCCACCGACTTCACCGAGACTTCCGATCACGCGCTGAGCTGGGCAATCGATCTGGCGAAACGGCTCGGCGCATCGATCACGGTGATGCACGCGTACGAGATTCCGATCGTGAGCTTCCCGGACGGCGCGCTCCTCGCCACGCCGGAGATCGCCGGACGCCTCGCCGATGCGTCACGCACCGCGCTCGACGCAGCCGTGCGAAAGCACGCGGACGCGGGCGTCGCGCTGGACTCGGTGCTGCGCGAAGGCGCCGCATGGGAGGAGATCAACGCGGTCGCCGATTTGATCGACGCCGATATGGTCGTCATCGGAACGCACGGCCGTCGCGGCTTCTCGCGCGCGCTCCTCGGAAGCGTCGCGGAGAATGTCGTCCGTACGGGCCATCGTCCCATCGTGACGATTCGCGGAAAGGAATAGGCGCGAGACGCGCACGAGCCCCGCGAGCGCGGGGCCGATGCGCAGAGCTCAGATGTTCCTGGCGGTGACGCGAATGAGACGACGGTAGCGCCGCGTTCGCGCGGGTTGGCGGCGCAAGCGGACCGCGATCGGGAGCCACGAGCACCGATTCGGCGCCGATGACGCTGCGGGCGAGAAACGCAATGCAGAGATCCGATCGATTGGCAAGTGAGGCGGCGGGACGCCGTGACTGCACTCGATAACCGTGGCATGTTTCCGACCCATGCTGACTCGGTCGCTTAGGTTGGGTGCTCCTCTAGCTCTACTTGCTTTTGCCGGAGTCTTCGTCGCGTGTGCCGCTTCGACGAAGAGCGACAACGTATTCGGTGGCTCGGGGGACAGTGTCTCCGGTTCGGGCTCGGTATCCGGATCGGGAAGCGTCGCCGGATCGAGCGGGACGGGCTCCCTCGGAAGCGCGGGATCCAACGCGCTCTCCGGCGCGCTGAGCAACAGCGGGTCCGGGATGGACGGTGCGGCGCGTCCGCCTCGCTGCGACGCCAGCGGCCAGAACTGCAGCTGCTTCAACGTCGCGTCGCTCGGCTACGGCGGCCATACCGGATCGCAGCTCGGGATGGGGGGCACGGACAACACGGAAGACTTCATCAACTACCTGAACGCGCAGAGCAGCGCGCTCTTCGCGCAGGTCGGATGCGGAACCGACATCGGGTGCACGAGCCCCGACAAGCCGAACTTTGCGGACGGCAGTTTTCTGCCGAACTACGACGTCCTCATTTTCCAGTGGATGGCGGGGTCGCTCACCCCGGTCACGAGCAGCACAGGCTCGACCGAGGGATACCAGGGCGCCAACTACTGGACCTTCAGCCAGGCCGAGCTCGACGCGCTGAAGGCCTGGGTCATGGCCGGCGGCGGCGTCATCATCCTCTCGGGGTACGACTACTCGAGCGACGAGCTCACGCCGACGAACCAGGTCCTCACGGCGCTGACCGACTTGAGTTACACGGCGACCGATACGTATGGGATGACCGAGACGGGCAACGCCGAGTACTGTCTGGGCGACTCGGATCCCGTCACCGGGTGGGCCCCCGCGCCGGACAAACTCGGGGCGAACATCACCGCGGTCGGCGCGTTCCACGGGCGCACCATCCAGGTGCCGAACGGCTCGAAGGCCGTCGTCGACTGCCAAGACAACACGTACGGCGTCTGCGCGGTGCACGAGGACGTCGGCAACGGCCACGTCTACGTCTACACGGACGAGTGGGTCACCTACACGAGCCAGTGGAACCCGCCCACGCAGCCGGCGACGTACTGCTCGCTCGACGGCTCGACCGCCAACGGGGATTTCCCGGCAGTGGAAGCCGCCTACCAGGTGCCACAGTTCTGGGCGAACGCGATCAGCTACGCCGCGCAGGCGACGATGTGCCAGTTCACGATCGTCGGCACCATGCCGCCGCCTCGCTAACTCGCCCACCGTAAGCCGAAGACGGGACCGATCGCCAAGCCGCCAAGCGTCTTGGCGCCTTGGCGATCTCCCCATCGAACGTTCGCTCGATCAGAACGACCCCGGCGCGTATCAGGCCTTGAGCAGCTGCCGCAGCACGTAGGGGAGGATCCCGCCGTGCTTGTAGTACTCGCGCTCCTGCGGCGTATCGATGCGCACCGTCGCGACGAACTCCATGATCTTGCCGGTCGGCGCGGTGGCCCGCACGGTCGCCTTGCGCGTCACGATGGAGTCTTCGAGATCGGCGATCGCGAACACTTCCTCGCCCGTGAGCCCCAGCGAGGACGCGGATTCGCCCGCCGGAAACTCCAGCGGCAGGATCCCCATGCCGACGAGATTGCTCCGGTGAATGCGCTCGAACGTCTCCGCGACGACCGCGCGCACGCCGAGTAGGCGCGTGCCCTTCGCCGCCCAGTCGCGCGACGAGCCCGAGCCGTATTCTTTTCCGGCGAGGATCACGAGGGGTACCCCCTCCTTCGCGTAGCGCATCGCCGCGTCGAAGATCGTCATCGCGTCGCCACTCGGGATGTGGCGCGTCACGCCGCCTTCCGTACCCGGGGCGAGCAGATTGCGCAGGCGCACGTTCGCGAAGGTGCCTCGCACCATCACTTCGTCGTTGCCCCGCCGCGAGCCGTACGAGTTGAAGTCCTTCACGTCGACGCCGCGCGCGGCGAGGTATTGCCCCGCGGGCCCGTTCTTCTTGATCGATCCGGCCGGCGAGATGTGGTCGGTCGTAATGCTGTCGCCGAGCACCGCGAGCGCGCGCGCACCCGCGATGTCGGTCACCGCACCGGGCTCGCGCGTCATCCCGTCGAAGTACGGCGGGTTCTTCACGTAGGTCGACTTCGCGTCCCACGCGTAGAGATCGCCGGTCGGCACGCTGAGCTTCTTCCAGTCTTCGTCGCCGTCGTAGACGCGCCCGTACACGCTCTCGAACATCGCGCGATCGATGCACTTGTCCATCGCCGCCTGCACTTCGGCACGCGTCGGCCACACGTCTTTCAGCATGACGGGCTTGCCGTCGCTGCCCGTGCCGAGTGGCTCGTGGTACGGGTCGAAGTCGACCGTGCCCTTGAGCGCATAGGCCACGACGAGCGGCGGCGACGCGAGGTAGTTCGCGCGCACTTCCGCGTGCACGCGCCCTTCGAAGTTGCGGTTGCCGCTGAGAACGGCCGCCGCGACGAGCGCGCCCTGCTCGATCGCCTTGGAGATCGGCTCGGGCAGCGGTCCGCTGTTGCCGATGCACGTCGTGCATCCGTAGCCCACCGTGTAGAAGCCGAGCTTCTCGAGATACGGAGTGAGCCCCGCCTTGTCGAGATACTCGGTGACGACCTTCGAGCCTGGCGCGAGGCTCGTCTTCACCCACGGCTGCCGCGTGAGGCCCTTCTCCGCCGCCTTCTTCGCGAGCAGCCCCGCGGCCACGAGGACGCTCGGGTTCGACGTGTTGGTGCAGCTCGTGATCGCCGCGATGACGACCGAGCCGTGCGTGAGCGTCACGTCGTGGCCGTCGATCGACGCGTTGGCCTTCGCGTCCGGCGCGCTCGGCTTCGGCGACTTGGCGAGCATCTTTTCGATCGACGAATGGAAGTTCGCCTTCGAGTCGGTGAGCTTGATGCGATCCTGCGGGCGCGTCGGACCCGCGAGGCTCGGCACGACCGTCCCGAGGTCGAGGTGCAGCACGTCCGAGTAGGTCGCTTCGGGGGCGCCCGCGACGCGGAAGAGGCCTTGCTCCTTGAAATACGCCTCGACGAGCTTCACGTGCGCGTCGTCACGCCCCGTGAACCGGAGGTAACGAAGCGTCTCGTCGTCGACCGGAAAGATGCCGCACGTCGCGCCGTACTCGGGCGCCATGTTCGCGATCGTCGCGCGGTCCGCGAGCGTGAGCTGCCCGAGCCCGTCGCCGAAGAATTCGACGAACTTGCCGACCACGCCCTTCTTGCGAAGGATCTCGGTGACGGTGAGCACGAGGTCGGTCGCCGTCGCGCCTTCGGGGAGCGACCCGGTGAGCTTCATCCCGACGACCTGCGGGATGAGCATCGACACCGGCTGGCCGAGCATCGCGGCTTCCGCCTCGATGCCGCCGACCCCCCAGCCGAGCACGCCCAGGCCGTTGATCATCGTCGTGTGCGAGTCGGTGCCGACGAGCGTGTCCGGATACGCGGTCTTGCCGTCTTCGCTCTTCATGACGACGCGCGCGAGGTATTCGAGATTCACCTGGTGCACGATCCCCGTATCGGGCGGCACCACCTTGAAGTTGCGAAACGCGCCCTGGCCCCACTTGAGGAACTGGTAGCGCTCCTTGTTGCGCGCGAACTCGAGCTGCGCGTTGATCTTCATGGAGTCGGCCCCGCCGAACGCGTCGACCTGGACCGAGTGATCGATGACGAGCTCCACCGGCTGGAGCGGGTTGATGCGCTTCGGATCGCCGCCGAGCCGCTTCATCGCGTCGCGCATCGCGGCGAGGTCGACGACGGCGGGCACGCCCGTGAAGTCCTGGAGCAGGACGCGCGCCGGCGTGAAGGCGATCTCGCGTTCCGGCTGCTTCGAGAGATCGACCGTGGCGAGCGCCTCCACGTCCGCCTCGCTCTCGGCGCCTTCGCCCCCCGATTGCGTGCGGAGCAAGTTCTCGAGCAGAATCTTCAGCGAAAAGGGCAGCCGCTGGGCTTTTGGGTATTTCGCGTAGACGCGGTCGAGGCGAAACACCGAGTACGAGGCGGGACCCACGGAGAGCACGGAGGCAGTGGTGAGGGGTTCGGTCATAGCGCTTGTTCTGGACTAGTCCTCGCGCGACCGCGCGGCAAGGACCCGCGCGCGGGCGAGGCAAGCACCGGCGGCAAGCGAGACCAAGACCGGACCGGCGCCGCGCGGCGCGGCGCGCCCACGCCGGCCTTCGCGGTGAAGCGCGATTCGCGGCACAGGAAAAGAACACGACACAAGCCCCCTGCTATGCTTGGACGAGGAGCTTTTCCGGAATATGTGTCGGCTGCTCGGGATCGCCGCGAACGAGCCCACGGAGTTTCGAATCGTCCTGCGGGAGGCCCCGCGCTCGCTCGCCTTTCTTTCGCGCGAGCATCGCGACGGGTGGGGAATCGCCGTATTCGATGCGACGGCTCGGCAGTGGCAGATCGACAAGGGCGTCGAGTGCGCCGGCGAGGACGAGCGCTTCCATCGCCTCGCCATCGGCACGCGGGGCGAGCTTCTCATCTCCCACATCCGGCAGAAGACCGTGGGCGACACCACCCTCGCCAACACACATCCGTTCGCCCAGGGCCGCTGGGTCTTCGCCCACAACGGCACCGTGAAGGACGTCCCGTGGCTCCGCGCGAACGCCTCCTCGTGCCGTCTTTCGGAGATCACCGGGCAGACCGACAGCGAAGTGCTGTTCGCGTGGCTTCTCACCCGCCTCGACGAGGCGGGCGTCACCGACCACCCTGCCTGCGCGGCGACGGATCGCGCCATCGCCGGAGCGGCGCGTGAGGCGCGCGAGCACGAGGGCTTCGGCGCGTTCAACTTCATCCTTTCGGACGGCACGACGACGTACGCCCACCGCTTCGGCCGGTCCATGTTCCTCTTGGAGCGCGGCCTGTACGACGCGGTCCGGCAGCGGCGCGCGAGCCGCGACGGCTCGGTCCTCGAGACGCCCTGGTCGTCCGGGCGGACGGCGGTGTTCGTCGCGTCCGAGCACATTACGGACGAGCCCTGGCAGGCCCTCGACGACGGCACCCTCCTCCGCATCGAGCGCGCGCCGGCCCCGCATTGGCGACTCGTCCTCGCGTAACGAGGACCCAGCAGGCTCTGGCTTCGCGTAATCATTAATTCGTACGCACAAATGTCACTTGCTTGGCCGGATCGGCCCGGTCACCATCCCCGCGCGGGGTCGGTCGAGCGCATCGTGTCTTGAGAAGCGCCGCGACGAACAGGCCTCGGCCCTGCGTTGCCGCATGGATTCCTCGCGTCTGCTGGGGCCGCCATTCACGCGAATGGCCCGAGAATCGGCCAATCTATTTCGCATCGACAATGTCAAATTAGAGAGGAGCGACAAGATGTCCTACGCATCGTATGTCAAAAGGATGACGCGAATCGCGGCGTCACTCGTGGTCGTCGTCATCGGCGTGAGCTTTCCTCATCCCGCGCACGCCCAGTACATACCGACCACGACAGAGCCGATCATCAATGCGAATTCAGGCCTGTGTATGGGGGTGGACGGCGGCACCATGGTCGCTGGCCAGGGGATCATTCAATGGGAATGCGAGGCGGCGACCGCGGCGCCGGACCAGTACTGGAACTTCGTGAGCGTCGGCGACGGCATTTATGAAATTCAGAACTACAAGAATACGGATTATTGCCTAGGTGGAGCGATTACGGAAACCGGATGCCCCGGCGGGACTGAATGCCCAGGCGGTGGGGGCGCCCAAATGTATATCGATTATTGCGGCGGCGCCTCGCAAGACTATTGGTACATAACCGAAGGCTACGGCTTCGATGTCGTTTTTACCAACTACGCAATCGGCCTCGTCGCCGCCGCCTGGGAAGCGAGCACCGAGGAAGGTACCTGGGTCATTACGTGGGAGGACGAGATTGATGGGATTGTAAACCCGTCACACCTCGAGCAGCAGTGGTCCATCGCCCCCACCCTTTGAGAACTCGGATCGATAGGAGTGGCGCCTATCGCGCTCGCTTGCGGCGTATCCACCCCAGGAGGCCGAGGCTCGCCACGAATGCGGCGCCAGGCGCGAGCGGCGACACGGGCCCGGGTACGCTCGAGCACGACGACTTGTGCGTCGATTCGTCTTCGGCTTCCAGGATCGGCGCCGGCGGGTAGATCGTGCAGATTCCCGCGATGTCGTCCGGCTGCAACGTCAGCGAGCCGGCTGCATACAACGCATACATGACCGAGGTCGTATCGGTTGCGTGCGCGAGCCCGAGGAAGTGCCCGGCTTCGTGCGTGAGGATCGTCTGCAGATCGTATGTGTTCGGCGGAAGAGGCAGCGTCGGCGGTTCCACCGCCGACAGGTAATGCGGCGTCAACCCCGTCGTCATCGAGTTGATCTCCATGTCGGCGTCGTAGATCGTTCCCGAATTCACGCCGTAGGTCACGGTCGTCAGGGCGAGCGTGTTGGCCGCGTCATCGTGCTCCCAGTCCGTGTCGCGAAAGACGATGATGTGATGCGTGTCGTGCACGGTCGGATCGCACTGGATGAGACCGCAGTCGTCGGCGACCGTCAGTGCGTCCGACGGGCCGATGTCGTAGGTCTGCACGTTCGGCACGTCGGACGCGCCATCCAGAACCGGGCCCGCGTCGTAGAGAGTCGCGGGACACATCGTCGTGTTCCAGGTGTTGAACGCGGCGTCGGCGACGCGCGTGGCGTCCGCGAGGGTTACCTGGTCGCTCGCGGCTTGCGCGAGCGAATACGGGATCACGGAGCCGGACGGCCACGCAAGCGGGGTGCCCTCCATCCAGCACATTTGGTCGAACGACGGGTCGTAGCTGGACGACGGGAGCGGCGTAGTCGTGGTGCGGCAGAAGGCGTGCGCCGTCGGCGCGTTCGCGAGGACCAGTGCCGAAGCGAGGACCGCGAAGATGCCACCGCGCAAGCCGGCCCGCGTGCCCACGGCTACGCGCGCACGAGAACGCCATGCTCGCCGCACACGGCGCTCTACGGATCGATGCATATTCACTCCTCGCTCGAAGACGATTTGACCCAACTGCACGCGCGCGGTTCCCCCAAGCTACACGCCCGAGCCATCGCGCTCAGGCTCTTCGCGGGATCGCGCTGGCCGCCGTCGACCCCGTCTAGATAGAGAATACCCGCAAACTCGCAGGCGCGCGCGCTCCGCGCGACGTTGCAAAGACGTTCCCAATGCGTCAGCGCCTGGGCGAAATCGCCCGGCGCGCCCGCTTCCACCGCGGCGAGCATGTCGGCGTGCACGCACCCGTAGAATTCTCCAGCGCGGCACGCGTCGCGGTACAGGGCACGCGCGCGAGTCCAGTCCTTCGCGGTGCCTTCGCCGTGTTCCGCCATGTACCCCACATTGGCGCATCCGGTCGATTCACCGAGATGGCACGATCGCTCGAACGCGTCGTTCGCACGCGCGGAGTCGCGGGGCACTCCGTCACCGTATTCGAGAGCGCAGCCAATGCTGTTGCAGGCGCGCGCATCTTCCAGGGCACACCCGCGTGCATACTCGGTTGCCGCAAGCAAAGCATCGCGAGGAAATCCCTCGTTCCCTCCCTCGAACGCCTGGCCCACCTGAAAGCACGCGTCCGCCTGGCCGGAGAGGCACGCCTGCTCGAGCTCGAGGCGCGCTTTGAGCATCTGCCCATCGTCGGCCTCGTCGGTTGTCCCGTCGTCGCTCTTGTCGGACGGCGCATCGCCGGCGGAGTCGGCCGCCTTTCGCGCGAGCCAGTGCGCGCCCACCGTGCAGCTCACGACAAGGCCCCCGTCGCACGCGTGCGTGAGCATCGCAAGGCCTCTCTGGGTGCTCGCCGCGTCATGCGCGACGCCGCGGCCGTCCAGCCAGAGCCGGCCGGCGAAGCCGCACGCGCGGAGATCCCCCGCGTCGCAAGCCTCGGAGAACATTCGCGCAACGCAACCGAGCGGGCCGTTGCTGCGTTCCCCTTGTTCCGATGGCTCGGGTAGCTCCGATTGTGCCCATTGCTCCCATCGCGCCATCGCGCGCGAAACGCAGTCCTCGGTCGTACTGCCCGCGCACACGAGAACGGACGGCGCGGCGGGGGCGGCACAACCGTCCGGATCATCGTGCGAGGACGCGCGCGCGGCGTTCGTGTTCGCGGCCGCCGCACAGCCTTCGATGGGGCACGCCGCGGGCGCGGCCGGCAGCGGCGACAACACGAGAGGTTCCGCGGCGCAGCCCGACGACGCCCCAGCGAGAAGGACCGCCGGGAGGGCCCAAACCGAAAGCACGAACGAGCTTTTCACCAGGGGATGCAGAGCATGACACACGAAGCGGGAGGCCTGTAGAGTGCGTCCGATGTCGATGGGCACTTCCGATGAAGTCGTAGGGCTCGCAGGCTACGGCCGCTTCGGCCGAGCTCTGGGACAGCTCCTTTCGGACGCAGGGATCCCCTATCGCGCTTACGATCCCGACAGCGAGGTGCCGCCGCCGTTGCGCGCGGGGTCCATGCAGGAGCTCGCGCGCGGCGCGGCGTTCGTGGTGATCGCGGTGCCGGTGCCCCTCGTGCGATCGGCGCTCGAGACACTGCGCCCGCACCTCCTGCCGTCGCAGGTCGTCTTCGACGTGGGGAGCGTGAAGGTCCTCCCCGGCGCGGCGATGGCCGGGGTCCTGGGGAACGCGATTCCGTGGTGCGGGACACACCCGCTCTTCGGCCCCGTGAGCCTCGCGCTGGCCGAGCGCCCGCTCCGCGTGGTTCTTTGTCCGGCGTCCGAGCACGCAGCCGCGGCGGTGCGCGTGCGCGCGCTCTACGAGCGCATCGGGTGCGAGGTCATCGAGCAAACGCCGGAAGGCCACGATCGCGTGATGGCGCACACGCACGCGCTCACCTTCTTCGTGGCCAAGGGCATGATCGACGCGGGCGCGGGGATGGAAGTGCCGTTTGCGCCGCCGAGCTTTCAGGCGATCGCGCGCGCGATCGAATCGGTCCGTTCGGATGGCGGGCATCTGTTCGCGGCCATCGCCCGCGACAATCCGTATGCCGCCGATGCGCGCAAAGATCTCGTCGCGGCGCTGACGGCGATCGATCACGCGCTCGACGCCGAAGCCGAATCGGGATCCGGCTCCGGATCGGCGAGCGAAGAGATCCGCGCGGACGACGCGCAGTTTTCGATCCCCGACCTCGGGCAACGATCTCCGGAGCTGCGCGAGACGCGCGACCACATCGACGCCGTCGATCGCGGCATCGTGAATCTGCTGGCCCAGCGCGCGCAGCTGCAAGAGCGGGCCGCGCGCGCGAAAGCGGCGCTCGGCGCGCCCGTCCGCGACCCGGTCCGCGAAGCCAAGCTCCTCGGTGCGCGGCGCGAATGGGCGAACGAGATGAAGCTCGACGAAGACGGGGTCATCGACGTGTTCCGCGCCATTCTGACCATGTCGCGCCGCTCGCAACGAACCTGACGGGCGCACGGACAGGATAGAGCTACAATGCCGCGCGTGATGAAGCGCTTCCTTTCGAGCGTCCTCTTCGCGAGCGCCGTCACCGCGATTGCCGTCGCGTGCGATTCGAGCCCTACGGCCAGCTTCTCCAGCGGCCGCGCGCTGCCCTCCTGCTCGGAATTCGGCGTGTGCGAAACGTGCGCCCTGCAGCCGGGGTGCGGCTGGTGCTATTTCTCCGATGGAACGGGGTCGTGCAGTACGGGTCCGGAGCAGTGCCAGTCTGCCTCGGAGGGCACCTGGACCTGGTACACCAACGGCTGCCGGACCGCTGCACAGCCCACGGTCGGTCCGGAAGCCGAGGGTGGGACGAGCGCGGCTCCCTCCGATGCAGCGGCGATCGACGGGACGCCCGCCACGGACAGCGCCCTGGGCGATAGCGCATCCCCCGCGAACGACGGGGCTTCGGTGGGCGACGGCGCGTCACCGACGCATGACGCCGCGGCGCCGATGGGCGACTCGGGGTTTCTCAACGAGGGCACGCCCGACAGCGGAGCGAGCACGATCGACGCCGGCGCGGGCGACGCGGAACCGTCGGGCACGAACGCCGACGCCGCGGACGGCAGCTGATCGCCTCGCTCACTGAACGACGACGGTCGCCGTCGTGAAGTCGATGGTCCCCGTGCTGTTTTGCGCTTCGACGAGGACTTTGGCCTCTTCCAGATCGCCGAGCTGCAAGCCGAGCCCCAGCCAGCCGGAGAAGTGCTCGGAAATCGAGATATGCCCGCACTGGCGGGCCGTCGACCGCACACTGAAGTACTGATCGAAGGTCGCATTGCCGCCCGTGATGGCGGGCTTGTTCGTTTGCGTGTGCGTCCAAACGTCGTAGGTGTCCCCATCGACCGTGATCGTCCCCGCCTTCGTCCGCGGGGTTCCGTCGGACGCGGTATCGCCCGGCTGCGTGCCGCCCCAGTCGTCGATGATGTAGTACTCACGCAGCGGATTGACGGTCCATCCGTAGATTCCGACGTATACGAGACCCGTATTCCCGGTCTTCGTTTCGGCGAAGTCGGACGTGATCGTTCCAATCTGCGCGGGGGTCTTGGTCTCGTCGAACCCCAGGCCGTTGCGCGCCAAGAAATCGCCGGCGTTCGTCCATGTCGCGCTGAACGTCGCGTCGACACCGTAGACCGTCATGCATCCG
>DATHQY010000191.1:0-7487 GCA_035482215.1 Polyangiaceae bacterium | reverse complement strand
GGGCCTCGACTTCGACGAAGCGCGCCGGGTCCTCGCAGCCGCCGATACGGACGACCCGAGCATCGCGCTCGAGCGCGCGCGCCTCGCCATCTACGAGATGGATTGCGACGGCGCTGCGGCGACGCTCGGTCGATCCGACGTGCAGAAGACCGACGACGGCGAGATGCTGAACGACATCGCGCACGGTTGCCAGCGCGTCACCGCCGCGCTCGCGAGCTCGGTCGACAAGGACCGTGCGATCGAAGTGCACTGGCAGGACGAGCACGACGCCGCGCTCGCGCCGCTGCTCTTCGACACGGTGGCCAAGGCGCGCGAGTCGCTGACGCGAGACCTCGGCGTCGACTGGCCGAAGCCGACCCGCATCGTCGTCGTGCGCGACCTGCTCTCGCTGTCGGCGATGACGGGGCTGCCGTATTCGAGCGCGCAGACGACCGGAACGGTCGCGGTCGCGAAATGGGGTCGGGTCACGCTCTTGAGCCCCCGCGCGAGCCAGCACGGCTACCCGTGGCGCGACACGGTCGCGCACGAGCTCACGCACCTGGCCGTGACGCGAGCGACGCGCGATCTCGCGCCGCTATGGCTGCAGGAAGGAGTGGCCAAGCGCGAAGAAGTGCGGTGGCGGCCGCCGGGACCGTTCGACGATCGCCCGCCGGTGGACGCGGTCGCGCAGCGCGGGTTCGAGATCGGCCTCGCGCTGCCGCTCGATCGCCTCGGGCCGAGCATCGCGATGCTGCCGAGCCCCGACGCCGCGATGGTGGCTTTCGCGGAGGTCTCGAGCTTCGTGCGCTTCTATCTCGAAGCGGAGCGCGGGGCGCAGGGCGACCGCGCCCTCGCGATGCTCCTCGCCGAGCTTCGTGACGGCAAAGGGCCTGACAAGGCACTCCTCGCGGCGAGCGGCGCCGATTTGCACGGGTGGGACGGCCGGTGGCGCGCCTACGTCTTGTCGCGACCGAAGACGGCGCTCCCGGGCATGCTCGCCGGCAAGGACGCGCATCGCGCCGCGCCGGACGCGAACGAGCCGGGCGCTTGGCGCGATCTCCGCGAGCGCACGCGGCTCGCGGAGCTTTTGCTCGAACGCGGGCATCCGCACGAAGCGCGGACCGAGCTCGGGCCGAGCGAGCCGGGTCACGTGCTGGGCCTGCATGGCGAGAGCGCGGACGAGGCGCTCGCCGATCCGAGCCTTCGCTGGCTGCGCGCGAGCGCGCTCGAAGCGGACGGGCATGCCGACGACGCGATGCCGCTTCTGTCCGATCCGCACGACGTCGCGACGTCGTTCGGACCGTGGTGGGCGATCCGCGGGCGCCTCCTGCGCGCGCGCGCGCTCGCCAGCGCAGCCGACGGCGACGATGCCGCGGGCTCCTTTCGAGAGGCGATCGCGGCCGATCCGCTCGATGCCGAGGTCGCGTGCGAGGCGGCCGGCGAGAGCGCCGTGCCCAATGCACCGAACGCGCCCGCACCGATCCCGGCGCCCACCGCTCTCCCCGCGCCTGGCGCGACGGGTGGACCGACGGCTGGAGCCGCGGTTCCACCCCACGCTCCTACCGCCGCACCCACGGACCCCCCGACGAAGGCGCTGTGCGATGCCGCACGGGCCCGTGCCGAGCCGCGCTTCGGCGGCGATTGACGGCAGATTGACCCGTTCGTCGGCGGCCGGCTACCATGTCCAATAGGACGAGCAATCGTCTCCGATTCGCTCGCGCAGCCGTTCGTTCTGGCGGCTTTTCGCGCGTCGTATGCGATAGGCGTCCTCCCCGATGAGCGCCGTCACTTTCGTTGCTGCCCAGATTCTCCGCATGTTGCCGCGCGCCCGCATCAGCCACGCTGTCGGCCGCCTCGCAGACCAGCCGCTCGCGCCGCCGGTCGAGCGTGCGGTCGTGGGCTTGTATTCGCGCGTGTACGACGTGACGCTCGACGATTGCGCGCAGAAGTCGGATTTTCGCAGTTTCGATGCATTCTTTACGCGCACCTTGCGCAAAGGGGCGCGGACGGTCGACCCCGATCCCACGACCGTCGTCAGCCCGGCCGACGGCCGCGTCGACTCGATGGCACGCATCGACGGGCAGGGGACGTTTCTCGTCAAGGGCCGGCCCTACCGTGTGGACGAGCTCGTGGGTGATCGCGCGGCCGCCGACCGCCTTCGCGGCGGCGCCGGCTTCGTGGTGTATCTCTCGCCGCGCGATTACCACCGCGTACACGCGCCCGTTGCGGGCGCCATTCGGCTCATTCGGTCGATGCCGGGCGACTACTATCCGGTCAATGCGGTCGGAATGCGCCATGTGCCGAGTCTTTTCTGCCGCAACCGCCGGGTCGCCATCGAGATCGACGGCGGCCCGCGCCTCGGAAATGTCATCGTGGTCATGGTCGTGGCGATGATTGTGGGACGAGTCACGACGATTGGCGTAAGCGCGCGCGATGTGCCCTTAGGCGTTCACGCGTTCGATCCGCCTTTGTACGTAGAGCGGGGCGACGAGATAGGCGTGTTTCACCTCGGTTCGACAGCGGTGGTGCTGGTGGAAGAGCGGGCGGCCGGTGCATGGCTTCGCCCGGTCGGGCCCGTCCGCTATGGCGAACGGCTCCTGCAGGTCGCCGCGCCGCGGAGCGTCGCAAATGGGCACGCGGGCGGGGAGAACGGCGTAGGCGCGCCGGCGGTGCCTGCCGATCCCGCGCTGGGGGCGTTGCGATGAGCGAAGAACGTCGCGTGGCGCCGCGCTCGGCCGCGCTGGACGGGGCGCCGTCGGCACCGAGTTTTCCGCCGGTGGCACCCGCCACACCGCTCGCGCCGGTCACGCCGCTCGCGAAGACGGCGGACGGCGGTGCGGCGCATCCGCATGTGCGCGAGGTGCCCGCGGCCACGGCGAGCCCGCCCCGCGAAGGCGCTCGCAGGCGCCATTCGGTGCGCATTCCGGACGACGAAATTCAGCGGCCGAGCACCGATGCCGCGGCGGAGAAGCCGGTGTTGCGCCGGCCTTCGCCGATGCCCGAGAAAGTGCCCGACTCGCAGCTCGGCGCGCTGACGCCGATGCGGATCATCACGATCAACGCAGAGCCGGCGCCCGTGATCGATCGGTCGCCACCGCCGGCCGCGTCGCCGCCCCCTGTCGTTGCGGCCCCCACCCCGGCCATCGCGCCTCCGCCGATGGGCGTCGCGCCTCCGCCCACGGCGCCCTCCGCCGCCGCAGCGCCGCCCGGCAGGACCGGGGCGGCTCCCGCCTCTTCGCTCGCCGTTCTGCCGGAGCTCCCGCCGGATCCTCCCACGGTCCCGTCCTTCGCGCTGGCCGAGATCGAGACTCCGTCGGTCCCCGACGTCGTGCCCATCTTCGACTCGCAAGTTCCAGCGCCGCGCACGCCGGCACCGCTCGATGCGGACGAAGTGGAAGTGCGCTTCGAGGACGAAGCTCTCGGCGCCGCCGCGGCAAACGCTTCGAACACCGTGGGGTCGTCGAGCCGATCCGCGGCGTTACCGGATGCGGATCCCGCTGCGTCGCAAGCCACCGCCGAGAGGGCGAGCGTGCCGGACTCGGCGCCCGAACCGGACACGGTCCCCGAACCGGTCGTGACGTTTGCCGCGCGCGAGTCGAGCGAGCCTCCCCGCGACCGGCGATCCGAGCCGCCTGCGGAGATCGCGGCGGAGGACGTCTTCTCGATCGAATCGCACGAGCCCGCGATCGCAGTCGGTCCGCCCGAGCCGCCGAAGCTCGCGAGCCTGCCGCCGATGCGCGCGCGCGCGCCTTCGCAGCCGCCCCTTCCTCCGCGCAAAAAGCCGGCGCCGACGGCGACGACGCCCGCGGGCAGGCCGCCGCTCGTCATCGTGCCGCCGCACGTCGGGAGCATCCCGCCGCAGGGCCCCGACAGCGCAGGCGCGCGCCGCAAGGGGCGTTTCTGGTGGGAAGAGCTCTTCAACGACGATTTCATTCGCACGAGCGAGAAGATCAGCGACGCCTTCATCAAGCGCGAGGTGCGCTTCATCGAAGAGAGCCTCGGCGTCGAGAAGGGCGGCGCGTTGCTCGACCTCGGGTGCGGCACGGGCCGGCACGCGAACGAGCTCGCGCGTCAGGGCTACGAAGTCGTGGGGTTCGATCTTTCGCTGCCGATGCTCGCGCGCGCCGGAGAAGAGGCGCAGGAGAACGGCACGAAGATCAACTTCATGCAGGGCGACATGCGCGAGATGACGTTCGAGGAGCAGTTCGACGGCGTCTACTGCTGGAATACGAGCTTCGGCTATTTCGAAGAAGACAAGAACGCGCAAGTCGTCGACAGGGTGCACCAAGCGCTGAAGGGCGGGGGCCTCTTCCTGCTCGACGTCATCAACCGGGATTTCCTCGTGCGCCAGTCTCCGTCGCTCGCGTGGTTCGAAGGCGACGGCTGCGTATGCATGGATGAGATGAACATCGACTTCATCACGAGCCGGATGAAGGTCAAACGCACGATGATGCTCGACGACGGGCGCTCGCGCGAAATCGAGTACACGATTCGCATCTACACGCTCTCCGAGCTCGGCAAGATTCTGCACGACCACGGGTTCAAAGTGCGCGAAGTGAGCGGCGGCCTGGCGGCGCCGGGCGTCTTCTTCGGCAACGAATCGCCGCGCGTGATCGTCCTCGCCGAGAAGCGGTAACGTCGAGGAGCCGATGGCGCTCCGCAAGATCGCGACGATCGGCAACCCGGTCTTGCGGCAGCCCGCGCGCGAAGTCGGGCGCGAAGAGCTCGCGAGCGCGCACATGCAGGCGATCCTCGACGATCTGGTCGAAACGATGCGCGACGCGGCGGGCGCGGGGCTCGCGGCGCCGCAGATCCACGAGGGCGTGCGGGTGTGCGCCGTCGAAGTGGCGAACAACCCGCGGTATCCGTACATGCGGCCCGTGCCGCTGACGATCCTGGTGAATCCGCGCGTCGTCCCCACGACCGAGGAGACGTTCCCGAACTACGAGGGGTGCCTCAGCGTGCCGAATCTGCGGGGGCTCGTGGCGCGCTTCACGGGTATCCGCGTCACCGCGTGGGATCGGAGCGGCGCGCCGGTGGACCTGTCGCTCCGAGGGCTGACGGCCGGCACGTTCCAGCACGAGATCGACCATCTCGACGGGACCCTGTTCGTCGATCGCGTGACGGACACGCGGTCGCTTTGCACGTGGGCCGACTTCGAAAAGTACCGGAGGGCCGAGTTCGTGGCGCAGGCGGAAGCGCTGGTCGCCCGTTTCGGGCAATAGCCACGGCCGCGAGCCGGATGACTTCGTCCGCGCAGGCGGGAGGCTCGCCCTCGCGGTGGACAGGTTCGTCGCGGCGGTAACGAGCGAAGGAACGTGGTGCCGGCGCTCGCTCTCGAGAAGACGAACGAAGGGAACGCGGGAGGAAAGCTCGCCGTCGCGGGATCGAGCGACAGGGACGCCGCGGAGAAGCTCGCCCTCGCGCGGACGAGCGAAGGATGCGCGAGGTCGAGCGACGAGTACGCGGGGTTTCTCGAAATGGGACGCGGGATCGAGCGAAGGGGACGCGCGGTGGAGCGCCGAGTACGCGCGGTGGAGCGCCGAGTACGTGGGGTCGAGCGCCGAGTACGCGGGGCTGAATGATGAGCCGCCGGACGACTCAATACCGAATATCGACGATCGTCAGCTCCACTTGCCCGACGGGACGCGTCAACACGACCGAGTCCCCCATGCGCTTCCGAAGCAGCGCGCGTCCGATAGGCGACCGCCACGAAACGTGGCCGCGCTCGAGGTCAATCTCGTCTTCCCCGACGATGCGGTAGACGCGGCGCACGCCGTCTTCGTCTTCCACTTCGACGTATGCGCTGAAGTAGACCACCGGCGCTGTGCCCTGCCTCGGTTCGACCACGGTGATGCTCTCGAGGCGCTTCGTCAGCCAGTGGATGCGGCGATCGATCTCGCGGAGCTTCTTCTTGCCGTAGATGTACTCGGCGTTCTCGCTGCGATCGCCTTGCGCGGCCGCGTCGGCCACTTCTTGCACGATCTTCGGCCGGATCGTGGCGTAGAGCGACGCGAGCTCCTCTTGCAGGCGCTTTGCGCCCTCGCGCGTGATGTAGTGGGCCGCGGTCTCGGTGACGGCGGTCACGAAGGAGCCGGCTCCTCCGCCACGAGCACGTCGAACGCGTACGCCTGCGGCACGCCCGCGAGCTCCGCCACCGCCAGCGCGATGGCTCGCCGCGACGCGTGCTCGGGGATCGTGAGCACCGCCCAGCGTTCCGGCCGGCGTCCCCACACGGGACCGGCTTCGACTCGCACGCGCAGGCCCCGCGCGCGGTCGCATAGAGCAACGCGCGTCTGCACGGGCCGCACGAGCTCCAGCGCGCGCCGCGCGAACGCGAGCCGATCGAACGGCTCCTGGCTCGTCTCCGACGCCAGACGGTCGACGCCCGCGTCGTCCTCCGGCGCGATGTCCAACACTGTGTCCGGCTTCAGGCCCATGGTGCGTCGGTGCCTCGAACGGCGCTCACGCGATGGCTCACGCGATACGTGTGGCGAAGCCCACGCCGTCGCCCAGCGCGAGGACCACGCCGCAAAGGTCGGGGCGCGATACGAGCGCCTGGTTGAACGCATCGAGTGCCTTCGGCTTCGCCTCGCCTCCTGCCGTAGGGGCCATTCCCCCGGCGACGCGCGACGTGTCGCCGCGCCAGAGCACGTTGTCGGCCACGATCACGCCGCGTGCGGAGAGCTTGGGCATCGCGATCTCGAGGTACCGCGGATACTCCTCCTTGACGCAGTCCACGTACAAGAGGTCGATCGGGTCGCCGATCTTTTCGAGCTCGGCGATCGCGGCGCCCTCGCGCACCTCGATGCGGTCCGACAGACCCGCCTCGGCGATGTACCCGCGCGCTTCCTTCACGAGGTCCGCGCTGGACTCGATTGTGACGACACGGCTTTCTGGGCCGCCCGCGCGTGCGAGCACGATCGCGCCGTACCCGATGTTCGTCCCGAGCTCTACGACGAGCCTGGGCTCGGCAAGCCGCGCCACGATCGACAAAAAACACGCCACTTCCGGATCGCTGATGGGGTACCCCTGCGACGCGGCCCGCTGCTCCATTTTGGCGAGCAACGGTTCGCGCGTCGCCTCCGCGGAGCGCGCGCCGAGCCCCGCGAGCGTCGCCAGCGCATGCACGCTCTTCGCGTGCAGCCTGTCGAGGTAGCCCGCCTGATCGGCACGCAGGATCGCTTCGGTCGCGGTCTTCACGGGCTTTCTGCCGCTACGGCCGGGGACTCGATTCCACCGCTGAGGGGCATCGGACGTGCGTCCGACTCGGCCTCTCCCGGTTCCGCCACGGGCCGCTTGTAGCCGCACTCTTTGTTCGGACACGCGATCATCGGCTTCGTCCGCGTACCGCCCATCACGAGGAACGGGCCCGCGCACTGGGGGCACGGCTCCGCGATCGGCTTCTGCCACACCTTGAAGTCGCACTTGATCGACTCATTGGCGTAGTTCGAGCACCCGTAGAACGTCTTGCCGCCGCGCTTCTTCGAGCGAATCTCGATGATGTC
>DATHQY010000190.1:0-3845 GCA_035482215.1 Polyangiaceae bacterium | reverse complement strand
ACGTGCCGCTTGTGCCGAGGGTGCCGCTGGCGCCGGTCGAGCCGGCAATTCCCGTCGTGCCCGTCGTGGACCCCGTGACGCTGCCCGTCGACCCGACACCGCTCGCGCCCGTGGTGCCCGTCGCGGAGCCCGAGCTGCCCGTCGCGCCGACGCCGGTGACGCCCGTCGTGCTTCCGGTGGAGCCACCGGTGCTGCCGCTCGCGCCGCTCGAGTTGCAGCCTGCCGCGCCCCCCGCCTGGATGATGCAGTCCTCGAAGGCGCTGCAAGCACCCGCGATGCACGTGTTCAAGGAGGAGGAGAACGCGCTGTAGTTGCAGTTCGGGTTCGTCGTCGCGCCGGAGTTCGAGCTCGCGGAGCACGACGTAGTGCAGTTGGTGCTCGTACCGAAACAGGTGTTTTCTTTCTGGCAGATCGTCATGCAGGTTTGCGTCGCCTGCGCTGCGGTCGGAGGGCCGTTGTTGCTGCTGCTGCCACCGCAGCCGGTGACCCACGCGATACCCGCGAAAAGGACCGACGAAGCCACATAGGAAAGGGGCGTACGCATCATTCGAATGCCTCCAACAGGAAGGGAAGGGGCGGAATCCGCGCGACTTCCCAATCGCGCGGAGAGCTGTCCAGGTCTCGACGGCGAGGCCGCCGGTTGGACGGTCGAACCTTGATGACGATGCACGCGAACCGCGACCGGGGAAACAAAAAGATGAAGCCGGCCCGGGGCATGGAGGCGCATAACGGCGCCGTGCAGCGCGCGGGTGCGCGATGTGCGCGCCGGCGCGAGCGGCGGTTGCGGCCTGCACGGCCGGGGGCAGGGTCGCGCGACCCGGCGCGACGCAACGCGCGGTACGCTTGACTCGGCGGCGGCGAGCGGTTAGGCACATCGGCTCCTCACGCACATACGCGAACGTGGCGGAATTGGCAGACGCACTAGATTCAGGTTCTAGCGAGGTCACTCTCGTGAGGGTTCAAGTCCCTCCGTTCGCACGAGGATTCGTCAGGAATAACGGCCGCTTGTAGATTTACACCGAGCGACTTAGACGAGTCCTTAGACGCTTCGAGCAGCGAGGCGGGCAAAGGGCCAAAGGGGACACCGAACGTCGCGCCGCGGTTCTCGGCCTCCACGATGTAGCGCTGCGTTGTCGCGATCAGCTTGTGCCCCGCGCGCCGCTGAACCTTGATGACGTCGTCACCGCGGACGATCGCCCACGTGATGCCCGCATCGCGCCAGGAGCGGAAGACGACGTGACGCTCCGTCTTCGTGTTCTTCACGAGCCGCGGGCGCTTGCACCCGGCAGCTTCGAAGTGCTCACGCGTCGTCACGCCAAGGTCGTGATCGTCGGCTTGCGCAAGGGCAGGAACGACGAGCCCTTTGCCGCCCGCTGCTGCATGCATCGCCTTGAGGAGCGCGAGCAGATTCGCCTCGATGGGGACCTCGCGCGTCTCGTGGGTCTTCGTGCCCTTCACCCGCTTGTTCTTGAAGTCCCACGCCTTGGTCACGTGGATCTTCTCGTCGTCGAGGTCGACGTCGCTCCACTCGAGCACCCAAAGCTCGCCGGGCCGGAGGTACGTGTACGCCGCGATGACGTGGATTTGGCGCCAGGCGAGGGGAATCTGGTCACCGATACACGAGGCGACCGCGCGGAGCTCGGACGGATAGGGGTACACCTTCGAGCGCGACGTTCCGGTCTCCGGCGGTTGAACGCCGAGGCACGGGTTGTCGGTGCGTGCGCGCAAATCCTTGCGCTTGCTCGAGCAGGCCTCGCCGAAGCTCACCGTGAGCTCGCCCCACGCGTTCTGCGCCGTCTTCGCTGAAAGCCTGCCGTCGAGGATCGCCGCGTCGAGCGCATCGCGGATCGTCTCCGCGTCCTCTTTTGTGACGTCCGCCATCGTCTTCGCGCCGATGGTCGGGGAGATCCACTTTCCCCAGCGGTACCCCTTGTCGCCCGTCGTCACGATGCCCCGTTCGCGGCAGTAGGCGAGATACCGCCCGTGCCACGCGTCGCAGCTTTCGCCGGGCGCCGTCGCAGGCGTCGGAGCCGGGGTTGCGGTGATCCCTCGCTTCTCGGCCTCCCGCGCCTTCTCGTCGGCGTACTCCTGCGCGCGTTCCTTCTTGTCGAAGCGCGGCTTCAGCCACACCCGCTCGCCGTCCGGAAGCGTGATACGCGCGCGCCAGTACATGCGGCCGCGTGCGTCCTTGAATCGCTGGACCGTCCCGCGGAGATCTTTCGTTGATTCAGGGGCCATCTTGCTGCGTGCTCTAAATCTTCAGAGCGGCGAGACGGCATCCAAAGGGCGGATCGTCGTCGCTGAGCGCATACGCCATGTCCTGAGAATCGACGCGCAACTTGAGACGAACGGGGCGTACTGGCTCGACGCCGTTCGCTTTTCCGTACGCAAAGATCGAGCTCTTTTGCTGGACTACGAGCTCCTCGAAAACCTGCAATTGTCTATTTACTCTATCGGAACGCTCAACGACTTCCACGGCCAAACCCGACGTTGTAATTCCTCGCCCCATTGGGAACAGGACCTTGCCGCCGACGGACACTAGCGTCTGTACGCCGGCCTTTCTCAGCATTGAGATTTCGTTCGCTGTCGGGTTGGGTTGACTCGGAGAGACGCCTTGCAACTGGAACCCGCCAGCCACCAGCGGCCAAGCTGCGTGAAATTCCTCAAGAATGGCGATGTCCGACCACGTACCATGCTTATTTATTAGGATGAAATACGCGTCTTGTTCGGTGAATCTGGCGAATAGAACCGGTCCCGTGCGTTCCACAAAAGGCGGATGTTTCGACACCCGCGTTCCAAGATGTAAGTGGTGAATGCCCCAATCGTTCAGAAGCCCATCGTCATAGTCGATGTCCGATAGCTTTCGGCTGAGATGTGGCGTCAAATCCAGGCCATCCCGTACCTTTCGCGTTACTTCCTCGTAGCCCGCTTGATGCTCCGCCGGGCACGTGAGTGACCGGCCAACGTGAACTGTTCTCCTCGTCGGCGTTACCAGGCGCTTGAGGAGGTTGAAAAAGGCAAAGCTGACTTGCTCGTCGTTCTGCGGAGGTACGTAGCCGCGCGCGGTGAGCTCCTTACGTAGGAGCTCCGTCCAATCTTCGCGAAAGTTCAGCTCAATGTCGTTGTCTCGGTATGCCATTTGCGTTTTTACTCCCCCTGGTGTCCTACTCTTGCGTTGGCGGCGCGAATGACCTCGACCGCAGTGCGTCCACGTACCACGAGCTCAGCGGCCACCTGCCTTGCGGTGAGGTAGCGGGACGCCGTCACGGCGCGTTTCGCTTCTATGCGGCGCGATACATGGCTCGCTCGCGGATCATCGCGGCCCGCTCGATGAGCGTCTCCAGCGCCTTCCGAATGTCGTCGAAGGCACCGTGGAAATCATCATCGCCCACGATCATGCTTTGGACATGCAGGACAGCCGCGCGCACGTCGCCGGCGCGCGTGTCGATCTCGTCGGCGCAGCTGTGGAGAAATTCGCTATCGCGCTTGGCGTCGGTCCACTCGTTCCCGTCCGAAACGTCCGGCTTCGACGCCTCGCCGGTCGCCGCCGCCGGCCTCCCCGCCTTCAACCGCCGCTCGGACTGCGGCGCGGCGGGAGATGACGTTTTCGCGCGCTTCTTCGCTCCTCTGGCCTTCATATCGAGCCTCCCTTTTGTCCGCCTCGTCGCCGGGCCCTCTTAGCGCGCGCCAGGACCGCGGCGCCGTTCAACGCGTCTGCCGCGTGCCGGATGGCCTCCAGAGCGTTCCAACGGCAGACCTCGGCGATTTCCACCATAGCCGCGCAGTGGTCAGCCCGGGCGATCGTCTCGTACGCGTCTACCTCGTCGGCCGCTTCCCGGAGTTCG
>DATHQY010000189.1:0-6148 GCA_035482215.1 Polyangiaceae bacterium | reverse complement strand
GACGGAGGCGTCTTCCGGAACGGTCGCATCCTCGACGAGGGAGGAATCGGCTACCGAGGCGTCGGACCCATCGAGACCCGCGCCTGTCGAGCCTCCGTACGTTCCCGAGCTGCCGGTCGAAGTGCTCCCGGAGGTGGCGGTGCTCCCCGTACTCCCTGTAGTCCCTGTACTTCCTGTGCTTCCGCTCGCTTCGTCCGGCGTCGCGGTGTCGGTCGGGCCTGAACTAAACGGAGCGCCCTCGGCTTTCGTAGTATCCCCCTGATCGGCGGAACACGCGACGAAGCCGCCGATGGCAAGACCCAGAGAGCTGCACGCCAAAACATGGCCTCTCTTGATGTGCATGTCGAAGGGTCCCCCTAAAGACCTTTATCGCTCAGACTCCTGCGCCGAGCGACAGACCGCCCGCTTGCCAGAGCGGGTTGTAGCCCGGGGTCATTGTCGCAACCGCAAGCCACCACAAGGTATGCTAGCGCAGTCCGGGCGGGGCGTCTTATGGAGATCGAGCGGACGAGGTCGCGACGCGGGGGATTTCCCGCCGCTTATCGCCGGAGCTCGCGCAGAAGCTCGCGATAGGCCGCCGTGACGTCGCGACAGTGCTGCTCCACCGTGCGCGCCCTCGCCGCGGCCGCGTACGCGGTCGCCCGCACGGCCGCCACGGGCTGCCGAAATAGGCGGTCGATGGCCGCCGCGCAGCTCTCCGCGTCCAGGCTCCTGTAGGTCTCCGCGCATGCGCCGTCCGCGCGCTCCGCCGCGGCGCCCGCATCCGGCACGACGATGGGCGTTCCGCAGGCCACCGCCTCGGCGATCCCCAGCCCGAACGTCTCGGTCGGCGACGCATGCACGAGCGCGTCGGCGCTCGCGAGCGCGGTTGCGAGGCGCGCGCGATCGCGCTCGAACCCCGCGAAGACGACCCCCGGCGGTGCACGCCGTTCGAGCGCCGCGCGCTCGGGCCCGTCGCCGAACAGAACGAGCATCGCTTTGCGCCGCGCGCGGATCCGCTCGAGCGCATCGAGCACCACGTCCCAGCGCTTCTCGGCTGCGAAGCGGCCCGACCCCACGAGCAGCAGCGCCCCTTCGCCCGCGCCGCCGAGCAGGCGCCGGCGAGCGTCCGCGCTGAACGCGCTCGGGCGGAACACGTGCGTGTCGACGCCGAACGGTGCGTGGATCACGTGCGGCACGCCCGCCGCGCGGAGGCGCGCCACCTGCTCGCGGCCCGCGGCGAACGTCGCGTCGAAGGGCGCGAGGAGCGCGCGAATCCCCTGGCGGAGCGGCGCCGCCGCCGCGCGCGCCGCGCGCTCGCCCATGTGCCGCGAGAGCGCCGGCTCGACGTACGTTCCGATGTGGTCCGAGTGCCAGAACGCCGTCCGTAGGCGCGCCGCGCTGCGCCCGCAATACGCGATGGCGGCTGCCGCGAGGTACGGCGAATGCGCCTCGAGCACGTCCGGCTCTTCGGAGCGCACGCGTTCGCGAATCGTGCCCATGCGATGGAGCAAGAAGTACGTGTGGTCGTACGGCATCGTCGGCCCGGCGAGCCGCACGAGCCGAGAGCGACCGGTGTCGCTGCTGCGGACGGACGTGTCCTCGTCCCGCGGGCCCGATGCGATCACGGTGTGGCGGTGCCCTTGGCCTGCGAGGAGCTCGCTCCGCGCCGTCAAATGGCTACGGATGCCACCGCCGCGATCCGAATAGAACTCCGTGATGTCGACGATGGAGAGGCTCCCCGTTTCGCCCCGCACGCGGACGGGGCGCGTCCGCCGCGGTTCGGTCCACGTGGGGATCGGATCGGTGGCGAATTGAACGATGGTCGAGGTCACACGTCACCTCCCGGCAACAACCCCCACACCACAAGCCCTGCGCAAAACCGGCGTCCGTTCGAACCACCGCGGATCCTTCGCATTTCGGTGACCATTTCCCCCGCGAACCTATCGGAGCTTCTTTCGGACTTCTTCCCAGCTCCTAAAGCGAAAAGAAGGCCATCCCCCAGCGGGGAAACTCGGACGTCCATGCGTTGGTAAAGTGCGTCTTGCGTATGCATTAGACCCGATCAGCGGAAGGCAACAGCGAGGCCGGCTGCATTCGGACGAGGCGTGCGCCAAGGCATCCCGGCGGTCGCCGTATGGTAACGAATCGCTCTTGTCGCAAACCCCGACGATAGCGGGTATGTGGGCTCTTTGGCACGTTCTCGCTGGGCGCCCGCCCTGGCCGCGTGTGCGCAACGCCGGCCGCGGCGTCAGGGCCGCCTCCCCGTGACCGGTTCAAGGGTGTCCGGCGCCTCCGGCGCGTTCGCACGTTCACATGCACGAAGTGGACGGCGGGTTACGCCGCGCCGTCCCCGCGGCGGCCCACACGCGTCACGCGGCGTGCGAGGATCGCGCTCCGCGCTACCTTCGCGGGTATGGACGAGCCCGAATCGGGCACGGTCGAGCGCTGGGCGTGGGACTACGTGCGCACGACCTCCCTCGCGGACAAGCTCGCACCCGCGCCGCCTCCGGACGCATGGGAGAAGCGCGAGAAGCGCGAGAACCGCAGGCTCTCGGCCCCCGGCCGTCCGCCCGAGCTCCAGCTCCGTGCGAAGGCCAAGAAGACGCGCGGTCTCCAGTCGGAGCACGGGCGTGCCCGCGCGCTCCATACATTCTTGCACCACGAGCTACAGGCGGCGGAGCTCATGGCGTGGGCCATCCTCGCGTTCCCGGAGGCGCCTCACGAGTTCCGCCGCGGGCTCTTGCGCGTCGCGCAAGACGAAGTGCGGCACATGAATCTCTACGCCGTCGAGATCGCGCGTCTCGGGTACGCGGTGGGCGCGTTTCCGGTGCGCGACTGGTTTTGGGAGCGCGTCCCGTCGTGTCCGACGCCCGTTTCGTTCGTGGCCACGCTCGGCCTCGGCTTCGAAAGCGCGAACCTCGAACACGCGGCGAGCTTCGCTGCGCGCTTTCGGCAAGCCGGCGACGAAGACGCCGCGCGCGCGCAAGAGATCGTCCTGCGCGACGAGATCGAGCACGCCCGCTTCGGCGCCCGGTGGTTCGTGGAGCTCGCGGGGCCGCTCGACTTCGCGGCGTGGCGCAAGGAGCTGCCGCCGCCGCTCTCGCCGATGCTGATGCGCGGGACGCCGCTCCAGCGCGAGGCGCGCCTTCGCGCGGGCTTTCCAGCGGCGTTTCTCGACGAGCTCGAACGATGGACGCCCGTCGCGCCTGGGTTCTGAACCTCGACGCGGACCTCGAGCTCGGCGCGGGCGATGGCTACCAGCCGACGCGCGGCGTCCGCCTCGCCGTGGCGACGCACGCGCGCGTTCTCGCCGCCTCGCTGCTCGGGCCGGACGACGTCGTCGTCGACGACGAGACCCCCGCCGGCGCCGCGCGCGGTCTGCCCGGCCGCGCGTTCTGCCCGACTCCCCTCGCGATTCGCGCGCTGCTCCGCGCCGGTGCGGTGCCCGAGCCATATCCCGGGGTGGACGTCCTTCGCCGCGTCAATTCGCGCGCGTTCGCGAGCGCGCTGGGCGCGACCCTGCCGGGCGCCGCGTTCGTCACGCATGCCGCGGAAGCGTGGGACCGGCTCGCCGCCACGCCGCCGGTGGGCGACGCCTGGCGCGTCAAGCACGCCTTCGGGATGGCGGGCCGAAACCAGCGCCGTATCGACCCCGCGCGGCGGAGCCCCGCAGACGACGCGTTCGTGCGCCGCGGTCTGGCGAGCGGCGGCGTGCAGATCGAGCCGAACGTCGTCATCGAGGAGGAGTACGCGCAGCACGGCATCGTCGCGGCCGACGGTTCGGCGCGCCTCGGCCTGCTCGTGCGGCAGCGATGCGACGCGCGCGGCGTGTGGATGGCGTCGGAGCCCGCGCGAGATGCCGGTTGCGACCTCGTCGCGCAAGCCGTGCCGTCGGAGGCGCGGCGCGTGGCGGGCGCGCTCTATCGCGAAGGCTACGCCGGGCCGTTCGGCATCGACGCGTTTACCTATCGCGATCGCACCGGAACGCTGTGCCTCCAGCCCCGTAGCGAGATCAACGCGCGCTACACGATGGGCTTCGCCGCCGGCTGGTCGCGGCCCCCGCCCGCGTTCGCCTGACCACCGCCGGCCCGAGCCAACACGCGCGGACGCTCTCTGACACCAAAAAGTGACGGCCGGCCCGACGAAGAGACCGGCAATTTGGGGGCAGATCGGGTATCTCCGCGTGGCGAACTTCGGAGGGTGCCGTGACGCAAGTGCAACCGATGAATAACCACCGCTCACAAGCGAACGGCGACGCGGCGCAGACCCACGGAGAGCCGGGAAGCACGCCGGTGTGGTCCGTCGAGAAGAGCAGCGAACTCTATCAAATCCGCGGCTGGGGCGAACCGTACTTCCGCGTCGGCGAGAATGGTTGCGTCGAAGTGCGGCCCGATCCGTCGCGCGACCGCGCGATCGATCTCTTCGCCCTCGCCAAAGAGCTGAAGGCGCGCGGCCTTGCCCTGCCGCTGTTGATCCGCTTCTCGGACATCCTTCACGATCGCATCCGGCGCATCAACGAGTGCTTCGGCAAGGCGATCGCGGAGTACGGCTACCAGGGCGTGTACCGCGGCGTGTATCCGGTGAAGGTCAACCAGCAGCGCCACATCGTCGAAGAAGTCGTCGAGTTCGGCGCGCCCTGGAGCTACGGCCTCGAAGCGGGCTCCAAGCCCGAGCTCCTCATCGCGCTCGCCAACGCGCAGGAGAGCGGCGGCCTCATTCTCTGCAACGGCTACAAGGACGAGAAGTACATCGAGACGGCGCTTCTCGCGCAGCGCTTCGACAAGACCGTGTTCGTGGTCCTCGAGCGCATCGAGGAGCTCGCGATGATCCTCAAGGCGAGCGAAAAGCTCGGCATCGCGCCGGTCATCGGCGTGCGCGCGAAGCTCACCGCGAAAGGCGTCGGCCGCTGGGCCGATTCCGCCGGCGACCGCGCGAAGTTCGGGCTCACGACGTCCGAGATCGTCCAGGTCGTCGATACGCTCGCCGAGCGGAACTTGCTATCGAGCTTGCAGCTCCTGCACTTTCACATCGGGAGCCAGGTCTCGAGCATCATCCCGATCAAGAACGCGATGGCGGAGGCGGCCAATATCTTCACGGACCTCGCGAAGATGGGCGCGAACATGCGGTACATCGACGTCGGCGGCGGCCTGGCGGTCGACTACGACGGATCGAAGACCGATTTCCACGCATCGAAGAACTACAACGTCCAGGAATACGCGAACGACGTCGTCGCGAGCATCATGGACGCCTGCACCAAGGCGAACATCCCGGTGCCGACGATCGTCACCGAAGCCGGCCGCGCCGTGACCGCGCACCAGTCGGTGCTCGTGTTCGAAATCGTCGGGACGAACGAAGTGCACTTCGGCGACCCCGAAGAACCGAAGTCGGGCGCGCACCCTGTCATTCGCGCGCTCTACGACACGTGGAAGAGCGTCGTGCCGAAGAACGTCCAGGAGGCGTTCCACGACGCGACGCAGGGCAAAGAAGAAGCGCAGAGCCTGTTCAAGTTCGGCTACCTCGGCCTACGCGACCGCGCGCACGCCGAGCGCATGTACTGGGCGTGCTGCGAAAAGATCCTGCACCTCGTGCGCAAGATGAAGTACGTCCCCGAGGAGCTCCAGAACCTCGAGCGCGTCCTCGCGGCGATTTACTACTGCAATTTCTCCGTGTTCCAGTCCGCGCCAGACACGTGGGCCATCGACCAGCTCTTCCCGATCCTGCCGATCCACCGGCTCGGCGAAGAGCCGACGGTGCGCGCGACGCTCGCGGATCTCACGTGCGACAGCGACGGCGCGATCGACCACTTCATCGATCGCGAGGACGTGAAGAAAGTCCTCGAAGTGCACCCGTACCGGTCCGACGAGCCGTACTTCATGGGCCTCTTCCTGAACGGGGCGTACCAGGAAATCCTCGGCGACTTGCACAATCTGTTCGGCGACACGAACGCAGTGCACGTTCGCCTCGGCGAGCAGGAGGGCTACCATGTGGCCCACGTCGTCAAGGGCGACTCGGTCGCCGAAGTCCTGCACTACGTGCAGTACTCCCCGGAGGACATGGTGGAACGCGTGCGCGGGCAAGCCGAAAAGGCCCTGCGATCGAATCAGATCACGCTCCAGCAGATGCGCCTCTTGATGCGGCACTACGAGGAGAGCCTCGGAAAGTACAC
>DATHQY010000188.1:0-21167 GCA_035482215.1 Polyangiaceae bacterium | reverse complement strand
CTTCCTGCGCTGGTGGAACAACCCCGCCGCGAGTTTTGCTAGCACGGCGCCGACGGCGCGCGAACGCGAATCCGCGCGACTCAGCCCGTCATGCGCTCGGCCACGTCGCCGGAATTTTCGCCGTCTGGGCGAAGCGTCTTGTTCTCGTCCTCGCGAGGATGCACGCCTTCGCACGAAGGGGCCGCCACTGCGTCTACGTTGGGGAGCTCCACCCATACGTTCGTTCCGTCGAGCCGGACGGGGAATGTGTCGATCTTCAGCGCGTCGTCCGAGAAGCACGCCCCCGTGCGCAGGTCGAACGTGCGCTTGTGCATCGGACAAGCGACTTTCGGCGCGCCCGCGGCGTCACCGACGATGCCGCGCGCGAGCACCATTTGCTGCCTATGCGGACACATATTTTGCGTCGCGTAGACTTCGTTCTTCGAACCGATACGGAAGAGCGCAATCTGCGCTTTGCCGTAGCGAATGGCGATTCCGCCGTCGGTCGGCAAATCTTTCTCAGCGGCGACGCGCACCCACGCCCGGGCGTGTGCGTTCGCCGCGCCCGGCTCGGACGAGACCATCGGGAGGCGCCGCCGCACCGCGCGGTACGTGCCCGAGATCTTTCGCTCCTCCTCGGTGCCGTAGAGCGATTCGTCGATCGTGACTTCGTCTTCGTACGCGAAGGGCGCGAGGCTCGGCGGAGGCGACGACACGTTGGCCGAAAAGTGCTCGAATTTGGCTCGCTTCTGCGGGTCGTTGACGACGTCGGCCCATTCGCACGAATACGAATCGACGAGCGCCTGCATGTCGCGTTCGAGGTCCGCGGCGATCCCGAGCGAATCGTGCACGACGACTTGCTTCAGGTGCGCGATGCCCCCATCCATCTTGTCGAGCCAGGTCGCCGTGCGCGCCAGGCGATCGGCCGTCCGGATGTAGAACATCAGAAATCGATCGAGGTACTGGATCACCGTCTCGTCGTGCACGTCCGACGCAAGTAGATCGGCATGGCGCGGCGATACGCCGCCATTGCCGCAGACGTAGATGTTCCAGCCGCGTTCGGTCGCGACGAGCCCGAAGTCTTTGCTCTGCGCCTCGGCGCACTCCCGCGCGCACCCGCTGACGGCGCTCTTCAACTTGTGGGGCGCCCGTATTCCCTTGTAGCGCTGCTCGATCCGAATCGCGAACGCCGTCGAGTCCTGCACGCCGAAGCGGCACCACGTCGATCCGACGCAGCTTTTCACCGTGCGGACGGCTTTGCCGTAGGCGTGCCCGCTCTCGAAGCCCGCTGCAATGAGCTCCTCCCAGATGAAGGGGAGCTGCTCGACGGTCGCACCGAACAGGTCGACGCGTTGCCCACCCGTGATCTTCGAATAGAGCCGGTACTTCTTCGCCACCTGCCCGAGCGCGATGAGCTGCTCGGCCGTGACTTCGCCGCCCGGAATCCGCGGAACGACGGAGTACGTCCCGTCTTTCTGGATGTTCGCGAGGTACCGATCGTTCGAGTCCTGGAGCCCGCGGTGGGCCTCGCTCAGGATCGGTTCGTTGTGCGTGCTCGCGAAGATGCTGGCGACCGTCGGCTTGCAGATCTCGCAGCCGTCCCCCTTGCCGTGGTCGCGAACGAGCGCGGCAAAGGTGCGGATCTTGCGCGAACGCACGATCTCGAAGAGCTCCTGCCGCGTGTAGGCGAAGTGCTCGCACAAGACGGGCTTCGTCGCGCGTCCGCTCGCGCGGAGCTCGGCGGCAAGCAGATCGCCGATCTCCGGGATGCAAGCGCCGCAGCCGGTGCCCGCTTTGGTGCACGACTTGATTTGGGCGATCGACGACAGGTCGTCCTTGCGGATGCGCAGCCGAATCTCTTCGCCGGAGATGTTGTTGCATGCACAGACGGGCGCCTCCGCAGAGCCGCTCGTGCGGCCCGCGCGGAGCTCGCAGTGGAACTCCTGGAGGCCGTCGGAGAACAGATGGCCCGTGCGCGTCGCATGCAAGAGCGGTCCGTACGACGCGGTGTCGCCGACGAGGATGCCCCCGAGAAGCCTCGGGCTCTCGGCCGCGAACACGAACTTCTGGTACACGCCGCGAAACGCGTCTTCGACCACGACTGCGCGGCCCTTCCCTGGCGATGCGAACGGATCGCCGAACGTCGCGACGTCGGTTCCGAGGAGCTTGAGCTTCGCGGACATGTCCGTCGCTTCGAAGATCGCGTCGCCGCCGCATAGATTCTTCGCGAGCGCGTCGGCCATGGCGTAGCCCGGCGCGACCAGGCCGTAGGTCTGCCCTTTGTGCGCCGCGACTTCGCCGATTGCGAAGACGTGCGGGTCACTCGTGCGGAGGCGATCGTCGACGCCGATGCCGCCGCGGGCCTCCGTCGCGATCCCCGCCGTGCGCGCGAGCTCGTCGCGCGGGACGATGCCCATCGCGAGAATGACGAGATCGGTCGCGAGCTTCTCGCCCGTCTTGAATTCGACGGCGTCGACCGCGTCGCCGCCGCAGATCTCCGCGATGCGCTCGCCGGTGTGCACGTGCACCCCGAGACTGCGCACCGAGCGCTCGAGGAGCGCCGCTCCCTTCTCGTCGAGTTGCCGTGGCATGAGACGCGGCTCGAGCTCGACCACGTGCGCTTCGAGCCCCAGGTCGATCGCCGCGCGCGCGGCCTCGAGCCCCAGGAGGCCGCCGCCGACGACGACGGCACGCCGGGCGCCCGCTGCGTAGCGCGCGATCGCCTCGAGGTCGTCGACCGTCCGGTAGACGAAGACCCCGCGCTTGCGGACGCCGGGCACCGGCAGCACGGCCGCCGACGATCCGGTCGCGAGAACGAGGACGTCGTAGGCAATCGCTTTGGTCGCGCCCGCGGCGCTCGCCCCGTTCGCCGGTTGCACGTTCACGACGCGCCCGCGGCGCTCGATGCTGACGGCTTTGGTGCCGACGTGAAGCTCGATTCCGTGCTTGTCGTACCACTCGCGCGTGCCGAGCATGAGACCCGCAGCGCTCCGGTCATCGAAGTACGACGTGAGTCGCACCCGGTCGTACGCAAGGCGCGGCTCTTCGCCGATGACGGCGACACGGCAACGACGCCCTTCGTCCCATTCGGCCATCCGCTCGCAAAAGCGGTAGCTCACCATTCCGTTGCCTACGACGAGCACTCTGGATCGCATGCTTTCCTCCAGCGTTCGAGAGCGCCACGCCGTGCGCCTCCCCCGCGAAGGCGCCCTATCGGGCGCCGCCGCCAGTTACATTGTTCACTCTTTTTCGAGATTGGCCATGGCGCGCGCGAGGCTGACGCGCATGCGCTCGAAGGCGAGTGCGAGACTTCCCACTTCGTCCTTCGACTCGGCCACGACCGGATCTTCGAGCTCGCCCAGGCTGATCGCGTCGGCCGACTTCTCCAGCTTGAGTAGAGGCTTCGAGATGTAATTCCACTGAATCGACGCGATGACCAGAATGACGATTCCGAACACCGCAATGAGGCCGCCCGTCAGGATCATCGCGTTGTCGCTCGCGTCGGCGAGGGGCTTCGTGAGCGGGACGGACACCATCAAGCCGCCCATGACGTCTCCGAGGCGGAAATCGTGTTTGGGGCTCTCCGGCAGACGATTGTGGCAGTCGACGCAGCCCTGCGCTGAGGCCATGTCCGCGGTGACCGAGACGAAGTGCGCGCTGGGTCCCTGGTCGACGAGGATCTCCTGCGGTTGATCCGGGCTCCTCACGAGCTCTTCGAGCGCGTGGCGCACGTCGTCGGTCTGCGGCTTCTTGTCGGGATTGATGTTCCAGAGACTCAGGAGATCGACCGTGTGCAGGCCCTTCGCGTTGACCACGTTCGACGTGAGGTGCACGAACGATGCGGGGAGCGGCAGAGTCCTGGGCTGCCCGACGTTCTTCATGTCGGCAAACGTGATGTCGGAGTGCTCGGCGACGAGCTTCTGGACGACCTTTTCCGTGTACATCGCGCGATCGGCCGCAATTTGCGCCCCGATCGAGCGCGCGGTCTGGCGCGCCTGCGCGATGACCGAACGCTTCTCTTGTCGGTAAATCACGAAGCCCAGCGCCACGGACAGAATGACCATGGTGGCCAACGCCGGGACGAACACCTTCGAACGTAGCTTCCAATCCTTGAAACCACTCATAGAACCCCCGTCGGGCGACAGAACGCGCTCACCTGAGCGCGGCGGGCCGGGGGTACAAACGGTTGGGCATTCGCCACACGTAAGGGACGATCACTTCCGAAGAAGCGAAACGGCTTCCCAGACGAGAGCTTGCGCGGAAGCGAAGCGATCTCGTGCGGATTTCGCGAGGCAGCGGCGCACGATGTGGCCACAACCAGCTGGCGCATTGGGCACGAACGATGCGACGTCGGGAATTGCGAAATGCAAGTGCGCTTCGCGCACTGTGTCGAGATCCGCGCCTTCGAAAGGCCTCCGCCCGGTCAGCAAATAGAAATACGTCGCGCCCAGGGCGTAGACATCGGTCGCATGCGAGGCCGGTTCGCCGCGCCAGAGCTCGGGCGCCGTATAGAACGGAGTGCCCGCGCGGACGCCATCGCGCTCGCTGCGCTCGGTCCCTTTGCCGGCCGGCACGGGCCGCGCCATGCCGAAGTCCCCGAGCTTCGTCGCGCCGCTGCTCGTGACGAGGAGATTCTCGGGTTTGACGTCGCAATGAAACACGCCCGCCTCGTGCGTCGCGGAAAGCGCCGCGGCGGCCTGCGCGAGGGTCTCCGTCGCACGTTCGGGCGACATCGGACCGTGACGTGCGACGAGCATCTCCGCGGGATCCCCCGCGACGTACTCCATCGCGATGTAGCGGTACGCCTCGTGTTTACCAACGCCGTAAATCTGCACGACGTTCGGGTGGTTGATGCGCGCCATCGAGCGCGCCTCGGAAAGAAACCAGGCCTCGGGATTGATGCCTTCGCGTTTCGGCATCATCCACGAAAGGACTTTGAGGGCGGTGGGGCGAAGCAGCGCTTCGTCTCGCGCGAGGTACACGACGCCCATGCGCCCGCGCCCGAGCACGCGCTCCAGCATGAAGGGGCCGAACCTCTTGCCGAGGACGTAGGCCGGAATGCTCACCGAGCGCCCTCAGCTCCTGCGGGCGTAGCCCACCGCACGCTCGTCTTTCGTCCGGAGGACATCGAGCAAGAGCGCTTGCGAATCGAACTCGAGTTCGAGCTCGAGCGGCGAAGGATGGCCGGGTCGCTCCGTCTCGAAGGAGAACTCTCCCTCGGTCCACGTCATCAGCTCGCTGAGGACGTCGCGCAGCTGCTCGTCGAGCGCTGCGCGCACCTGCGACGAGGAAGCGAGTCCCAGCTTGACGACGGTCACCGCGGCTTCCGGGTGGCCCCAGATGTCGCTGGCCGTCCCCGTGGGCGCGGGCAGTGCGGAGCCGCCGAGGATCCGTGCCGCCAGGTAGTCGCGCAAGCCACGCACGGGCGGGCACGACGCCGACACGATCTTGCCGAACCGCATCTGCACTTTTGCCTTTCGTTCTTTCGACGCGCAGGAGAGCGACCCGGTGCGACGGGCGTTGCCGAGAAACTCGATGAGATCGACGAGGCCGAACATCTTCAAATCGCCGGCGAAGATCGGAGTGTTTCCGAGGCCGTCGGACGGCATCGGCAGGGTCCCCGCCGAAAGAATGGCGCTGTTCGGGAAAGGGCTCGTCGGCGCTTCGCGCGGCGTAAAATCTCCCGCCTCACCTGCCCCGCGCATGAGAACGCGCTGGTACTTCGGCGCGGCGCGAAGCTTCAGGCCGCTTTCCTCGCCGACGCTCTCCGGGGCCGCGCTCGACGAAGGGTTGTTCGCGCGCGGCTGGCGCTGCGACGCCCCTGCCTTGTCCGACGTACCATCGGCCACAGGAACGCACTCGATCTCCGACGTGTTGACGTCCCACTCCACGAGCGAGAACCACTCCGTGGTGCGAACTGCCGTTTCGATCGGCGCCGTCGGGCGGCTCGGATCCACTTTGACGGCGAGGGACCACTCGTCGTGCGAGCCGATGACCCATGATTGCGAAGGGGCCTTCGTGGTCACGATCTCGAAGTCGCCGAGGCCCAGGAGCACGCCGATCTTCCCGCTCGCTTCGGCGAGAGCCGCTGCTGCCTCGATCAAATGCGAACTGTTGGGCCCGGCGCCCGTTTCTTCGAGAACGCGCCCCGCCGCGTCTCCGACGATGCACGCGACGGCGCCCGCCATCTGGGTGAAAGACAACCCCGCACTCATGTGTTCGTCCTTCGCGGGAGCGACCCGGCGTTAGCGCGTATGGCCCATCTACGGCGCTCGCGGCGCGTTCCTTCACCCCCACCGTGGACGGAAGCGACGAAAACGACCGAAAACGATCGAGACCACCGGTAACATACACGTGTGGCCTGTATTGGAGCCCCTACGCGACCCACAATTTCACCCTGCGGCTCTTACGAGGCCGGCCGTGCGACCGTATGCTCCGCCCAAGGGGCGGCGCGAAGCTCGCGCGGGAACGACCATTCGAGCCCCAAAGAAAACGATTCCTCGTCGGCCGGACTTACAAGTCGAATGCCAAGCGTCGAAACGGCGACACAACGGTGAACGCTCGATTCGCCCGATCGCCGGCGTGAGCAGATCGAAAGAGAACGAGAAGCCATGAAAAACTTCGATGTCGTCGCCAAATTTCCCGAGGTCTCGGCTGCGGTCGTCAGCGATTCGTCCGGCGCCATTCTGGAGTGGTCGGGCGACATCGACGGTGAAGCAGCGGGCGCCGTCCACTCGTTCTCGATGCAATCGCTCGCGCAGGCCGGCGAGCTGCTCGGCCTCGGCGGCCTCGAGCGTGCGTCAATCGTCGGGCCGACGAAAGCGTGCGTCATCGCCGTCCAGGGCGACGAGGTGCTGGGCGTCTATTCCCTCCCCGGCAAGGCCTTTTCCGCGGTCGAGAAGAAACTCGACGTCGCGCTGCGCCACTGAGACATCCACTCGGACTCCAGCGTCGCGCTGGAGTCTTCGTTCGGAGCAAGAAAAGACAATGGATGCCATTTTGCAAACTTTGCAGGACATGGAAGGCGTCAACGGGGCGGTCATCGCTGACCGAACCGGGCAAGTCCTCGCCTACCGTGCGCACGCCCTGTATGACTCGGCGCTCCTGTCGCAGGTGAGCAAAGCGGTAGTGACGGCCATCGATTCCGTGAAGTTGATGCAACAAGATTGGGAATCGGTGACGGTTCAATTCGCAGAAGGCAAACTCCTGATTCGCAGCCTCGCGTCGGGCACGCAGGGCAAGACGCCGGAGCTCACGCTGTCGGTCATCGCCGACATGCGCCTGAACGTCTCGTTCGCGGGCGTCGCCCTGCGCGTCGCCGTCGCGAAGCTGAAGGCGATCTTCGAGGCGGGCAACGGCATGCCCGATTTCTCGGGCGGCATCGCGCCCGTCATCAAGAGCCCCCTGCCCCCTCCGGCGGCCGTCCCGCCCTCGTCGCGAATGGGCGTCGCCGCCACGAGCCCGATGGCGCAGCGCGGATCGAATCCGGAGTTCTCCGCGAGCAACCTCAATTGGTCCGGCTTCGGCGGCAACTCGTCGCTCTCCGGATCCGGCATCGCGGCGCTCGACGCCGCGAGCTCCGCGGCGCTCGCTGCATGCACCAAAGCGCTCGCCCGCAGCGTCGGCCCCATGGCCAAACGCTACGTGAAGGAGTCGCTCGGGAGGATCTGCCCCGACCGGCCCTTCTCGAAGGAGATGGTCCCCGCGCTCGTCGTCGAGCTCGAGAAGTACCTCGAAGATCCTGCGCACGCCGACGAGTTCCGCAAAGTAGCCATGAAGGCGCGCTGAAGCGTCGACGCTTATTCGTCGAGCACTTTGAGGAGAAGCCCGACCGCATCGGCCAGGCGGCGTTGCTCGTCGTCGTCCAAGCGATCCTCGATGGCCCCGCGTAGCCACGCCTGACGCGCGGCGCGGCCATCGAGCAGGACGCGCTTGCCCTTCTCCGTCAACGCGGCGTTCCAGCGCCGCGCATCGTCGGGATCCACGGTCCGGACGACGAGGCCTTCGCTTTCGAGCGACCCGACGGTCGCTCCCATCGACTGCGGCGTCACGTACTCGAGGCGAGCAAGCTCGGCCACGGTCGACTGCCCTGCCTTGTGGAGGAGGACGAGCACCGTCCCCTGGGACACGGAAAGCCTCTGCCCCGCAGACTCCGCGCGCAGACGCCGGAGGAGCGCGCTTGCAGCCGCGCGCAGATCGCTCGCGAGCGCTTCGCTGCGGCGCCTCCGTTCCTGCACTTCTCTTTCGGCGCGCTTGCTCGTCGCGTGCGGCATGAGGCGGACTTTGCCGATACGAAGGCTAACTTGCAAGTTTCGCTTCTCGTCGGGGCGACGGCGTGGCAGGATGGACTTCGTGGCGACCACCCAGATCCAACTTGCGACTCCCGACGGACCGTGCACGACGGAACTCGTGACCCCGAACGGCGCCGGCCCCTGGCCCGCCGTCATCGTGTTCTTCGACGCGGGCGGCTTGCGCCCGGCGCAGACGCGCATCGCCGAACGCATCGCGGAAGGCGGTTACGCCGTGTTCCAGCCCGACCTCTTTCATCGCGCGCCTCCGCTATCGGAGCTGCTGGGCGGTCCGGCGACGCTCGCGTCGATCACGAAGGTCTTTCGCGATCCCGAGCTCCGCGCCAAGTTCATGAGCAACTACTACCTACCGGCGCTCGCGTACGCGAACCTCGAAAGGACGGTCGGCGCCGTGATCGATCACGTCGGGGGGCGCTCGGACGTGCGCGGTCGTGTCGGCACGACCGGGTACTGCATGGGCGGCAACGCGAGCGTGCGCACCGCGACGATCTTCGGAGATCGAATCGCGGCCACCGCGGCGTTCCACCCAGGCGGCCTCGTGACGGACCAACCGGACAGCCCGCATACGCGCGTAAAGGCGATCAAGTCGCGCGTCTACCTCGGCCCGGCGATAGGGGACCTGCCGCCCGAGGCCGAGAAGAAGCTGCGCGCGGAGTTCGACGCGGGTCACGTCCGTTACGTGATTGAACACTATGAAGCCAAGCACGGATATGCAGTCGACGACGGCGATTCGTACGATCCTGCGGCGGCGGAGCGGCACTACGCGGCGCTCGCGACGCTGTTCGGCGAAACGCTGCATGCGTGAAGAAACCCGGGCCGGGGGCGCGGCTCCAGGCGCCCGCACCTCTTGACTACCGCCGCGGGCGAAGAACGAAAGGCGAAGCTCGATCCGTCCATTCTGCCCGTAGTCGCGGTCGTGCTCCTCGGCCCGTTCATGACGCAGCTCGACTCGACCGTCGTGAACGTGTCGCTTTCGGCCATTCGCGACGACCTCCACTCGTCGACCGACAGCGCCCAGTGGATCGTGAGCGGGTATCTCCTCGCACTCGCGCTGATGCTCCCGCTCAACGGCTGGCTCGTCGATCGCATCGGCGCCAAGCGCCTGTATCTCGTTTGCTTCTCCCTCTTCGCCGTGACGTCCGTGGCCTGCGGCGCCTCGCGATCGATGCCCGCGCTGATCGGCGCGCGCGTCTGCCAGGGGATCGCCGGCGGCCTGCTGGCACCACTGACGCAGCTGATGATGGCACGCGTCGCCGGCAAGCAGATGGCCCGCGTCCTCGGGTACGCCGTCGTCCCCGTCCTCGTCGCGCCCATTCTCGGCCCCGTCCTCGCAGGCGCGATTCTCAAGAGCGCTTCGTGGCCGTGGGTCTTCTATGTGAACCTCCCGGTCGGGATCTTCGCCGTGACTCTGGCCGCGTGGCTTTTGCCGCGCGACGGGCCTTCGCTGAATCGCCGGCCGTTCGACACCCTCGGATTTCTGCTCATTTCGCCCGGCTTGGTCGCCCTGCTTTACGGGCTCGAGCGGGCCGCGCATGGACGCGGCGTCGCTCCCCTCGTCCTCGGAGCCGTGCTTCTGGGCGGCTTCGCGCTGCATGCGCGGCGCGCGCGATCGTCCGCGCTCATCGATTTGCGGCTGTTCGAGAGCGGTCTCTTCGCGAACGCGGCGGTCACCATGTTTCTCGTGAACGGCATGCTGTACGCAAGCCAGTTCCTGGTCCCCCTGTATCTCGTCACCGGAGCCGGCCTCTCCCCCGAGCGCGTCGGCTGGCTGCTCGCGCCGGCCGCGCTCGCGATGCTGTTCGTCTATCCGATGGTCGGCACGATCACGGATCGCTTCGGCTGCCGCAGAGTCGTCGCGTCCGGGGTCGTGCTCACGGTCCTCGGCACGGTGCCTTTCGTGTGGATGACGCTGCGCGGGTTCACGACCGCCGGAGTCGAGCTCGGGCTGTTCCTCCGCAGCGTGGGGCAAGGTGCCATCGGCATCCCGACCGTCTCTGCAGCCTACGCGTCGGTCGCGAAAGAGAAGCTGAGCGCGGCGACGACCGCCGTGAACATCGTGCAACGCCTCGGAGGACCTATGGCGACCATCGCCATCGCGATCGCGGTGACCTTCGCGACGGCGCGGGTGTCCGGCGAGAGCGCGTTCTTGGTTCCGTTCCTGGCGCTCATGTCCATTCAAGTGCTGTCGTTGGGGTGCGCGGTGCGCTTGCCGTTACGGATCGGAGACATGCGCTGAGCCGGAGCTCCGCTCGCGACCCCAAGCGCGCCGCACGCGCCGGGGGCCGAGGAGCGGCTACGGCGTCGACGCCGTCCACGCCATGACGTCGTCGTGCAGGTCCTGCGGCTGGCTCACGGCGACCATGTGCCCGCTGTTCGTATAGGGAGCAAAGCGCACGTGCGCGTTCCCGAAGCCCCCGTCGGCAAGCGGGCTCGCCACGCTGAACCCACCCGGACGTCAAGTACACATCGGACGGCCCCAGCGCTCCCACCGTGCTCGTGAGCCCCAAGTCGGCCGCCAACATCCCTTCTTCGAGGTCCGTCGGAATCACAACGAAGCCGCCGGTGCCTGCATCCCCCACCCCGCCACGCGCCGCGCCTGTCTATAGGACCTCGCCTAGAGCCGTGCGCCCGCCTGCACACCCATCATGAACGCCGCGAACGCCCCCTGGGAGCTACCGGGCATCGTGAACACGCTGCCATCGACCCCGAGGATCACGGGCCCCAGTGACACTTCGACGAGCCCCTCCGGCTGCAGATAGAGAGTGTGCGTCGATGAATTCGACGACGACGAGGTACAGGTCGGGGGCGGGGCTGCCGTCGCGGACGACGAGTTGAACGTGCACCCGGAATCGGTCGCCGTCGTCAGCGTCGCATAGTCCCCGACGCCCAGGATCGCGCGAAGCGTCAACACCCGAAAGAACGTATGGCCGTACCCCGCCTCGGCGCCGAAGGATAGACCGTGCGTCGACCAGCAAGAGTCGTTGAATCCTCCGGAAAGGCATCCGCCATCGGTGAAGTAGTCCATGTACGTGAGGCCACCGTAGAAGCCTCGGTACGAGAGACCGCCGCGCACGCCGAAGCCTCCGCCGGTGAGCGGGAAGTTGCCTGGCACTTCGCTCCCCAAAGCGAACGTCATGCGCGCCGCGAGCTCAGGGTGGTACGAGCCCAACCATCCAGGCACGCTGCCGTCGTCTTCGGCGGCGCGGGCGAAGGGGCTCACGAGGAACAACGCAAACAGCAGGACCGCGAAGGCCGTCGATCGCATGGCCATGAGCAAAAGATAACGCAGCGACAGGCGCACGACCCGGCGCAGAGCGGATCGCGTTGCGGATCCACAGATCGCGCTCAGGACCGCACTCCAGCGGGTGGTCCGTGCCCCTCCCTACAAGCGTCGCCCAAGGCTCACCACGTGATCGAGCTCGTAGCCGGCGCTGCGCCAGAAGCGCAGGGCCGGCTCGTTCGCAGAGAGCACCTGAATGTTGATCTTCGGGCAATCCAACGCGCGCAGCTGCGCTTCCGCGTGCATGAGCAGCGCTCGCGCGTAGCCCTGGCGCCGCAGCGCGGGCGCGACGCCGATCGAATAGATCCACCCGCGATGGCCGTCGTATCCCGCCATCGCAGTACCGACCACGCGCTCGCTATTCTCCGCCAGCCAGAACAGGCCATCGCCGAACGCGAGCTTGCGCGCGATACTGGCGCGCGGATCGCGTTGCGGCCGCGAGGGATCGTCATATTCTGGAAACACCTCGCGCCACAACGCGACGATGGCCTCGCTGTCGCTTTCGACCGCGCTTCGAATCCGCATGCGCCATGGATAGCCCAGCCACGGCCCCCGTCCTTCCTCAAGACGGAGGGGCGATGATCGTCGGGCCATTGCATCGCGTGACAGCCCCAGCGGCGTAGGGGGGCCATCGCCCGCCGGGCCGGCGAAGCGACGATGAAAGCGCCGCGGCGTGGCTACTACCACCCGCGGCTTGGACCCTCACACGTGAAAAGCACGAGGGTCACCATAGAAGTAACACGACGACGAACGAAACGAGGAAGCGCTCCCGCGCTCGACCCGCTTGCGCAAGAGAATGCGCAAACCGCGCGACGCTGAGACCCGCCTGCGCACGCGTAGCGGCGATGACTCGACCCACAATCATGGCATTCCCCCACAACGAAAGAAGAGCTGCGCGCACCACTCGACCGAGCCGGACGGCCGCGAACCTGAGCTCGCCCCGTGCCTCCCGACGAGCCGTTGTATTCGGCGGACCGACCGCCAAAAGGTGCGTCTCGCCAGGTCGTTCATCCTCTCAGAGGGCAATGAACGAAGACCGGCAAAGGTGTTTCGGGTGCGCCGCGGTGGCGCCGCCGACGAATACATCGCACACCCTTATAAGCTCGTCGTACGGCTGGCGCGTGACCCGCAAGGCATCCCACGACGGCACCTTCATCATGGAATGGCGTTGCGCGTCGTGCTGGCAAAAGCACAAGGCGGCGGCCGCTCCCAAGGCGGCGCTGCCTTCGCTCAAAGGATAACTAGCCGCCGAGAACGGGGACTCATAGAGCGGGCCCATCGTTCCGCTAGCGCACCGCGTTGGGAGACATACCCATCGCTCTCTACCCATCGCTCTCGTCCCGCACTTGAACACATTAGAATCCGCCGCGCGCGGAAGCGGCTGGCGAGAGAGTGACGACGCGGAGCTGGCGTGCGACCGCGGGAATCGATTCCGGTCGTTCACATGAGCCGAGGTCGGCGTTTACGGCCGCGCAGAAGTTGAAGCAAGGCAAAGCTGCCGGACCTCCTGGATGAACATGTGCGCGACGAGCGGTGGTCCCTCGTCCGCCTCGCGCCTTCGGTCACGACTCACGACCGGCGCTCTCTCTCCAGGCGCTTCGCTTCGCGCGCGTCGAATCGATCTTCCAACGGGGGGAAGATGAGCGCCACCACGAGCTCCCCCTTCGCGTTCGTCTTGATGCCGGTCCTACACTCGAAGCCGAGCGTCTCCGCCGCGGCCTTGAATGCGTTAAGGGCGGGGACGAGGTTCAGGGGGACGCCTTCCCAGCGGCGCGCCGGCACGGCTAACGCGCCTCCGTCATGATCCGGCCGACGAGCCCCGGTTCGATCCACCCTTCGACGGTGTTCCCGACGAAATTCCCCTCGTCGCCGCAACGGACGAAGGCCCAAGGAAGGCCGTCGCGCAGCACGACGTATTGGCCATAGTCCGGGCCGTCCCGGACCTCGTAACGGTGTGCGTCGATGACGAGGACGCGAGGGCGCGAGCGTAGGGCATTCAATGGGCCGGCCTCCTGTACCTGAACGCAAGATCAGCCACAGGTCGGAGCGTGCGTCAAGGGACGGCATCCGTGGTGCGTCGGGGCATTCTGCGTCAGGCTCGCTCATGTGCCCCTATCGGCCCGGGCGGCCCCGGCGCTGGGAAATTGCGCGCTACTCATCGGAGCACGTCACCGGCAAGCACGCGGCCGGCTCGACGCACACAGGCGGTTCATTTGGACACGCCATGCACGCGAGCCGCCCGCCATCACATAACAACTCGTCCGGCCTCACCGGCGGGCAAGGGGGTGGCGGCGGACACGGACCATCGACGCAGTGCGGGGCGACGATCTCGCATCCCTCGATGCACAACGTCAGGCCGGACGGACACGGGGTCGCCGTCTCGCCCCCGCACGCGACCGCGACCGCGAGCACGGCGAGGACGATGGCCAACGGGCGCATACGCGTTTGGTGTGCGACGTCCTGGTGCGTTCAAGGGCTCGCCGCAAAGCACGAACCCATGATCTTGCGCTTCGTCCGGAAGTGGCCTTCCCTCACCCCGCCGACCGTTACGTGCCCCCTCGCGTTTCCGGTCGACCGGCTCGAAGCCCCGCAAGGGGTTTCGTCCGTTTGGGTATCGGGTTTGGATGGCCCGACACTCGGCGGCACTGAAAGCCAAGCCAATGGCGCGATCCCCATCCGACGATGATTGCCATCGTCTCGCGCGTTCCGGCCCAAGTGGGCGGCTGCGCCGCCGACCGTGCGGTTTTCGCCACGCGCGAATCGCCGTCGCCTCGACCTCGATGGAGAGGTGCGGCACTTCCACGAGCGTCACGAGTGCCATGGCGCCCTCTTTATTGTGAACGCAGAGCACCACGCGGTCTCCCGCGTCGGCGCGTGAGAGGACGCCCTCTCGGCCGCCTTGAAGACCTCTTTCCGTAATGAGACTTTCGCTTTTCATGTGAATACCAAAAAAGAGAGGCCTCGCCCGAACGCATGTAAAGTGCAGCCTGCTGCCGTAATCGGTTATGGCAAACTACGCGCGCGATTCGCGTCAATTCAATCGTCCACGAACGCGAGCATCGCGAAGAGACCAAGCGCCATGCAGAGCGCCAAGGGGAACGAAGGAGCGAGCCCACGACGCGGCGCCGTCGCCGTCGGAACACCAACGTCACCTCGACCGACCCCAAGGGCCGTCGCGCGGTTGAGATACGCGAGAAGAAGGTGAATCGCCTTTTCCGTAAAACCCGATTCTACGGAACCGAGTTCTCTCGAAGCGAGATAGTTGGGCCGAGAGTTCCCTTCGAACGGTTACGCGCGTCGTCCGCGCGATTCGGTCGCGCACGAAGTAGGAATAGCTCGCGTCCGCGAAATGCTCGAAGCTTCCGAAAACGGAAGGAAGTGCGCGCTGAGTAGATGCGCACCGTTTCGCTCGTGACGGTCGCATGATCGACCTCGTACGCTTCGAGGAAGAGCGCCCCGGCCTCGGCGAGGGTCGACGCGACCGCGCGCGCTGCCTTCGCGCCGGCCCTTCTCCCCCCGCCTCAGAAACGGCGAAATCGCCTGTAACTTTCGAGGGGTGCGAACGGAGGGACTTGAAAACGCCTCCACGAGAGATGGCGCGGGAATCAGTCGAAGATTCTCGCGATGTGGTCTCAGGTACGACTTCAGAACAGGAAGGACCCAAGTTCTCGGAAGCTCGTCGCTTAGACGCGGGCTTAGACGCCTCGGACGCCGTCGAGCGGGCCCTCGCTGACGCGCTCTCGAAGGCGACGGCCGTTGGCGAGTGGAGCGTCGTCGCGCAGCTCGCGCGCGAGCTCGAAGGCCGGCGAGCTGCACGAGCCAGGGCGGTGAACCTCGACGCCGAACGGCGCTCCCGAGGGCGACGATGAGCACCGCGCGGCGCGGTCTCGCTACCACCGGACAACAAGAGAGGCGACCGTGCCCGAAGTGCCGAATTGCGGCACCTTACCCGGCGACCACCCCTTGCTCTTATTGTCATATACAAACCTCGGCTCGGCATCGCTTCGCTGTCCCGCGACGTGACCCAATCCGAGCGGAACGCGCTGATGGGCCAACGTGTCCGCAGCGCTTTCCGAGAGCTGATGCGCGATCTCGAAACGAAACCCATTTTTCGCGGCTTCAGAAACGACCGCTCCGAGAACCTCTGGCGGCGTTCGTCCCGGGTTGATGACTTTTGCGACCACGCAGAATTTGACATCGCTACCTTGAGCAACGGCCTGCTCGACCCAGGCGTACCAGCTGTCGCTCACCGTCTTGACGGCCCCCTGCACCGCTTCCTCTTCGCGACGCTTGCGTTCCGCCTGCTCTCGCTCTTGAGCGCGCACTCTCTCCTGCGCTTCGGTCTCACCCCGTTTTTGCTGGTCAAGCCGAATCTCTTCGGCCGTCTTCCTTCCCTTTTCGTCCGGCATGGTCAGAATGGATTACCCTTCGGGGCACATCTGTCCAGGGTCCAAACACATCGTGCGGAAAACAATCAGGAAAACGCCCCGAAGCCGGTCAGGGCCTCGGAGCGCGTGACCACGCGAGGTAGCGCATGGCCGATGAGCAGAATAGTGGAAAACCGAGTTCCCTCCTACATGGGCCGTTCCGGCCTCATATCGAGAATGCCGTCCGCGGCGTTCAGGTGCCAGAGGAGGCGCTCGCCTACGAACTCAACGAAGAAAGGGCCGCACTGGCGTACAGGCTAGCGAGCCTCGCGGAAAACGGTGCCGCGACGATCGAAGAAAGCTCCTACGACACGGACGGTCAGAAAAAGAAAATGCGCGCGGAACGGGCGCAGGTGGCGGCGGACCGCGCAAGAGATCAGTGGTCGGGGACCGCCGCGAACGCGCTTGCTGCTGAGTCGAGAGACGCTTCGAGCGTGAGGGCTGCGAAGGCAGGTGAATTCGATGGGCCCCTTGTGCGAGGCGGCCTTGCGGCACTGCTCACGGTTGCGGATCTATCGACCGACGAGAGCGCCTGCCGAATGTTTCAAAGGTATGCCCAAGTATCCGGGGCGCGACGGCCGGCCCTCGAAGAGCTTCGTCTCGCGCGAGACGTTCTCAAGGTTCTTCAGGTGGGATTGTTGACGGGTGACGCGGACACATGGCGGCTCATCAAGCGGTTTGGCGTGGACATAAAAGGTCAAATCGAGGCTCGCCGGTGCGCCGCTGTCGACGCGATTGCTGGCTTGCAGAAACAAGTGCGATGGGACGACGGCGATCGTCCGGGCAAGCACCACGACGACGACGCGGCGAAGTATGGGCCCGAGTACCACGCAAGCAAGGCACGCGAGGAGCTTGCGGCGCTGGACGGGGACTTCGCAAAGATCGAGCTGTCCAAGCTTCTCGCGCTAGTCCGCGATGGGCTCAAGCCGGTTGGCATCGTGACGAAGCTCTCGATCCTATGCGGCGCGTTCGGCGACCGGTTGTCCGAAGCGGAGCGTTCCAATACCAAATTGGCCGCGCAGGAGAAACGCATCCGCGCGCTCTACGAAGCAGCGATGAAGAAACGCACTCGCTCGCAGAAGCCGGAACGGGCGGTTGCCGCGGCGCCCTATCAACGTGAGGTCACCGCTTTGCCTGCCGCGCAGGAAGGCTCGGCAAGCGGCGAGACCTCTGCCGAGGATGAGGACGACCCGGCCGAGGGCCCTGCGCCCGACGTAGCACCGCTGCGAACATAACAAACGACTCCAAGCTTCGAGCTTGGGGCCACCTTCGGTCGACATTGTAACCTCTGCGCGAGAGAACGAACCTCGTTGGAGGTTCGTATGTTCTCCCCTAGTGAACGGGCGCGATTGCGTGCCGAGACGCTTTGCGACGACGGAACGATTCGGCGCTGGGCCCGCGGCGAGCGAGTGCAGGACGCTACGAATGTTCGGCTCACCAGGGCGGCCAAAGCTCTCGGGATTAGGCTTCCCGAAGAGGGCAGCGCTGAGCGGTCCGAGGCGCGAGGCGGGAGTCGTGCATCGTGAACCGCGACGCCATTCACGCGGCCCTGGACATGATTCTCGACGCGCTGGCCGAACGCTCGACGTCTCAACCGACCGACGAGCTCGTCCCCCTGCGCGAGTTGCCCTTCGACGTGGAGGCGCGACGGCGCCTCGTTCGTGAAGGCAAGCTGAAGACCGTTCGCATCGGCCGGAGCCTCTTCACGTCGCGCGCCGCCGTGGCGGCCCTCGCGACGGAACTGCCCCCGGCGACGATGCCCGGGCCCAAGCCCCGGGCGGCGCTCGCTCCCGTCGACGACGTCGCGGAAGCCGCGCGCCGGCGTGCCGCACGGAAGGCTGCGCGATGAACGAGGTGATCGCGCGTAAGCGGACGTTCGGCGTCCACCGCTGCGCCCATTGCCACGCGACGATCCCCCGCGGGTCGGTCGTGTTCGTTCTGCGAACGCGCCATCGACATGGGCTCGTGACGCACGCGTGGTGGCACTTGCGCTGCCCCGTATCGGCGCTCGCGGGACGGGCGGCATGACCCCGATGCTCTGGCTTTCTCCGTCGCTTCGCGAGCCGAAAGGCCGCACGCTCGCGATGTCCTGGTCCGTCTTCTCCCGGCGGGTGGAAACGGCGCGCGCGGCGCGTTCGAAAGAGGGCCTCGCGCGCTGGGCGCCCGTCGAGTTCACGGATGGCCGGCGTTGCCTTGCAAACGTGGTCCGGGTGCATGCCGTCGTCCTGGACGTGGACGACGGATCGGCACTTGCTCCGATCGTCGCCACTCTCGAAGGGCTCCTCGTCGTCGCGCACTCGACATTCAGCGCAACGCAGGCGCATCCGCGGTGGCGAATCATCGTTCCACTCGATCGGCCGGTCGACGCGGGGGGCTACGATCGCGTTTGGCGTTGGCTGGCCGCGAAGCTTGAAACCGCTGGCGTCCGACCGGACTACGCGGCCCGCGACGCTTCGCGGGCGTGGGCCGTTCCCGCGCGACCGCCGAGCGGCTTTTACGTCGCCCGGACGATCGAGGGAGCGTTCGCGAACGTACGCGAGGCGTTGGCCGCGATTCCGAAGCCGGAGCCGCTTCCCGTCGCTCCCGCCCGCTTGTCTGTCGATTCGTACACGTACGCCGGACGGCTCTTGCGCGCGCGCCAGTACCTCTCGCGTATGCCCGGCGCCCTCGCCGGAAGCGGTGGGCATCGAGCGACGTTCGCCGCGGCGTGCGTGCTCGTTCGTGGATTCGCGCTCGAGCAGAACGATGCCCTCGCACTCCTCATCGAGGTCCACAATCCGCTCTGCGCGCCGGCGTGGAGCGAACGGGAGCTTCGACACAAGGTGAAGCAAGCGCACCAGCGCGCGCGGCTGCCCGTCGGATTTCTCGCCGACCGCGGGAGGGCGGCATGAACCTCCTTTCCGAGTTCGCGTGGACGGACAGCGGGAATGCAGAGCGACTCGTCGCAGCGCACGGCAGTGACCTCCGCTTCGTGCGCACGTGGGGGCGGTGGCTCACGTGGAACGAAGTGTTTTGGTCCGATGACTCCGGCGCCGTGTACCGAGCCGCAAAGGCCACGGCGCGCGCGATGCTTGTGGAGGCTGCGAAGATCAACGACGACGGACGCCGCAGGTACGCCACGTCATGGGCGACACGCTCCGAATCGAGAAGCGCGATCGAGGCGATGGTCAGTCTCGCCCGGCACGAGCTCGCGGTCGCCGTCGCGCACGAAAGGCTCGACGGCGATCGGATGCTGCTCAACTGCAAGAATGGCACGGTTGATCTTCGTACTGGAGAGATGCACGCGCATCTGCGGGAAGACCTTTGCACGAAGCTCGCCCCGGTCGACTTCGATGCGAGCGCCGCATGTCCAACGTGGGACGCCTTTCTATTTCGCGTCATGGGCGGGAACGCCGAGATGGTCGATTACCTCCAACGGCTCGCGGGCTACGCCCTCACGGGCGAAATTCGTGAGCACATTCTCGCGTTCTTCTTCGGGGCGGGCGCCAACGGCAAAAGCACCTTTCTGCGGACATTGCATGCCGTCCTCGGCGACTACGCGTCGCCCGCGCCCAGAGGACTCCTGTTTCGCGCGCGGGGAGGCGATCGTCACCCGACGGAGCTCGCAAGCCTGCACGGCAAACGGTTCGTCACGTGCTCGGAGGTTGAAGAGGGGCAGACCTTTGACGAATCGCTGACGAAGGATCTCACCGGCGGCGACCCCATCGAGTGCCGTCGGATGCGCGAGGATTTCTGGAGCTTCGACCCGACGCACAAACTCTTCGTCGCGGGCAATCATAAGCCCACGGTCCGCGGCGACGACGAAGGGATCTGGCGTCGAATGCGCCTCGTCCCGTGGCTGGTGAATCTTGCCGAGAACGAGCAGGACAAAACACTGCCCGACAAGCTACTCGCCGAGGCACCAGGCATCCTCGCGTGGTGCGTTCGCGGGTGCCTCTCTTGGCAGCACAACGGGCTTTCAGAGCCCTCTGCGGTTCGTGCCGCCACCACCGCGTACCGCGAGGAGAACGATTCGCTTGGCGAATTCTTCCGCCTGCACGTTATCTTCGAAGTGACCGGTACCATCGCAAGGGCGACGCTTCGCGAGGCGTACGAGGGACATGCCAAAGAGAACGGCGCCCAGCCGCTCGGCGCAAAGCGGTTCACGGCTCGGCTACGCGAACGCGGCGTTGGAGAGACAACGGTACGCGTTGGCACGAAGGTTGTGCAGGGCTGGCGTGGCGTCCGCCTGGCGACCGATGCGGAGCGGGTTGCAGCCGTCGCATGGGCCCAACGTAGTGACGTAGTGCCGTGTAGCGGTCCAATCATAGATAGCAAACAGATTACGTCTCGTGGAGCGCTAACTGATAATCAGGCTCTACAAGCTGCTACGTTGCTACAGGGCGGCGAAGAGGGTCTCGCCGAGTGGCTTGAAAAGCAGGGAATCGGGGGTGCGGGATGACCGCCCGCGACGTCGTTCGAAGCCGTCCCGGAACGGATGTAGCGCCCGAAAATGCGCTACAAAAGCCCCTCCGGAGACAGAATTCTTGCAAACGGGACACAGCATCAGTGCGTCTGGCACGCCCGTTGCTGGACGCAGATCGTTTCTCGGAATCGTCTAAGTCGCGCGAGCCGCGGACGCGAACAGGCGCTTTCGTCGGCAAATCTGAGCGGCGCGCGGAGGGACGAGTACCCTACCCCGCGTCTAAGCCCGCTCCGGCCCGGCGAATCCCGATTGAACATGCGGTGAGAGCCGCCGAGCCGACGGCGTTGCGAGGGCAGTGCGTCGCACTGCCGCCGCCAACGCGTCTTCGTCGTTTCGATGCCCTCGCGGTCGTCCGACGCGCGTCGACGCGTCTGCGAGGCGAATACGCGAAAGGAGTCGCACCGTGAGCTGGAGTCCCTTGCCACCTGGCTTTGCCTTCGACGTCGAGGGACCGATTGCGCATCCGGAGCGCGGTCCGATCATCACCCTTCGCGTGACCGGACCGGCCGATTACTGGCGACGGCTCGTTCTCCCCGTCTCGAACCTCTGGAAGATTCGCGTGGCCGCCGTGCTCCTCGCTGGGCACGCGTGGACCTTCGCAAACCGCCAGGCCGCCGAAGCGCCTGGACAGTCCGAGGGAGGGCGATAGTGGCTCTGCGCACGGGACATGGCCGGGGCGCGGGCGTGCCGCGCGTCGAGGTGCTTCC
>DATHQY010000187.1:0-19193 GCA_035482215.1 Polyangiaceae bacterium | reverse complement strand
CGCGCGAACACGAGGCCGCGCCGCAGGCGAGCGCACTGCGGCGGAGTGCGCTCTGGGTCTCCTTCAGGGCGACCGAAGCGCGTCGCTGGCGCTGCTCGGGCGCGGAGCGGTTCTCGCGGCGGGCTACCACGGTGAGAGCATTCCGCGGACTCTCGGCGGGAATCGGCTCGCGTTCATTCATCTCGTGCATCGTCCCATCGGGCTCGCGGTGCGGCGCGGGCTCCGCGTGCCGCCGATGCGCCAGCTTCATCGTCGCCGGTTCGCCAGCCGGCCTTCCACCGCCGGAGTGCGCGCGAGCTTCGACGGAGCGTTGCGGCTCCAGGGCCTCGATCCGGAGGCGGTCCATGCCGGCGCCTCGCTGCTCGCCTCCCATGGAGAAGTCGCCTGTGCCGTCGCGCGCGGCGAGGCGGACGTCGGTCTCGCATCGTCGGCTTGGGCGCGGCGAGTGGGGCTCGATTTTCTCCCGCTTTATCGCGAAGCCTACGGATTTCTCGTACGGGCGACTTCGCTCGGCGATCCACGCGTCGTCCGCCTTTGCGAAGTCGCGCAGAGCGCCGCGTTCCGGCGCGACCTCGCCGAATTCGAGGGATACGACGCGACGGACTCCGGCGCGGTCCAGTTTCCTTCGCAAGCCTGCACGTCGCCGTATTCGCCCGTTTCGAAGCCGTCGAACTCTCTTGGAGAATGACCATGAAGAACCTGTCGAGCTGTTCGCGCGCGAAGTCCATATCGGGACTCGCCGCGAAAAGGCGCATTCGCCTCGCTGCCGGATTCTCTCTCATGGCAGCGGCTGCAACGATCCACTGTGGCAACGGCGATGACTCGACCGCGCCGGTTCCGCCGGCCGACGCGGGGACGAGGGTCGATGCGAGCCTTTCCTCCGACGGCTCGATGACGCCCGACGGCGCCCTGTCCGCGGACGGTACCAGCGAAGCATCGAGCGGCGACGGCGCTCCGCCGAGCATTCCCTGCAGCTCGCTCCCCGGCACGGTCGTGTACATCGAGTCGGGCGACACGCAGGAGAACTTGCTCAAGGTGCTCGGGCGCCACCTTCGCGATGACGCCAACATCACGATCGCCTTCAACCTCACCGGATCGTGCACGCTCACCGCCGACATCTACGGCGGCGCGAACGTCGTCAAGAGCGGGACACTCAAGTACATCCCGTCGACCGCCGAGAACCCCTCGTGGACGACGGCCCAAGCCGAGTCGACCTGTACGACCGACGCGAGCGGGGTACCTGTCGACGTCGCGATCTCCGCGCTCTTCGTCGACAGCTGCGGCCTCGGTCCGACGCCCGCCGGGCTCGCGCTCATCCAGGGACCGATCCAGGCCTACACGTTCGTCGTCCCGACCGCGAGCGACCAGAATGCGATCTGGGCGCAGGAGGCGTATTACGCCTTCGGGTTCGGGATGAACAACCCCCTCGCCGCGGGCGCGAACCCGAGCGACCCCTGGAACAACCCCGCGTTCATGTTCATCCGCCCGACGACGAAGAGCACGCTCGTCGCGACGGCGAAGAACATCGATCTGCCTCCGAACGACTGGATGGGAGTGCAGGAAGCGGCGTCGAGCGACGTCGTGAATGCGGTCACCAGTTCGGCGATGCCCGAGCCCACGATCGGTATCCTGGGCGCCGAGGTCTACGACGCCGACCGCGGCAAGGGGATCAAGACGCTCGCGTTCCAGGCGTTCAATCAGAACGGCGCGTTTTATCCGGACTCGTCGTCGAGCGCGTTCGACAAGCAGAATCTGCGCGACGGCCACTACACGCTCTGGTCGCCCACGGTGTACATCACCCCGGTCAACGGGAGCGGCCAGCCGACGAATCCGGCAGTGCAGTACATGACCGACCTCGTTCTCGGCAATGCCCCGACGACGGCCCCCGACGCGTCCACTCGGATCGACGGATTGGCGGACGTCGTCAGCGTCGGTCTCATCCCGCAATGCGCGATGCAGGTGACGCGGTCGACGGACGGCGGCGATCTCTCGCCGTACACGGCCCCTGCACCGTGCGATTGCTATTACATGAGCAAGATCCCCGGCGCGACCGGCGTGCCCGACGGTTGCACGGTGTGCACGCAGTCGAGCGATTGCGGCGATCCCGGCGCAACCTGCGACTACGGCTTCTGCGAGCCTTTCGTCGCCGCGACGCCTCCGCCGGACGACAGTGGGTCCTGCTTCAGCGGCACTCCGACGACGAACGAGGAGATCATCAACGCGTGCACGACGTCGCAGACGATCTTCAAGAGCGTCACGTTGCCGACCACCGACGGCGGGCTCGAACCCCTGCCGTGATCGGAGGGGAGTCGTATGGGCGCGCGCCTCGGTGCCATGGCAGGCGCGGCCCTCTCCGCGCTCCTCGTGGGGAGCGCCGCGCGGGCGGAAAATACGCCTCCGCCCGCAGCGGATGACCCCACGGCGCTCAAAGCCCAGGTCGAGGCTCTGAGCGCGTCGACGGCATCGCTCCGCGCTGCGGTTTCGGATCTCGAGAACAAGGCGTCCTCGCCGTCCCCGATTCGCTTTTCCGGGTACGTTCAGATCGATTGGGTTCTCGCCGACCAGGCGTCCCAAGACCAGATCGATCCGAGCACGGGACAGCCGCTCAACCAGGATCGCTTCACGCTGCGTCGCGGCCATCTGCGCGTCGACGCGGAGCACGGCCTTCTCGCTGGTGTCCTCGAGATCGATGCGAACACGACGCAGGGGCCCCAGGTGCGCCCGATCGACGCCGAAGTCATCTTCCGGTGGCCGGAAGGCGGGACGGCCCGCGACCTCCATCTGGTCGCCGCGCTCGGCCTCATGCGCATCCCTTTTGGCTTCGAAGTCCAGGAGCTCGATTACGTCCGTCCGTTCCTCGAGCGGGCGGCCGTCGCGCGTGCGCTCTTCCCCGGCGAGTTCGACCTCGGCGCGCGAATCGGGATCCGCTATCGCGCGTTCGATTGGACGCTGGCCGTGATGAACGGCAGCCCGATCGGCGACGCGGTGTTTCCCGCTCTCGCGCCAGGAAAGACGAAAGAACTCGTCGGCCGGATCGGTACGCAAGGCGATCTCGCGCGGGGCGTCCACTTCGAAGCCGGCGTCTCAGGAGACACGGGCCTCGGCTTTCACGCGGGTACGCCGACGACGAAAGACGTGCTGATCTGGCACGACGACAACGGCGACGGCATCGTGCAGTCGACCGAGATCAGCGTCATCCCGGGCTCGCCCGCCACGCCCTCCCAGCAATTCACGCGCTTTGCGATCGGCGCGGACGCGCGGCTCCGCGTGCAGATTGCACCGATCGGAGAGCTCGCCCTCCGCGCCGAGATCATGCGAGGCAAGAATCTCGACCGCGGGATCGAAGTCGCGGACCCGGTGGGAGCCGGGCACGACTTGCGCGAGCTCGGATGGTCGCTCGGAGCCTCGCAAGAAGTGACCCCGTGGGCCATGGTCGGGGTCCGCTACGACGAATACAACCCCGACCAAGACGCGAGCGAGCAACAGGGGCCCAACCTGGTGCCGATCGACCGCACGTACCGCACGCTCGCGCTGATGGCGATGCTCCGGTACGACCGCGGGCGACTCGTCTTCGAGTACGATAAGAACGGCAACCCGCTCGGGCGTGCGGCCAACGGCTCGCCGGCGACGCTCGCCGACGACGCGGTGACGTTGCGCGGCCAGGTGGTGTTCTAGGATGGGGCGCTCGTGCCTTCGCCGCTTCGGGCTGCTCGGCGCGTCGGTCGCGTCGGTCGCCTGGGTGCTCGGGACGCCCGCGTGCTGGCCGACCGCGTCGAGCGATCCGGGGCTCGGCGCGCGCCTCCAGATCGCGGGTGCTCAGTTCGTCCCTTGCGCGATGCCCGCTGTCACCGCCGGCGCGCCGGGCGTCGACGCACTGAATCTCGAGACGACCGCCATCTGGCCCGGCGAGACCGACAAACCGCTCGACGGCGCGGTCGATCCGGGCGCGACGGCCGTCGCGATCGCGCTCGACGGCGACGAGGGTTACTGGATCGTACCGACCGGAGTGCCCGATTTCTCGGCGCCGACGCTCCCGACGTTCAACGCGACGGCTTCGTTCGCGCCGACCCTCGCCGCCGGTGCGTATACGCTCGAAGTATCGGCGATCGATGCGAGCGGCGCGTTCGGTGCACCGATGATGCAAACCCTCACCGCGCTGGCTTCGTCGCCGTCGGCTGCGACGCCGCAGGGGGCGCTCGTCGTGACGCTTCGCTGGGACACCGAGTCCGATCTCGATTTGCACGTCGTCGATCCGCTCGGCGACGAGATCTTTCACGGCGATCCGCAGATCTTCGAAGCAGACGGAGGGATCGAAGCCCAATTGGATTGGGATTCGAACGCGAATTGCGTCATCGACGGCCGCCGCCAGGAAGACGTGGTCTGGACCGGCACCCCCCCTTCCGGCACGTATCTCGTGCGGGTCGACACCGCCTCGCTTTGTGGACAGGCGATCGCCAACTGGACCGTCACCGCGACGCTTCGCGGAGCGCAGGTCGGGCAAGCGTCGGGCGTCTCGCTCGACAGCGATACGTGGGGTCCTCACGATCGCGGCGCCGGCCTTCTTGCTTTTTCGTTCGACGTGCCGTGATGGGGCGCACGATCGTCGGCCTCTCGGTCGGGATCGCGGTGGCCGTTGCACCGGCCTCTTTGCGCGCGCAAGAGACGGCGACCGAAGTGTCGGTGCAAGGAGCGCGACCTGCGAGCCGCGACTTCGATCAGACCGTGCAGGCCTCCGAGGCGCGCCGCATGCCTGGGACACATGACGACCCCGTTCAGGTCGTGCAAGATCTCGCCGGAATCGCGCGCCCTTCGTTCGATTCAGGGCAGCTCGTCGTCTGGGGCTCGCTGCCGCAAGACACGCAGACGTTCGTCGATGGGGTCCCCATTCCGCAGCTCTTTCACGGCAGTGCCATTCGTGCGGTCGTGAACGGGGACCTCGTGTCGCGCGTCACGCTGAGCCCCGGAGACTACGGAGCGAGCTACGGACGGAGCTTGGGGGGCATCGTTCGCGTCGAGACCGCCGATCTGCCCGAGCGGGGGATTCACGCGGGGGCGAGCGTCGACACGCTCGACGGCGCCGCGATCGTGAGCGCGGTGCCTTTCGAAGGGGTGCGGGTCGCCGCGGCCGCGCGGTACGGGTGGCTCGACGACGAGCTCCGTGCCGTCCACGCGGCCGACGTCGGCGACTACTTCTCCATTCCTCGGTATGGCGACTACCAGGCGAAGGCGCAGATTGCGTTGCGGCAAGGCGAATCGCTCGACGTCGTCGTGCTGGGCTCGGAGGACGCGCTGACGCGAACGATTCCCGACCTCGATCCGTCGCACGTACGCTCGCAAAGCACGAGCGCCTCCTTCGAGCGCCTCTACCTGAAGTACCGCCGTGAGCTCGAGGGGGGCGCTGTCGCGGAAGTCGTCCCCTGGATCGGTCGCGACGCGAGCCATCTCGAGGATCACTTCGGGGACAACCCGGCGGTCCTCGACCAGCAAGCCTTCCGCTGGGGCGGACGCGCTTTGCTGAAGACGCGGGCCCTCCGCGCGATGAGCGTGACCGTCGGGCTCGACGTCGACGGATCGTCCGCTGCGATCAACCGCCAGGGCTCGCCCGACATCCCGCCGCGCGAAGGCGACATCGTCGTCTTCGGAGAGCCGCCCGGATCGGGTTTCGCCACCGACTCGTGGAGCGCGGCCATCGTCGGCGTGGCCCCGTACGTCTCCGCGGATTGGACTCTCGGGCCGCTCGCGCTGACCCCCGGTCTGCGGCTCGACACGTATCTGCTCGAGACGAGCCGTCAGACGCCGCGCGTGGGGCAGACGCCGTCGATCGCTCTTGCGCATCTCGACGGCGTGATCGAGCCGAGCTTGTCCGCCGACGTTCGTGTGACGCCCGCGTGGTCGCTCGTCGGCGGCGCGGCGGTTACTTCCGAGCCGCCTGCCGCTTCGGACCTGAGCGCGGTCTTCGGCACCCCGTGGCTCGGGCCGTCGTCGGCTACGGTCTTCTCGCTCGGCCAGGCGCTGCGCGCCGGGCGGCGACTCCAGGTGGAGATGCTCGGCTTCTACAAGTGGCTCGATCGGCTCGCCGTCCGGGATCCTTCCGCGACCCCCAAGCTCGCGCAGTCGCTGCTCGAGGACGGTGTCGGCCGCGCATACGGCATCCAATGGCTCGTCCGCCTTGCGCCATGGCACGGTCTATCGGGGTGGGTCGCGTATACGATCTCGAGGAGCGAGCGCCGCGACGCACCCGGCGGGGGCTTTCGGCTCTTCGACTACGACGAGCCCCACGTCGTCACCCTGGTCGCGTCGCAAACCTGGGGCCCGTACGCGTTCGGCGTCCGCTTGCGGTATGCGACCGGCCTTCCGCGCACGCCGGTGGTGGGGGCGTTCTACGCGGCAAACGAGGACGTGTACCAGCCCATCTTCGGGCCGCAGAACTCGATTCGCTTGCCGGACTTCTGGCAGCTCGACCTCCGGATCGACCGCGCGTTTTCGCTTGGCGGCACGCTCGGTCGCGGCGCGCGGCTTCGCGTCTACGCCGAGGCCCTGAACGCGACCGATCAACGCAACGGCGAGGAGTACGCCTATAGCTTCGACTATTCGCGGCGAGGGCTCGTCTACGGGATACCCCTCGTTGGCGTCGTCGGTCTGAGGGCCGATCGATGAAATGCGTGTGGAGGGCCGCCGCGCTCGTGGCCGCGGCCGCGGCATGCAAGCCGGACTTCGGCCCGAACGACGGGCTCGTGACGTCGCCGCTCGTTCTCGCCGTGAAAGCAGAGCCCCCCGAGGCGGTCCCTGGAACCGCTGCGGCTTACACGGCGCTCGTCGTCGGTTCGAGCGCACCTTCCTCGGCGATCGTCTGGCGATTCTGTACGGCTCCGAAGTCCCTCGGCGACGACAACGTCGTCTCGCCTGCATGCTTCGACGCGGACTCGCTCGTTGCGGCGGGGGCCGGCTCCCCGGTCACGGCCGCCACACCGAAGAATGGCTGCTCTGTGTTCGGCCCCGCGATGGCGCTTGCCGGCACGAGGCCGCAAGATCCGGACGGAACGGGCGGCTACTACCAACCGTTGCGTGTCGACTGGGCCGAAGCCGACCCCACGTTCTATCTCGCGCGTATCGAGTGCGGCCTCGCGGACGCGTCGTCCGCGATCGCCACGCAATTTGCCGATGCCTACGTCGCGAACGCCAATCCACACCTCACGCCGCTCGTCGCGACTTCGAGTGGAAATCCCGTCTCGCTGTCGGCCGTCCCGGCGAACGGTCGCGTCGACTTTTCGATCGGATGGGGGGCCTCCGACGCGGAAACCTACGCCTACTATGATCCGTCGTCGCAGACGCTCACCACGAAGCGCGAATCGATGGAAGTCACCTGGCGCGCCAGCGGAGGCGCGTTCGATAGCGAGTCGACGGGGCGGAGCGAGACGGACCCCGTCACGACGACCGCCAACGGGTGGACGGCGCCGGGCACCGCGGGGCCTCTCCAGATATGGGTCGTGCTGCGCGATAGCCGGGGAGGCGTCGACTTTGCGACCTATGGAGTCGACGTCGAAACGCCGTGAGCCCTCAGCGTGCGTACGTCTTCACGAAGAAGTACGCCGTCATCGTCCAAGCCACGATGAGCACGATGAGACGAACGGCGGACGGGCTCACGCGCCGGGCGATCGCCGCGCCGGCGTAGCCGCCGGCGATTCCGCCCGCGACCATGACCAGGCCCGGCCCCCAAGTGACCGCGCCGGCCATGATGAAAGCAACCACGGCCACGCCGTTGATGAGCGCGGCGAGGACCGTCTTGAGCCCGTTCATCTTGTGGATGTCGGTCATGCCCATCAGCGAGAGGACGGCGAGCATCATGATCCCCATGCCGCCGCCGAAATACCCGCCGTAAACGCTGATCGCGAGTTGCGCAATCACGGCGGCGCGCAGCGAGGCCTCCGCCCCGCGGGTGAGGAAGGCCGAGATCCGTTTCCCGAACGAAAAGAGGGCGGCCGCGAAGAGGAGCAGCCACGGAATGAGGAGGACGAACGTGTCGTTCGACGTCCGGAGAAGCAAGATCGATCCGGCGAGCCCTCCAGCGAAGCTGGCGATCCCCAAGGGGACGATTTCCCTTCGCATCGAGGCGATCTCTCGGCGGTAGGCGACCGCGCTCGCCACGCTGCCCGGCCAGAGCGCCACCGTGTTCGTCGCGTTGGCCGCAATCGCGGGGACGCCCGCCGCGAGTAGGGCCGGAAAGGCCACGAAGCTGCCGCCCCCCGCGACGGCGTTGATCGCCCCGCCCACGGCGGCGGCCACGAAGAGCAGAGTCGCCGTGAGAAGGCTCATCGGCATCCACTCGAAATTTTGTGCGTTCAAGCTGCGATCACCGGTCCTTTGGAATCCGGCGCTGCAGCATAACGCGGATGGGGGGCTCGCCACGCCCTTCGGGCGCTCTAGAGCGCCGCTACGGCGGCGAGGCGTAAGGATTGCTCGTCACGATGGGGCGAAACGGCACGTGTCCCGTTCGAGGCGCGAAGTCGACGTTGGGCCGAGACGGCGCCGGGGCGTCGTCCGCGCTTGCGCCGTGGACGTCGTCGGCCGCCTTCGGACTTGCGTGCGCGGGCGTGGCCGAGGCTACGGGCACGATCCACCGGGAAGGCGGCCGCCGTTCGAGGTCGATATCGAGCGATACGTCGCGCGCAAACGTCACGTCCTGCGATTTCGCTTCGTAGCCGTCCGCGAACGCCGTCACGTGATGCGCGCCGTCGTCTCGGGCAAACTCCGCTTCGATCGGATTGCTCCTCGCGAGCACGCCGTCGATCGAGATTTGCGCACGAGGAGGCGATACGCGGATCGTCAGGCGAATCGGTGGGGCCGGGGGGACGCTCTCGCTAGCGGTTGCCGGCGGGGGAGCCGCGGCTTCCGTGGCAGCCGGTACTCGCCGAAGCCACGAGGCGCCTGCGGCCGTCGCCAATGCGAGCGCTGCGCATCCGCCGAAGAGGAGGGCGGCTCGGCCCGATGCTCGCGTCGGCCGGTAGGGCCGCACGGCAGCGGACCTCTGCGTGCTCTCGCGCCAAGCGGGGACCCGCGGCGCCGTGGTCTTGTCGCTCAGCGCGCCCGCAGGAAACTCGACGAGCTCGCCCCCACCGCCCGGCCCCGTGCCGGCGTCCCCGATGGTGCGGCCGCTCCCTCTCATCGCCGGCATCACGCCGGAGCGCGCGCCCGCGCGAACCCGCAGCAGCGTGTCCTCGATGAGGAGGTTGGTCTGCTGGCGCTCCTCGCGAAACGTTCGGTCGATCAGCAACCCGATCTCGCGCATCGTCATCTCGTCGTCGCGGGAGGCGAGGTGCCGTTCCAGATCGTCGATCAGCGCACCCGCGCTCGCATATCGGTCCTCCTGGTTTCGCGCCATCGCCCTCGAACAGATCGCGTCGAGGTCGGCCGGCGCGTTGGGGCAGAACGAGCGAAGCGCCGGCGGTACCCCGCCGAGAAGGCGCGCGAGGATTTCGACGTCCGTCATCCCCGACCAGAGGCGGCGGCCCGCCACGGCTTCCCAGATCATGACGCCGATCGAGTAGATGTCGGCGCGGCGGTCGACGGACGCGCCGCACGCTTGTTCGGGCGCCATGTATGCGATGCGCCCTTTGAGAATTCCTGCCTTCGTCTCGAGGGAGCTATCGCCGCACTTGGCGATGCCGAAGTCGAGCACCTTCGTCTGTCCGTCGAACGTCACGATCACGTTGAGGGGGCTCACGTCACGGTGGACGATGCCGAGCGGCTCGCCGTCGAATCCAGTCAATTCGTGCGCGTACTCGAGGCCCCGCAACGCCTCCACGAGGATGCGCAGGTGCGCGCCGAGAGAAAGGCCTCCTTGCTCGGCGAAACGCCGCACGATCCGATGGAGCGACCGGCCGTCGAGAAATTCCATCACCATGTAGTGCCGGCCGATCTCCGAGCCGACTTCGTTCGTCTGCACGATGTTCGGATGGTGCAGGCGCGCAGCGAGACGCGCTTCCTCGAGAAACATCGCGACGTACGTGTCGTCCTCGCAGAGCTCCGGTTTCAGCTCTTTGATCGCGATGAGCTTCTGAAAGCCGCCCGGCCCCTGGAGCGCCGCCAGATAGACGTTGCCCATCCCGCCGCGCGCGAGCTCTGCGATGAGGTGGTACTTCCCGATCTCGGGAACGTTGGCAGAGGCGCTGGCCGGGTGCATGCGCTCCCTCGGCATCGGATCGCGAAGGCCGAGTCTTAACCCCCCTCGTCGTCGCCTTCGCCCGAACTTTCGCCCAAAGGCGTACGCACCCCGTGCTTCTGAATGAGGCGGTGAAGGTACATGCGGTCCATGCCCCCGCTTCGTGCCGCTTTGCTCACGTTGCCGTTGGCCGCGTCGAGGAGCGCGGTGACGTACTTGCGTTCGAACGCGTCGACCACCGCGTCCTTGGCGCGCTTGAAGGGCACTTGTGCGTCGAACACGTCGGGCGCGAGCGTGGGCCGGCGCGGGACGGGGGGCGGTGCGCGCAACGCGACGGCGCGCTCGACGTAGTTCCGCAGTTCGCGCACGTTGCCGGCCCACTCGTGCGTCGCCAGGTCCGCGAGCACGGACGCGGGGAACAGCTCGCGCGGGTCGCCGACGCCGAGGGCCGTGAGGAAGCTTCGAATGAGGAACGGGATGTCCGACGCGCGCTCGCGAAGCGGCGGAATGCGTACGCTCGTCGAGGCGAGACGGAAGTAGAGGTCCTCGCGGAACCTTCCGGCGTTGACCTCGCGCTCGAGATTGCGGTGCGTTGTGGCGATGATCCGCACGTCGATCCGCCGCGGGTGTCGCTCGCCGATTCGCTCGATCTCCTTCGCCTCGATGGCGCGGAGGAGGTTTGGCTGGAGCTCGAGGGGCAGCTCGGCGATCTCGTCGAGAAACACGGTCCCAAACGCCGCGAGTTCGAAGGCCCCGAGGCGGTCTTTCTCGGCGCCGTCGAACGCGCCCCGGGCGTGGCCGAAAAGCTCGCTCGCGAGGAGCTCCGTCGACAGGCCGCCGCAGTCGACGATCAAGAGGGGGCCATTGCGCCGCGCACTCTGGGCGACGATTTCTGTCGCCACGCGCTCTTTGCCCGTCCCCGGTTCGCCTTCGATGAGCACGTTGATGTCGCTCGGGGCGACGCGGTCGAGGACTCCGAAGAGCCTCCGCATGGCGACGCTCTTGGCCCGCAGCGACCCGAACGATCGAATCGCGGGCGACGCGATCTCGTCTTCGCCGCGTACCGTGCGGATGCGCAGGGTCGAATCGCCGAGCGCGAGCGTGGCGTCGATTCCCAGATCGGCGTCGCGCACGCGCACGCCGTCGATCCGCGTCCCGTTGCGCGAGCCGCTGTCGCGGAGGCTCCACCCCTCCGGTCCGTGGGTCAGGCGGCAGTGGAATCGCGAGACGGAGTCGTCGCGCAGGACGAGGTCGTTCGAGGAATGGGTGCCGATGCGGCACGTGTCACCCTGGAACGCGACGCGCCTCGAACCGTGCACCGATTCGCGTTCCACGTCGATGACGAGCCTCGGCACGCCTTGGCTCGAGGACGCGACCGGCAGTGTCGCCGAGCTGCGCGTGGCGAGGGTGGGGCTCTCCCCGGCGCTCGCGTCCTCATCGCGCCGGCCTTGCTGCATCCCGGGTCATGATGCCACGGGGGGCCCGGCGACGAGTGCACAGTCCGCGGCGGAATTATCCTGCGAGTCGCTCGAACGCCGCAAAGGTGCGCGCGAGTCCGTCGCGCAGATCCACTGTGGGGCGATAGTCGAGGAGCGCGCGTGCTGCGCTCACGTCGGCGTGCGAGTCGCGAATGTCCCCCGCGCGCGCCGCGCGGTACTCCGGCGAGAGCGGCCGTCCCACGAGCTCGCCGATCGCCTTCAGCAGCTGGTTCAGCGACGTGCGCTCTCCGCAGGCGATGTTGACGACTTCGCCCGAGAGCCTGCGTTTCGTGCTCGCCGCGAGCAGGTTCGCGTGCACGGCGTTGTCGACGTGGCAGAAGTCGCGAGTCTGTTCGCCGTCGCCGAACACGATGGGGCGCTCGTTGCGCAGCGCGGCCGTGATGAAACGCGGAACGACCGCGGCGTATTCGCTCTTCGGATCCTGACGTGCGCCGAACACGTTGAAGTAGCGCAGGCTCACCGTCTCGATGCCGTAGAGGAGCGAGAAGACGCGCATGCATTGCTCGCCTGCGAGCTTGCTGGCCGCATAGGGCGACATCGGATTCACCGGCAGCGTCTCGACCTTCGGCAGCTCTTCGCCGTCGCCGTACGCGGCCGAGCTCGCGGCGAAAATCACGCGCCGAACGCCCGCCTGGCGAGCGAGGTCGAGCACCACGGTCGTCCCCTGGACGCCGACCCGCATCGTCGCCTGAGGGTCTTCGACCGATCGGACGACGCTCGGGATCGCGGCCTCGTGGAACACGATCTCGACGCCGCGGGTGGCGCGGGCGACGGTCTCGGGGTCGACGATCGAACCTTCGACGAGCTCCCAGCGGCCGCGCAACGTTTCGAGGTTCTCGCGACGCCCGCTGGAAAAATCGTCGAGAATGCGCACGCTCTCGCCGCTTTTCAGCAACGCCTCGGCAATCGAGGAGCCGATGAAGCCCGCCCCGCCCGTGACCAAATGAAGCGCCATTCGTCCTCCGCGGTGCGCCCGTCCCGTGCGCCCCGCGTGGCTATACCTCGAGTCGCGCCCTCCGGCGATTGCGGCTCACGGGGTCTCAGGTGTGGCGGCGATCGCCTTCTCGACGGCTTCCGCTGAAGGCCGCCGTCAGCGCGGCCCCGAGCTCGTCGCCGTCCTGCCGTCGGTCGCGGCGGTCGCGGCGGTTGGCTAGGAGCTCGCGGAGCTCGGCCACCGTCTGCGCCGCTCGTCCAGCCGTCGGCAAACGGCGATGCATCAGCGCGTGCGAGCCGCACAACGTGGCCCGCGCGCCTCCTTCGAGGATCACGTCCTCCAGCGCCCGCGCGTCGCTGTTCCCACACACCGCGCAACCTGACCGATTGACCTGCGTCATCCCTCCCACTTGCCGCCGGCGAGCAGCAGGGGCCAACTTTGCGGCTAGGAGCGACGGGCCACGGACGGCCGCCCGATGATGGGTCGTGCTACAGGGCCTGTGGCGATGGGCGCGGGCGGCCGGCTTCTTTCCCTCGCGCCCTGGCTGGCACCTGCGGTCGGCCTCGTGGGGGTCGGCGCCTGCATTGCGTGGGAGCTTGCAGCGGCAACGCCGGCCGCGGATCTCGACGCGATTTGCTACGCCGAGGCGCGCTCGGGATTCGCGCTCGACCAGGAAATGGGCCGCCTGAGCGCGTGGGTGCTCGCCCACATCCGCACGCCGGAGGGGGCCGCGGCGTTCCGCGCGCTGCGGGACGAACCGCTCGGAGAACGCGCCACCGACCTCGCCATGCGAGCCCACGCCGCGTCTCTGCGCGCGTGCCCGCTCGTCGCTTCGTACGATACGCTCGCCGCCGAAAGCCGCTATCGCGCGGACGTGCAGCAGGCGTGCTCGCGCTTCACGTTTCCGGGCATGACGGACCTTCCTCCGTCGGAGCGCGTGCAGCGGCTCGCGGAATGGCTCGACGCCCGAGGCAGTTCCCCGCGGTCACGCGCGTTGGCCGTTGCGATTCGCGAGGAGCCGCGCATCGACGACGCCCAGCAATGGATGCGCAACGCTTCGCGCGAGGCCGGGTCGTTCTCGTGCGACATCGCTGCGACCCTCGGCGCGCCGCCGCCGCCGCTCGCGTGTACGCCGCGCGCTCAGTGAAGCATCGAGTGCGCCGCCTGATCGGACGCGACGCCGGTGCGGCCCTCGGTCGCGTCGGGGTGGCCGGCCGCGGGGATGGCGAGCGGCATGCGCTGGCGATGGAACGCCAGGTCGTCCGCCGAACTCTCCGCGGGAAAGTGCATCCCCATGTACGCGACGAAGTCCTCCGCCAGCTCCTCGTCGTGCTTGCGGTCGTATCCGATGATGTCCCAGACCCCCAACCGCGCGCTCAGCACATGCGAAATTTCGTGCGTCAGCGTGCGGACGAAGCGCGGATTGGCCTCGAGGTGTCCCGCGGTGTCGCGAATCAACGGGTCGTTGCGCAAGAAGAGATGACTCAGCGAATCGACGTAGAGACCCCAGTAGCAACACCCTGGGGCGACCGCATCGAATCGCGAGGGCAAGTCGTTGAGGGCGCGCACCGACTTGCCGTCGAGCAGAATGTTGCCCGGCAAGAGCGATATCGACGGCATGGCGAGAGGCTGCGCGCGAAGGCGCGGCAGCTTCTTCGTCCGCAAGAAGTCGCCATACCGCTCGAATGCGGTCTTGCAGGTCGCGTCGAGCACGGCGAGGGCCTCTTCGCTCGGGGTCGTTTCGTCGAGAAGGGCCAAGGTCGGTCGCCACTCGACGATCTGCATGCCGCAATGTTGCACCCATATCGGCTGCTCGAGCCGCTCGGCCGCGTTCGGGAGCGCGTCGCGTCGCGACACCGGCGAGTGGCCGAGCGACGGGGTGGCGACGAGCGCCACGATGGCCAGGGTTGCGACGGCGAGCAGCCTCGCCCGTCGCGAGGTAAGAACGATTCGAGCGTTGCGTCGGATCATCAGGGGTCCGGCTGGATGGGTGCGCTGTCCAGTGCGCGAACGGGGCGTGGCGAACTGCCACACACAATTCACGTTAGCGTGCTGGAGGGGCGGGGCCACCGCGAACGGCCTGGCTGAGCTCCGTTTTTGCGCGCGTCAGCGAATCGGAGCAAAGCCGGCGGCTTGTACGACCTCTTCGACATACGCACGAGGCAGTTCCCCGTGCGCTCGTGAAACCTGCTTGAAAACGACAGGTGCATCGAGCAGCGCCGGCTCGAGCTCGCCCGCTGCGTCATCCACGCAGATGGAGCTCGGCAGGCCCGCGCGTGCGAGCGCCTCCGCCGTTGTGCGAGCGAACGCGCGCGACGTGTCCGCGGTTCCTCCGCAGCAGGTGTAGAGGTCGACGAAGCGGAGCGGCGACGCCAATCGCGGATCGAAGCGACTCACGTCATCGGCGATCCAGCGCGCGAACACAGGCTCGGCGCCGTACAGCGAATCGAGCAACACGACTTCGCTCAAGGCGGGCAAGTCTCCGTACGCAAGAACGGCCGCCGCCGCCTGGTAGCCGCCCGAGTGCGCGATGAGGACGACGCGATCGAGCGCGTCGACGTCGAGCGCGCACCCGAGAGGCCCCGCCAGCGCTTCGGCGAAGAGTTCGCGAAGTGCGCTTCGTGTCTGGCCTGGGATGGCGAGTGCGCCCACTTCTCCCGTCGACGCGTTCCGACGGAGCTCGAACGCGACGAGAATTGCGTTCACGCGCGCGCCGTCGATTTGCGCGGCGAGGTTCGACGCGGCGCGCGGCTCGCCCGCGTCATCGCACCGGGTGTCGTTCTCGGCGAGTGCCGCGGCGACGCAGCCTTGCCAGCCGTGGATGTAAAGGACCAGCCCCGGACGATCCGCGGCGTCGAAGCCCGGCGGCACGTGCACGGCGACCGAGGCCGACGCATCGTCGGGGAACGGCGCGGCGCGCAGGTGCGCGAAGATCACGGACGGGAGGGGCGGGCGCGCGCCCGCGCACGCCGTGGCGTGCAGTGATGGCGCACCCGCCGCACGGAGCCCTTCGGCGCGCGGGTCGGAGTCACTCGCGTTCGCGGCGGTCACGACGCACAAGCCGAGAGCGGCGCGGACGAGCAGCGAGCGTTCCTGCACCGAGCCGCGGAGAGTGCAGTGGGTGCCGTCGCGAAGTCAAATCGCGCGGGCCGTCCCCCTCCGTCGCGCTCTCAGTCGCGGCCTTCGCTCGGAGACGTCGTATCGCTCGGGTCGGCTGTCATCCCCAGCGCCGCGACGAGCTGATCGACCTGGATGCGGCCTTCCCGGCGCCACACTTCGTTCGCGAAGTACCCCATCGTGCCTACGAACGCGAGGCGGCCCCAGCTCGGGAAGACGACCCCTCCGAGGACAAGGCCGAGCGTCCCGGCGGTGGCCGTGGCCAAGACGGGCCGCTTGCGGATTTCAGCCGCCGCTTGCCGCGCGAAATCGGCGGCGACCGTCACTTGTTTGCGAACCGCGTCCACGTAGGCGGCGGCGCGTACGCGCGAGTTCGCCGGCTCCGGCGAACGAGCACCGGGCTTTTCGTGAGCTTCGTGACTTCGAATTCCGTTGGCGATCATGTCCATGACGTCTGCACCTCGCGCGCCATTGGGTACTCTTCTACGGATGCGCGGCGTGCTCGCGCTCGCGCTTGGCCGGCACCGGCTCGCGGCAGCGTTCGAGTTTGCGATAGAGCGTTCGCCGATCGAAGCCGAGCACTTGCGCGGCGAGCGTCTTGTTTCCGCCCACGGCTTCGAGCACGCGCACGATGTACCGGCGCTCCACTTCATCCATCGGGAGGAGCTCTGCCGGATTGCTGCTGTCGATCGTCACGCGAGAGCTCTTGAACTCGCGGACGCGCTCAGGCAGGTCGTCCACGCCGATATGGTCGAATTGGGCGAGCGCCACCGCTCTCTCGATGCAGTTCTGCAGCTCGCGCACGTTGCCGGGCCACGAGTAGGAGAGGAGCTTGTCGGCCGCGGTGCTCTTGATCCCCACGACGCGCTGCTGCCCGCTCGGCTGGTAGCGCTGCAGAAAATGCTGCGCGAGGAGGAGGACGTCGCCGCCCCGGGCGCGGAGCGGCGGCACGTGGATGCGAACCACGTTGATGCGGTAGAAGAGATCCTCGCGAAAGCGTTTTTCCTCGACTTCGGTTTCGAGGTCGCGATTGGTCGCCGCGATGATGCGCGCGTCGAACGGCAGCTCTTGGTCGCCGCCGACGGGCCGTGCGGTGCGTTCTTGCAACGCGCGCAGGAGCTTGGCCTGCATACCTGCCGGCATCTCGCCGATCTCGTCCAGAAAAAGCGTCCCCTTGCTGGCCTTCACGAAGAGGCCGGGGCGCGAATTGCGCGCGTCGGTGAAGGCGCCCTTCACGTGCCCAAAGAGCTCGCTCTCGAGCAGGTTCTCCGGCATCGCCGCGCAATTGATTGCGACGAAAGGCCCATCGCGCCGGGCGCTTCTCTGGTGAATCGCTTTCGCGACGAGCTCTTTGCCCGTTCCGCTTTCGCCGGTGATGAGCACTGTCGTCTCGGTGTCGGCGATCCGCGCGATCAGGTCGAACATCTTCACCATCGTCTGGCTCGTCCCCAAGATGTCGTCGAACTTCTGGGCGTCGGTCACCGCGCGGCGCAGGCGTTTCACCTCTTCACGCAAGGCGCGGTGCTTGAGCGCCCGCTCGATGGTGAGCGCGATTTCATCCATCTCGAACGGCTTCGTCACGAAGTCGTACGCGCCGGCGCGGATCGCCGCGATTGCGGTTTCCATGCTGCCGTAAGCCGTCATCACGACCACGGGCAGCTGTTCGCGCGTCTCGGCGATCTGCTTGCACAGATCCACTCCGCTCATGGAGTGCATGTTGAGGTCCGTCAGCACGAGATCGAAATCGGTCTCGTCGATTCGCCGCAAGCCGTCCTCGCCGCCGTGGCTCGTCGTCGTTTCGTAGCCTCGCAGGCGAAGTGCTGCGTCGAGCACGTCGCACATGCTCCGGTCGTCGTCGATAATTAGAATTCGCCTTTGCACGTGGGTCGCTCGCTCCGAAGGGACGTTTCCGCGGCTCTACGCGGGCTCTTGGCTCAACTGCACATCACGTGCCGAGTGCGTCGAGGCACGGGCACGGCACCGGCCGGTATGAATCCGCCGGGCTCTGTCTCGCCACAGCGCGCGCGTACGCGCGCATCCGCGTCTCACCGGAGGTCCGCGGAACGCGAGCGTTCGCCGGGCGTGCATGGCGGCGAAGCGGTGCCGAGGGCTCGGCGGGGTCGCGGCTCTTGCAAAAACGCCTCAGAAGGGCCGGCACCCAGGTGCCGAGTGTGGCGTCTATGTCCGCAGTGCCCAGGAGGAGGAGGGGCGGAAGAAAAAACCGCACGCGCTCGTCTCCATGGCACGCGCGTCGCACTCCGGTGAAGCGAACAAGGAGACTGCGGATGACGACCAGCGACCCTACGCCGCCGTACGGAACCCCCTCGCCGAATGGCCAGACTGCTTCGGATCGCGGCGAAGGCGATCGGCGACGGCGTTCGCGGCGTACGCGAAGCCCGAGCGAACTGCAAGGCGACTCGCCGTCCGACGCGGACGTGTCCAGCCCGTCGAACGCGCTCGCGCGAGCGTCCGCGCTGCTGGATGCCGTCGTCGCACGCATTCGAAGCCAGCCGCATGCGTCGATGGCCGTCGCTGCCGGCGTCGGATTCGTGCTCGGGGGAGCGCTCTCCTTTCGCGCGGGTCGCGTCGTCCTGGCGGCTGCGACCCGTCACGTAGGCCGCGAGCTCTTCAAGCAAGTTGTGTGACTAGAAATACCTGGAGGTTTCGATGAAAAACATCATTGGATACGATATGGCCGACGTCCTCGCTCTCGCAGGTCTCGCCCGCAGGCCGACGACCCTCGAGACCCTTTTGCCGGCGCTCGGCCTCGTCGCGGCCGGTCTCGTCGTCGGTGCGGGTTTGGGCCTCATCTTCGCGCCGGAGTCGGGCCGACTCCTCCGCGACGACGTGAGCCGCAACGTCAACTCGCGCGTGGGCCAGCTCCGCGAGCGAGTGACGGAGAAGGCGAACGAGACGAAGCAAGCGTTCCTGAACAACGCGACGCCGCACTCCAACGTCTGAGTCGCGCGCGCGACTGCGAAGGCGAGCGGCGCAGAGCGCCGCTCAGCTTTTTCCTTCTTCCGCCGGGAGCGGTTGCGGTGCGGCGGCAGGAATGCGCTCACTGCTGGTCGGCCGAGCCTCGCGCGACCCCGAATCGCGCACTCGGTCGAGCTTGCGGTAGAGCGTGCGGCGGTCGAAGCCAAGGACCTGGGCCGCGAGCGTCTTGTTGCCGCCGACGGCCTCGAGCACCTTCAAAATATAGCGGCGCTCGACCTCGTCCATGGGCAAGAGCTCGGACGGGTCGTTCGACTCGATGCTGATCCGAGCGGTCTTGTAGTCCCGGATCTTTTCCGGGAGATCGTCGATGCCGATCTGGTCGAACTGCGCGAGCGCCACCGCTCGCTCGATGCAGTTTTGCAGCTCGCGCACGTTGCCGGGCCACGGGTAAGTCAGAAGCTTGTCCGCTGCGGCGCTCGTCATCCCGACGACCGGCCTACGGCTCTGCGCCGCGTAGCGCTCGAGGAAGTGCTGCGCGAGCATCAGG
>DATHQY010000186.1:0-2531 GCA_035482215.1 Polyangiaceae bacterium | reverse complement strand
GTGCTCGTGCTGCGCGAGCGCGAAGTCACGCTTGCGGTCGAAGATCAGGGGCCAGGCGTGCCGGAGGACATCGGCGACCGCATCTTCGGCGACTACTTCACGACGCGCACCCACGGCGCGGGCATCGGTCTCGCGGTCGTTCGCCGCATCGTCGACGACCATGCCTCGATGGGGGTCGCCCTGGCCGTTCGCCGCGCGCCCGGCGGCGGCGCGAGCTTTCAGCTCACCCTGAGCCGCGACGTGAACGGGCTTGCGAAGAGCGTCCGCCCCCCGCCCATGACCTGAGCGATGCCCGATTGAATGGCATCGTCGTTGCTCTCGTCCTATGTAAGCCCTGCCTATGCGGGGCGATAGGGGACCCGCCGGGTTTCCGCTCTTGCCTGCTCTCGAGGTTCCATCCGATGTCGTTTCGTCATGCCGTTGCTCCGTGGATTGTGGGGGTCGCCGTCGTCGCAACGGCTGCGATGGCTCCGGTTCCGTCCTTCGCGGCGGGGGACGACGCGCAGGCCTTCGTCGAGCACGAGCATCGGCACATCGAACAGCTTCTCCGACAGCCGGTGTCGGCGTCGCGCGACGGCCAGGTGCGGCAGGCGCTCGGCGCGTTCGTCGGGTACGACGACCTGACCCACCGCGCCTTCGGCGAGCCGTGCCCCGCGGCCGAGCCTTCGTGCGAGGACATCTGGGCCGGCTACACCGACGACCAGCGTGCCACGGTGCGCGACTTGCTCGAGCAGCTCGTGCGAAAGACCTACGAGCGCAACCTCACGAAGACGCTCGATTACGACATCGATTATCGCGGCTCGCGCGACGCGTCGGGCGACACGCGCGTCATGACGGAAGCCAAAAGCAAGCTGAAGCCCCGCGAGCCCGCCGTGCGCGTGGACTACGTCGTCAAGCGAATGGGCGACGGATTCAAGGTGGTCGACATCGTCACAGAAGGCTCGAGTTTGACCAAGAATTACTACGATCAGTTCCGCAAGAAGATGCACAACCCCGACGAGGGGTATCCGAACATCGTGCAGAAGCTCAAAGACAAGATCGCGAAAGCCGATTGACGTGATTTCGAGCGAGCTCGAGAGCTGGAAAAGTGAGGCTGGACGAAGGGATCTTTCATGACGCTGGCGGTTGGTGAGAAAGCTCCGGGCTTCGCGCTCGCGTCCTCTGCGGGGCCCGTGAGCCTGGATTCGCTGCTCGGCGAGCGCGCCGTGGTGCTGTTCTTCTACCCGAAAGACGATTCGCCCGGCTGCACCGCGGAGGCGTGTTCCTTTCGCGATCAGTACGACGCATTCGTCGAAGCGGGAGCCGAGGTGGTGGGCATCAGTCCGGACTCGTCCGATTCGCACGCGCACTTCTCCGCCAAGCACGCCCTGCGCGTGAAGCTGCTGAGCGACCCGGGCGGCAAAGTCGCGGCGCTCTACGGCGTGAGCAAGACGCTGGGGCTCTTTCCCGGCCGTGCGACGTTCGTCATCGACCGCCAGGGGGTCGTCCGGCACGTCTACGTGTCGCAGTTGCAGTTCCGGCGACATACCAACGAGGCGCTGCAAGCGGTCCGAAAGCTGGGCCCGTCCGCCCATTAGCGCCCCGATGGCGCCCACTCGCGCGTGCGTCGCTCCGTCGTTCGTTCGAACGTTTCGTTCGAACGGGCTCCGCTCTAGGCATACGATGACCGGCGTGGCTCGCACGTTCGCCGTCGGTGACATTCACGGGGACCTCGACGCGCTGGAGCGCGCCTTTTCGCGCCTGCCCTCGCTCGAGCCGACCGACACGGTCGTCTTTCTCGGCGATTACGTCGACCGCGGCCCGCATTCCGCCGAGGTCGTTCGCTTCATCCGGCGCTTGTCGAACGAGACCCGAGCGAAGATCGTCGCGCTCCGCGGCAACCACGAGGATGCGTGGCTGCGCGTCATCCAGCAAGGGTGGCCCGAGTTCGTCATGCCGCCCGGCAACGGGTGCCTCGCTGCGTTGCGGTCGTTCGTCGGCGCACCCGACGAGCTGACCGAAGAGCCGGAGGCCGACGAGCTCGAAGCCCTCCTGACCGGAAGCTTCTTTCCGCACGACGTCGTCGACTGGATGCAAGGCTTGCCCTACTGGTACGAGGACCCGCACGCGATCTACGTGCATGCCGGCCTTCCCAAGGGGAAAGACGGCTTTCTTCATCCGTCGAAAGCGCCGGCGCCCGTCGCGCTCTTGTGGCTTCGCGACGAGGCGTTCTTCCGCGAGTATCGCGGCAAGCTCGTCGTCTTCGGCCACACCGCCACGGCGTATCTGCCTCCCGAGCTCAGCACGTACACGCCCGAGGATCCGCTCGATATCTGGGCAGGCCCCTGTTGCGTCGGGCTCGACACGGGCGCGGGCAAGAGCGGTTTTCTCACGGTGCTCGAGCTGCCCGCGATGCACGTCTACGAGTCGCGCTGAAAGACGCGGGCCGTCCTTGAAGCAGCACCAGCGAACGCTCTTGGTGGCGACGAAGGGCCAGGGCCTCTTCGACGTGACGCAGCAGGTGGCCGCAGTGGTGGCCGAGGCAGGCATCC
>DATHQY010000185.1:0-8608 GCA_035482215.1 Polyangiaceae bacterium | reverse complement strand
CATGGGGCGCGGGCCGCGGCGCAGCGGCTCTCACTTCTGCATGCCCCTGCGCTTGCATCCCGTGGCCTTGGGCCTGTTCGGCATGGCCTTGGGCCTGCTCGGCGTGACCCTGTGCCTGCATCGCGTGGCCTTGCGACTGCTCGGCGTGGCCTTCGTTCAGCTCGGCGTGGCCTTTCGCCGTGTTGCCTTCGGCGACATCGGCGCGGCCTTGCGCAGTCTCCTGTCTTCCTTGCTCGGCCTCGCGGTGCCCGGCGGCGGCTTCCTGATGTCCGGCGGCGGCTTCCTGATGTCCGGCGGCGGCTTCTCGCCCGCCTGCCGCCGCCTCGCGGTGTCCTTGCGCAGCCTCGCGCGCGGCGACGCGCCGAGGCGCGGTTTCATGCGGCACGGCGCGCACGGTACCGCTCGCGTGCACATACGCGCCCGCCGGTCGGGTGCCCGGGCGCTCGCCCGCGCGATGCTCGATGACGACGTGATCGCCCCGGTGGTAGTTCGCCGGCCGCACGGCCGCGGAGAACACGATGCGCTCGCCGCCGTAGCTCCGGACCGCAACGGCACCGCGCGGTCCCCAGTAGCCGCGCACGAAGACGACGTTCGGGCCGACTCGCTCGTAGTACGGAGCGACGTACACGCGGCCCTCGGGCTGGACCAGCCACTGGCCCGGATACCACGCCCAGTCCGCTCCGCTCCAACCCCAGTACCCGCCGACCCAGTAGTAGCCCGCACCCGGCGCGTCGGTCTGCTCTTCGTACACGGGCTCCGGCGGCTCCGAGGTCGCCGTGAGCTCCTCGGGATCCGAGTCGGTCGTCTCGATGGGCGGCGGGACGTCGGCGCTCGCCGTTGCGTCGACCGTTCCGTCCGCAGGGGCTGCAGGGGCCGACGTGTCCGTGCTGGCGTTCACGGAGACCGTCGCGGTCGGAGGCGGCGGCGTCGTGGCCTGTATCTGTGCGGAGCCGGTGCATGCCGCAAGGCACGTCGATCCCGCGACGAGAACGGCCTGCGCCGCGCGAGCGAAGGCGCCTCGGTTCTCCTCGAATCCCGTAACGATCGGCGCGCCCTGCAGCAGGGCGCTCGCCGTTGTCTTCTTCTTCCCGCTCGACATGATCATTCTCCCTATCTGTCCCCTCACCTGGCTCCCGCAGCATGGACGGAGGACCTGGTGGTCGCATTCAGTGCATAAGGCAGGATGTTCCGCGGAATCCATACGATTCTCGTCGTCGACCGCAAAAGGAGCGCGATCCGAGCCTCCGCAAGCGGTTTGGGTGACGCGGCTCCGGACGGGCCCGGTCCCCGTAAGTCCCCGCGAACCGTCGCATACCGGAGACCAGCCGTCCATTTTGGGGTACGAAGCGCCCTCGAGCGGGCGTCTCACTCCGTCAGCGCACGCAGCCCAACGACACGTTGAGAAAGCTGCCGCCGGGTTGTTGCGGTGCGTACGCGAGGACATCGCCACCGACTCCAACGCAGGCCCCCGTCGCCGGCGTCGCAGGGTCGATTGCGCCCCCGGCGGCGCTGCCATCCAGGGCAAAGCGCCTTGCGAGGACGTGCGGCCCGCCGGTCGCGGATATCCAACTGACGATCCAGTTGCCTTGCGCGGGAACCCAGGCCACGGATGGTTGCACGGCAGGCGCGTCGCCTTGCGCGGCGACGATCGTCGCGGGGCCGAAGTTGCCCGACGGAGTTCCCACGGCCAAGGCGATGCTCTGGGGTGAGCACCCAATCTCGGCGACGATGGCTACGCGATCCGAGCCGTCCGTGGCGATCGCGAGCGAAACCGCACGCGCACCTGCCAACGCAGCGACGGGGATCGATGGAGCGACGGAGGCCAGCGTGGCGTCGAGTGCCCAGAGGCTCACGCTGTTCTGATCGGGCGCCGCGAGGAGAACTTGCGAGTGCCCTGGCCACGGAGTGAGCGCGGCCTGGCGGAGCGAGATTCCGCTCGTCGTCAGCACTACGGGCTGGCCGAGCGCTGGAACATCGGTCGTTGCACCGGCAACGACCGCGGCGACCAGTGGAGCCGCGACCGCGGCAGCACAACTCTCGAGGGGATCGGACCGCGAGGCGATGGATGTCTGGTACCACGCGGCGATCGCGGTTGCGCCGTCGGGGAGCGGAACGAGAGAAGGCAACGCCGATCCTGCCGTCGGGCACGGTTCTGCGGAGGGGACCACCGTGTCTCCCGTCGTGCTGTCGGCGGATACGTATTCGAACGCGATCTGTCCGCTCGTGCACGGCGAAGTCGTCGCGATCGCGAGGGCCGCAAAGCCCGATCCGATGGGAACGACGGACGGCTGCCGCGGTGAAAGAGACAAGGCTCCGAAGAACCCCGCGCTCGGACCCACGAAGCCGTCGTCACTCACGGCGAGCACGGACGAGACATCTGCGAACGCGGCGACCCGGCTTGCGCCGTTCATGCTGACGAACGTGAGATCGCTGGTCGCCGCCAGATTGCCGGTCGCCTGGACGATGGAGCTCGTTCCGAGCGGCAGAGGGCAGCTGTCGACTTCGTAGTTGCCGAGGCCGAAGCAGCCCCCTGACAAGATGACGGCGGGCAGCCAGCCGCACCACGCCCGGGGCTCAAAACTGTCCACGAGTCGTGATCCCTGCGCCTTCCCGGTCGACCCACGGCGCGATGCCGGTCGTGGGCGGCGGACCGAGCGCGTCCGCCAGCGAAGGCGTGAGCCAGAGCGCCAGGCCGAAGAAAAGGGCTGCGCCGCCGCCTGCGAACAAGATCGAAGCGGCGATATCCTCCCGCCGGAGAGAGTCTCGGACGCTCGGGTCGCGAGCGAAAGGATCCAGCGCCAGCTGCTCGTTCTGTTGGTGCTCGGCGATCCCGAGTACGACGCCCCCCGCGGCGATCGACGCACCGCCCACGAGGAAGAAGGGCCACTTCGGCATGCTCTCGATGTTGCAGATGAGCGTCGATCGGTTGTGGTGTCCGTCCACGACCTGATTGCACGACCCCGTTATCTGGGTTCCGACTATCGTGGTCGTGGGCTCCTGCGCGGCGGCCGTGGAAGAGCCGACGAAGATCGACGCAGCGACGACGGCAATCGAGAACGATGACGTCCTCATTGTGCGCCTCTCGTGCTCGCGCTGATGTTGTTGTCGTGGCCGGACACGAACGTATTGCCACTTCCGGTGATGGTCGTCGTGTTGATCGATACGGTGCACGCCTTGTCCGCGGACACCCCCGGCGAGCACGTGGCGGCGATCGTTTGGCAGAGCGCGAGCGCCAACGTCTCCTTTCCGGCCATCGCGAGGCACGCGTAGGTCGCATTCAGCATCGCACACGCCACGTGTTGGTCCGGAACGCGCTGAAAGCTGGTTTCCGCGGTATCCCGCTGCTCCGAGGTGATCTGGCCCCCCACGCCGACATTGACGAGAAATTTGGCCTGGAGGTCGGCCCCGAGCTTTCGGTAGGACTCCTCGTTCGCGTGCTGGGGAGGGACGATGGAACAAGCGTTGGCGCCCGTCGACGGCGCGGGGGTGCCCGGGCTCCCTGCAGGCGGCGTTTGGCCCGCGCAGGCGCTGAATAGAACGAGGACCGATCCTGCCAAGGCCGAGCCGCGAGCGCCGTGACGTCCCTCGGAGCGCACCATGATCCCCAAGACCTTTCTTCGACCGCGGATTTCGCAACCGAAATTCGTTTCCACGCTCTTGCGTGGATTCATGCCTTCTTCGCTTATCGCGTCGGACGGGTCGGGTCAATAGATCCGAAGATAAATTCCCAACGGCGAAATGCGATTCGCGAAATCCATGGAGTTTTCGAAATGGCGCGAAATAAGGTGAAATTGACCCACGATGGAGCTTTGCGATACGAGCTTCCGTCGGGGCCACCAAGCATGGATTCTCGATATCGCGGCTCTTCTTCAAGAGAGTCTTCTCTTCGCCGAATGCTCTCGACTCGCTATACGCTCTTCGTCGCGGTCCTCTTTTGCGCGACGGCCTGCGGCGCCGGCCCACAGGACTCCCTCGCTTCGACCCACGGGCCGGGTTCACCGCCGACCACGCAAGACGCATCCGCTCGCGGCGGCGGCCCGTGCCGAGCCGATTCCGACTGCGCGTCGCAGGTCCCGCCGACCGCGCCACCGGGGTGTGCGGCGGGCCGGTGCGACGTGCTCGAGGGGACGTGCACGTTCGTTGCCCTGGACAGGGACGGCGACGGCCATGCGGCGGCCGACTGCGCTTCGACCAACGGAGTCCCTATCGATGTCGGCGATGATTGCAATGACGAAGACGCCGAGCTCTATCCCGGTCATTCCGAGAACTGCAGCGCGAATCCACAAGGCACGGCGATCGCCTGGCCGACCGGTGCGCCGACGGGAATCTGCGAGTACGGCCAGGTATCTTGCCTCGCAAGCGGCGCCGTATCGGCGTGTATGAAGGCGGTTCCACCCGGAGAGCGTGATTGCGCATCGGCGGACGACAACGATTGCGACGGCAAGCCTGATGACGAGGAGTGCGGTTGCTCTCTCGGGCCGCCGGCCGCAACGCGACCTTGCTTCGAAAGCATCAACGGGGCCGCCTTCCCCACGTCGGCGATGCCCGGCAAGGGACCCTGCCAGTCGGGCGTCGAGACCTGTGTGGCCATCAACGACGGCCAGCAAACGACATGGGGAACGTGCGTCGGAGCGATTGGACCGCAACCCAGCGATACGTGTGACCCGGCTTCGGATCCGAACAGCGACGCCGACTGCGACGGCGTCCCCGACGAGGGATGCTCGTGCATAAATGGAACCTCGAAGATCTGCAATCCGCCGCCGGCCTGCAACCAGAGCAGCGCGATCTGCGCCGGCGGCACCTTTCCGGCGTGCCCGGCTGCGCAGATCCCGACCGACGATGGCGCAACGCTCGGTTCAACGTGCACCGTAGGGGTGGGCGCGTGCCAGGCGCAAGGCACGATCGTCTGCCTCGGTCCCGACCAGTCGGGCAATTATTCGGCGACCTGTAGTGCGGTACCGGGCACGCCGTCGACCTCCTTCGAGACGAGTCCTGCGCCGAACGGAAGTTGGGACTGGAATTGCGACGGGACAATCGAAGGCGAATACCCCGTCGTGGGGCCGTGCCCGCCCGGGTTCAACTGCGCTTGCGTCATGAGTGACGACGATTATTGCGGCTTTCGTTCGACGACGGACTGCACGGCGAACAATCCGACGTTGCCTCTGGACGCGGCCGCCGGCGCCACGGGCATATTGCCGATTTACCTCGTCACCGGCGCATGCAACGACACCGGCGCGATCGGTTGCGGCGTGACCCTTCAAGTGGAGGACTGTTCCGTATCCGGGGATTCGTGTGTCGGAGCGAATGTAACCAGCGCCTTATGCGGCTTTCTGGACTCTCTTGGCGGAGTAAAAATCGGGTTTCCGTGCTCGCCGACGCAGGGATGCCAATGACGTCGGAGAGCGGCGAAGCCCCGCCCACTTTTTAACCGAGAAATCAGAGGCCCACGCGCCGCCCCGGCCCGGGCATATACGGCACAATGACCGATTCGCCTTCCTGCGGTGGGTTGAACCGCGCGAGGCGCTGACCGTCCCAGACGAGCAGCGCGACGGGATCCGTTCCGCCGCCGGCGTCCAGGTCGTCGATCCCCAAAAAGGTGACTTCGATCCGCGCGGGTTTGCCGTCCGTCACGGCCTCGACGCGCACGACGGCGCCGCAATCATGGATTGGGTCGCCGAGCTGGAATGGGTGGGCGTCGTGGTCCGTATCGCGAAAGAGCGTATCGAAGCTCTCGAGCATCGGTCCGCCGAGCGGTTCGAGGGTGAGCGACCGCGGGCCGGTGCGCGTGACGCGATGGTCGTGGCGTGCGCCGGAGAGCGACGTGAAGCATCGCACGCGACCGGGTTCCGAATCGGCAAGAACCGCGGCCGGATACAGGAACACGAACGGATCGGACGAGGCGAGGATGAAGGCGCGGGGGCGCGACGCGGGGTCAATCTGCGCGTCTTGAGCGACGCGGTCGGCGGCGTTCGCGGTGCTTTCGAGCGCGCGCATCGCGGCGAGCGACGCGAAGGGAGCCACGGCGGCGTGTTGGAAAACGAGCACCGCTGCGAAGGTGCGTCGGGTCCACGTCCTCGCCGACCCGACCGTTCGCGCGAACCCGTGGCGCAGAAGGACCGCCAGCAAAACGGCCCCGCCGAGATCGGGGATGACGAGGACACGGCCGCCCGGGAGTCCCGTTGCCCCGATGACGAGGGCGACTCCGGCGGCCGGCACGATCCACGCAACGGCGTCACGTTCGGAGCCCTCGATGCCGGCCGCGGTCAGCCAGAGTGCAACGCACAGAGCGACGGCGGCGAGACCCGCGGCGACGAAGAACACGGGATGGGCCGCGCTGGCGGCCGACACCGGCGTGCCCAAGAGGGCGTCGGCCAAGAGCATCGGAACGCGAACGGACGCTACGCGCACGAACGCTAGGGGATCGGCAAGCGGATCGTGGTAACCGCCGCTGCTCCGCGCGCCGCCTCCGACAGCGCGATAGATCACGAGATAGGCGACGGCGATGGCGAATACAGGCGCGAGGCCGGTGATCCGCGATCGCGCGCGAGCCGACGGTCGCAGTCGCGTCGCAATTGGCTCGTAGGTCTCGAAAGCGACGAAGAAAGGGACGACGGCGAGGGCCGCCTCGCTTCCGAGGAGCCCGACGATCAGGAGAAGAGGCGCGAAGAGAAAACGCGAAAGAAGCGCGGCGCGCGAGTCGCGGTGCCGCGCGCCGAGGTGGACCAGGAGGGCGCAGGTGGCCGGAACGGCGCCGACGAGCACGTGGCGCGCCGAGAGCCACGCGTAGGGAAGCACGTGCGCGCTTCGAAAGGCGAAAATCGCCGTGGCGATCGCCGCCGTGCCGTGGGGGAGCGTTCGGCGAAAGAGGAGGGCTGCAGCCACCAGCAGCCCGAGAAACCAGAGGAGCGAATGCAGGTGGTAGCCGAGCGGGCGATCGCCGAAGGCCGCCATGTCGAGGGCGAAGAGCGCGCCGGTCAGCGGGCGCACGAAGTGGAGCTTGAAGTCGGGGGCGGTCCACCACGGGAGGCGTCCGAGCGCGATGGCCTTGCGATTGTCGTCGAGGTCCCCCGACGCGAAGCGAAAGAGATCGAGCACGCGGTGGCCGTGCGCGACCGTCACGCGAAAAAGGTGATCGTCCGTGGCGAACCCCATGGCCGCGGATCGCGCGGCGAGGACCATGGCCAGGGCGAGAATGCACGCGATCGTGGCCGGTCGGTCCGGCCACGCCGCCGGATGGCGAGGGCGATCGAGTTTCTCCGGTCGCATGGACAGCGAATCTGGCCGAGGGCTATCTTGCTGTCCAAGACAGATTTCCTTCGAGTTGTGACCGGCAGGGACTCAACGTGATCGATCTCCGTTTGCTGCACTCGTTCGTCGTCGTGGCCGAGGCCGAGCATGTCGGCCGGGCGGCAAAGACGCTGCACATCTCCCAGTCGCCGCTGAGCCGCCAGATCCGGCAACTCGAAGAGACGCTCCGGCTCACGCTTTTTCATCGCGAGCGGCAACGGATTCGTCTGACGGGCGACGGACGGTGGTTACTCGAAGAAGGCCGACGCCTGCTTTCGCGTTGCACCGCGTTCGAGCGCGATGCGGTGCGGCGCGCGCTGGGCGAGGGGGGCTGCTTGCACGTCGGCTTCGTGAAGAGCGCGATGTGGACTTCGGTGCTGCCGCGGGCGCTGGTCCGCTTTCGCGATTCGCGGCCGGACGTGGCTCTCGAGCTTCACGCCGCGCGTTCGGCCGATCAGCAACGCCACCTTTTGGCCGGCGACCTCGATCTCGCGCTCCTGCACGAGCGGGCCGCCGCCCCCGACGTCGAAGCGATCGCGCTCCTCGCCGAACCGCTCCTCCTGGCGATACCCCGCCGGCATCCGCTCGCGAAGAAACGTCGCGTGGCGGCGGCCGACCTGAACGGCGAGGATTGGGTGGTCCTCGCGGCCCCGCGCGAACCCGGCGCTCGTGAAGCGTTCGTCGCGGCGTGCACTCGCGCCGGGTTCACCCCGAGTCTTCGGTTCGTCGTCGGCGACCAGGCGACTGCCCTCGGCCTGGTCGGCGCGGGAATGGGCTGCGCGCTCTTGCCGCGCAGCGCGTCCGCCGGGGCACGCGTAGACGTCCTCTTTCGCCCCGTCGCCTGGTTGGCGCGCTCGCGCACGCTTTACGCGGCGTGGCGATCGAGCGCGTCGCCGGCGTTGCTCGAGCTCGTGCGGCACCTCCAAGCGGAGGCGCGCGCGTTTGCGAAGGCGGACCGCGTGGGCGCCTACGGGTCCCGAGCCGGAAAGCAACGCGCCGCCGACGTTCCGAAGGCGGCGCGCGCTTCGAAGTGATCCGGTCAGCGCTTCTTGCCTCCGCCATCGCTACCGCGGCGCGCGGGAGCCGGGGCGGCCGGTCGCGGTGCACGCGCGGGTCGCGGCGCGGCGACCGCGGGCGGCGCGGCGACTGAGGGCCGCGGGCTCCACAAAATGGCCACGGTCCGCGCCTCCAGAGGAAGCACGGACCGTGAATTCGAACGAACTGGGAAGTGGCGTCAGTTGCCTTCGAGGATGCGCACGTCCATCTGGTCGATCTGGACGTCCACACCCGCAGGCGGACCTTCGATGTAGAGGAAGAGCGT
>DATHQY010000184.1:0-4936 GCA_035482215.1 Polyangiaceae bacterium | reverse complement strand
GTACCGGACATTCTCCAAGGTGGCCACCACCAGGAGATCGCCAAGTGGCGTCGCGGGGAGGCCGTTCGGCGCACGCAGGAGCGGCGTCCGGACTTGTGGGAGCGGTTCTGCCACGATGAAGCCGCCAGAACGGAGACCGTTCGAACGGAGCATTCAAGCGCCGGAGCGAGCCAAACCGGCGGCAAACGCGGGGACAGCCGATGAGACCCGTGTCGATCGCGCTCGTGCATTATCCGGTGCTCGATGGCCGCGGGGAAATCGTGACGACGGCGGTGACGAACCTCGACGTGCACGATCTCGCGCGCTCGGCCCGCACGTACGGCGCAAGAGACTACTTCCTCGTGCATCCCATTGCGGCGCAGCGGGAGCTCGTGGCGCGAATTCACGAGCACTGGACCTCGGGATCGAGCGGCCAGCGCATCCCGGATCGGCGCGAGGCGCTTTCCGTGCTGCGGGTCGTCGTGTCGCTCGAAGACGCGATCGAGGCGATGGGTGGGCGCGCGCGCGTCGAAGTCTGGGTCACCGCGGCGCGTGCAGCGGACAGCGTGATGTCGTTTCGCGAGGCACGCGAGCGCCTCGAGGGCACGGACGAATCCCCGGTGCTCGTCGTCTTCGGGACCGGATGGGGACTCGCGTCGGGCGTGCTGAACGCCGCCGACCGCCGCGTCGCGCCCATCCGTGCGGACCGCGACGACGGCTACAATCATCTCAGCGTGCGGTCCGCCTGCGCGATCACGCTGGACCGATTGCTCGGCGATCGCGATCGCTGACCGTCGGCAAACGCCGCTGGCGCGCATGCGTTTCGCATTTTTCGCAGGCGCGCGCGAAGCTCGTGGACCGGCGTGCCCTCGGCGAGGACGACTTCGATCCAACGCGAACGGTCCGCCAGCGGGAGGCGCGCGAGGACCAGTAGATGCGACAGCGAGATGGGCCGTCCGTGGCAGTCGCGCCGCTCGAACAGGTCGCGCAGGTCCTGGGCCGTCCAACGCAAGGCGACGATCGCGTAGGGCTGGAGGGTCTGTCGCGAAATCCCGAGAGCGCGCGCACAGTGGTTGATCGAGCTTTCGTCCGCCGCCCCGCCCCGGCGTGCCGCGCGAGCCACCTCCGCCATGCGAAGGATGTATTGGGCTTCTGCGTCGCGCAGCGTCGATACAGCTTGCTGCACGCCGGCTACGAGGTCGTGGAGCAACGGACTGTCGTCGAGTGTCCCGGCGATCGGTCCGGTCTCTTGCCGTCGTGCGTTCTCTTGGAGTCGTTGTTCCTGCATCATGTGCGTTTTGCCTTCCCGCGGACGCGCAAAGTCTTCCCGCGCCGATGGCGCGGCTCTCTTCGATTCACTTTTCGGATGCTCGAACGCGGGCTTGTTTTGCCCGAGACGTGTCGCGTGCTGCGAGGCTCATGCCAGCCGACGCCACGGAGCCGACTGCGACCGCTTCGATTCGAGAGAAGGGCCAGCGATGGCGAAAAATCAGAAAATGCGCGGAGAAAGAGGGGGACTCACGTCCACGCGCGCAACGCATATCCCAATGACCTCCGCGCTCGGAAGGCATGGAAGGGGCACGCCCTGGAACTTTTTCTCCAGCGGGGTGGAGGTTTTCCTTCACGCCCGACTCGCACCCACCTACGCGAGGCCTCGCCGTTTCGCATCACCGGCGTATCGCTCGATATCTCGAAAGCAGAATCTCGAAATCGACGCGTGTCTTCGAGCCAGTTCGGGGCTAGCCAATTGGGCTTGCACACGAAATGCGATGGCTAGGGCTCTTCGGCCAAGAGGCGTGTGAGCTCCGGGGTGTACCGCCCGTCCTCCCGCTCGACGAGGGGAGGCAACACGATGAGTCCGCCATGGCCTCCGGCGCGGGCTTCGACGAGGGCGACCCGCGCCGGAGCCTTCGGGGTTCCATGCACGAGACGCATGCGCTTCGCGTGAAGGCCCTCGGCCGCGAACGAAGACAAGAGCCATCCAAGCTCCTGTGCTGGGTAGACGAAGCACACGCGTGCGCGGCGGCCCGCGAGCTGGCGCGCCGCTTCGACGAAGACGGGCAGTTCCCCCATCCGGGCCCGCTCCTCGTTCGGCGCGACGCGCCCGCGGCCGGGGCTCACGTACGGCGGGTTGCACACGACGAGCGTCGCGTCCCCCTGGCGTGCGCGTGCGACGTCACGGACGTCGGCGTGCAACACTTCGCCCAACCCTGTCCAGCCGTTTGCATCCAGGTTGCGCCGCGCGAGGGCTGCGGGTGTCTCGTCGATTTCCACGAACACGACTTGGCGCGCCGCACCGAGGCGCAGGAGCGACAGGCCCACCGCGCCGACGCCGGCCCCCAAGTCGTAAGCGACCAGGGTCGGCTTGCGGGGCGCGTCGGTTGCGCGGGCGTCGCCGGGGCGAGGGTCGTCCTGGCGGCCCTCCGCCATGCCCATCGCGGGACTCGCGGCAGCCGCGAAGGCCGCGAGGAGCAGCGCGTCGACGTTCGTGCGGTACCCGGCGCCCCGCGGGGGCTGGAAGAGCACCACGCTCCCGCCGAAAAGCGCGTCTTGAGTCGCCTGCGAGAGGTGAACCGAGCTAGCGTCGCTCAGCGCTCCGCCACGAAGGGTTGCCATCGCTGTCGCTCTTTTCCCCCGGACCGGCCCACGTTCGGCAGAAACCTTGGCCTCTTGCATGCGGGCGTGCCGCGACACAGTACCGGAAGAACGCACCCGCATGGCAAAGGTTGAAGTCTCCATTTCCGAGGGCTCGGCGGGGCCGGAAGGCCCGAGCCCGCAAAGCCTGGCTGAGCAGGTCCGCCGAAAGGCCCGGAGTCTGGGCTTCGATGCGGTCGGGATCGCCCGGGCAGACGTGTCCCTCGATACCGATATCGCCCACTATGACGCGTTCGTGGCGGCCGGGATGCACGGGGAGATGGACTGGCTGGCGCGCCACCGGCCGGCGCGCGTGCGCGCCGACGGCGACGAGATCTTGCCGGGAGCGCGAAGCGTCATTTGCGTCGCCCGGCGGTATCGCCGCCCTCCCGAAATCGAATCCAATGATTCTGGGATGGCGCGCGGCATTGCCCGGTACGCGCGCGGCCGCGACTATCACGGCTTCTTGCGCCGTCGCATCCGGAAGCTCGCGGCATTCGTGCGTTTGCTGGCGGAAGGAGCCCGCGCGCGGCCCATCTGCGACGATGCGCCGCTGCTCGAACGGGCCTGGGCGGCGCGGGCGGGCTTGGGCTTCGTCGGCAAGAACGGGCTTCTCATCGTGCCCGGCGTGGGCTCCTTCGTGCTGCTCGGCGAAGTCGTGACCACGCTAGCGCTGGAGCCGAACGAGCCGATCGGCCATCGCTGCGGTGCCTGTACGCGGTGCCTGGACGCGTGCCCGACACGCGCGTTTGCGGCGCCCTTCGTCCTCGACGCGCGACGGTGCATTGCGTATTTGACCATCGAGCACAAGACGGCCGTCGATTCCTCGCTCCGCGAAGGCGTCGGCGAGCATCTATTCGGCTGCGATGACTGCCAGACCGTATGCCCGTTCAACGGAGGCGCGTCGACGCGCGCGCCGCTGTCCGCGTCCGGCGAGAGCGCTTTCGCGCCGCTCGAGGCGTGGTCGCGCGTTCGTCTCGAAGAGATTCTCGCTCTCGACGAGGCCGTGTGGCTCGCGCTCGCCGAGGGCAGCCCGCTCAAACGCGCGGGCCGCGCTTCGCTCGCGCGAAACGCGGCCATCGTTCTCGGCAATCGCGGCGACCCGGCCGCACGCGACGCGCTCATGCACGCCGCGCATACGGACGAGAGAGTCGTGGTGAGGGAAGCAGCCGCGTGGGCGCTCGATCGTCTCGCGCGCCGCTAGCGGCCACTCCACGGGGACGGCGCCTTCAGACTGCTTGCGCCGAGCCGTTCACTCCGCGTGGGCGGTGCCGTTCGTGCCGTTCGAGGTGCTCGACTCGCTGTGGGCGCTACCGTTTTGCGCTGCGGCGAGCGGCGCGCGTTCATGCGACGGTGCGCGGACGGCGCCGAGCGACGAGTGGCCGATGAAGATGCGGCGGTTGAAGCTGTCGAGGTTCTTGTTCGCCACCACCTGGAAGCACGCGGCGTTGCCCTGCATCGCGATGCGCCACGACCACGCCAGGAACAGGTGCCACAGGCGGTACCAGCGCTGCCCGTAGCTCTTGAGAACCGCGGCCTCGTGCTTCTGCCAGTTCTTGTGCCACAGCTCGATCGTGAGCGCGTAATGGACGCTCACATTTTCGGCCGAATGAATCTCGAAGCCCGTCTTCTCGAGCTGCTTCACGACGTCGCTCAGAGGGAGCGAAGCGTCCGCGCCCGGGAAGATGTACTTGCTCATGAAGAGACCCCAGATGAGGTCCTCCGGCCGGAGGCCGATGACCGGCAGCCCCAGGTCGGCGCCGCGGCGAAGGCCGGTCCACTGGAGCAAGAAGAGGCCGTCGTCCTTCAAGAGGTCGTAGACGAGGCGGCAGAACTTGCTGAGGTTCTTCACGCCCACGTGCTCGACCATCTCGAGGCTCGAGATGCGGTCGTATTGCCGGCGCGGGATATCGCGGTAGTCGAGGCATTCGATGCGCGCGCGCTCCGCCAGGCCCGCGGCCGCAATGCGATTGTTGCCGAACTCCGTCTGGTTCTTGCTGATCGTGATGCCCGTCGTTTTCGCGCCGTAGTTGCGCGCCGCGTGCATCGCCAGCGTTCCCCAGCCGCAGCCGATGTCGAGCATCTCCTGATTCGGCTCGACGAGCAGCTTGCGGCACACGAGATCCAACTTGTTGTCTTGCGCCTGCTCGAGCGATTCTTGCTCGTCGCGGAAGAACGCGCTCGTGTAGACCATGCGTTCGCCGAGGAACGCGTCGAAGAAGTCGTTCCCGCGGTCGTAGTGCTCGCGGACGATGCGCTTGTCCTGCGACTTGGAGTGGATCGCGACTTCGGGAATGAAGCGCGTCACGAGAAACTCGAAATT
>DATHQY010000183.1:0-11314 GCA_035482215.1 Polyangiaceae bacterium | reverse complement strand
GCGGCCGGCCCCATGGCGCCCTGTCTGCGCGAAAAGGCGCCATTACCGCCGACGATGGCGCCTCCCGGCGCAAGCCTGTACGCGCATCGCGGTAGGAAAGCGCCACAAGGAGCCAATATGGCGCTCTCCGCGACTAGAGGGGCGTCATCCGGGCGCCATGAGGCGCCGTCATGGAGACCAAGGGTGCGTCTCTGTTCGCGAAGACCGGTCCCTCGCGCAAAGAAAGCGACGTCTCTAGAAGGAGGACGCGCCAGTCGCGTCGCGGGACCGTGTCCGTCACAGATGGCAGGCGCCATTTCGTGGATGAGAAGGCGCCATTCGTTGCGTGTTCGGGCGCCATCCCATTCCGCTTGTTTCGCGTTACCAGGGCTCGGGGCCGTCCTCGTCGAAGAAGCCCCCGTCGGGCCGCTGTGATCGAGGGTCGCCAGGCGCACGGCCACGCGCGCGCCCTGCTCCACGGTCCGCGACCCCGTGTGCCCATTCAGATCCGTGGCGGTGTACCCGGGGTCCGCGGCGTTGACCTTGACCCGGGTCGAGCGGAGCTGGTTCGCGAACGAAACAGTCACGGCGTTGAGCGCGGTCTTCGACGTGGCGTACGCGAGCCCGTTGAATCTCGCGTACTCGAAGCTCGGGTCGCTCATCTTGGCGAGCGAGCCGAGCCCGCTGGAGACGTTGACGATGCGCCCCGCCGGGGCTTGCTCGAGGAGACGCAGCATCGATTGCGTGCCGCGTCTCCGCTGCGGCGACGACGGCGGAGGCCGATGACGAATTCATCGGGGCCCCCGGCTCGCTCGGACGGACGCAAAGCTCGAGAAGGCTACGCCTTCATCGGATACGTCGCGCGAATGCGCGCAAGGTCCAGCGCCGCGCGGGCAAAGTCCTGCGTCCGCAGCTTCGATCCTTGGACGTCGATCCATTCGTCGAGCGGCAGCTCGTAGAGCGAACTGGCCACGTGCTCGGGGCCGCGGCGATCGGTCGACAGGAAGCGCGCGAGGATCTCCACGTCGAAGATCCAGCGCGCGACGAACGGCATCGCGAAGATCGAGGGCAATAGCGGCGTCACGCGAAAGAGCTTCGCACCGCACTGCGTGTCGTAGACCGGAAGCCCCAGGACCGTGGACGCCGCCGTGGCGAAGAGCCGTCCGCTGTAATGCCGCCACGGATTGCGCGCGATGTGTCGGCCCATGAGCTGCACCCGCGAGCCCATGACGATGTCGATCGCGCCGCGCGCCTCGAGGACCGCGACGAACGAGGTTAGCTCTCCGAGCGGCGTCGCGAGGTCCGCGTCCCAGAAGCCCACGGCGGCGGGCGAGAGCGTGAGCGCGTGGAGAATGCCACGGCGGACCGCCTCGGCTTTCCCCTGGTTTTTCGCATAGGCGATGACGTGCACTCGCGCCGGCGCGCGGCGTTGGACCGACTCGAGCACGGCGCGTGTACCGTCTTTGCTCCCGTCATCGACGAACACGAGATCGAGCGCGCGTCCGCCGGCGGTGCCCCGCGTTCCGCGCAGGAATGCCTCGACGTCGAGCCGGCGCTCCTCGTTGTAACAAGGCACCACCAGCGCGACGCGATCGATCACGGGCCGCCCCCGTACGGCGCGATGTGAACGGGGTCGACCCCCTGCGCGGAGTAGAAGACGCGGGACGGGAATTCGCGCTTCAAGCACTGCAGCGCCCCGGAGTCCTTGTCGAGCGCGATGATCGCGTCTTGATCCGGGTACGAGTCGACGGGCAGATTCTTGATGATATCGAGCGCGTCGAAGCCGGTTGTCCCCGGTCTTGCGAGCACGACGGCGTTCTCGAGGTGCATCGCGTCGATGGCGGCGCGCAAGCCGGAGTGGCGGCGCGCTTGGTCCGACGCCGTCGGCCAGACGAAGGGTACGGTGCGTACGAGACCGCAGACGATCGCGGCGAGGACGAGCGCGAGAGGCCCGCCCGCGGCGAGCGGCATTCGGCCGCCGGAGTTCGTGGAATGCAGCGCCGCGGCGACGAGCGGCGCGATGGCGAGGCCGCAGCCAATCGCAATCGGCACGACGAGAAGCATCAGGTACCGCGGCCCGTAGCCGAAGTCGACGCCCATCCCGCGCTGCCCCGTATCGAGCCATTCGAAGTAAACGAGGTAAACGAGCGAGCCGATCGCGAAGGCCACGAGAAGCTCCGTGGCGCCACGCCGCAGGGAAGCAAGCCCCGCGAGCCCGAGCGCCCAGCAGCACGGCCACCAGCAGTACGACGACGTCGCGAGCGGCAAGCCGTACTTCCACTGGTCGGGTCTTGGCATATCGTACTTGGTCACGTTCCACGGATAGATGATCGCATTGAGCGAGTACGCCGTCGTGAACCATGTCCCGACTTGCACGCGCAGAATCACGAGGGTCGCGACGCAGACCACGGCGAAGGCCGCCGCCGCGCCCACGAGCGCGCGCCAGTCGACGCGCCGGCGGATCAGCAGAACCGCGAACGCGGCGGCGATGCCGACGCCCATCAGAGCGCCTTCGGCCGGGCGCGTCGCGAGGAGAAGCGCCGCCGTCGCGCCGAGCACGATCCCCCAGCCCCAGAGCGATCGCGGATCGACCTGCGTCGCGGCAGGCCCGCGCACGCCACGCGGCGCGGCGATCTGCATCATCGACTCGAGCGACCACGCGTAGAGCGCCATCGCGAAGATGTGCGGGTACCGCGAGCCTGCGTTGATGGTCAGCATGACGCCGATCGCGGTCAGCCCCCCCGCCCAGGTGCCCGCCGACGCGAACCAGAAGCGAGGCACGTTCGGTTCGTCGCGGCCAGAAGCACGCCACGCGCTGCGCCCGAGGCGCGCGAGGCCCACCGCGAGGAGACCCATCGCCACGGGCCCGCCGAGCCAGATCGCACGGATCCAGACGAACGGCGCTAGAAAAAGCGGCCACCCCGGCGTGTAGAGCGAGAAGAGCCGGCCCTCGTACTCGAAGACGTAGAAGCTCCGGAGGTATTTCTGGCAGAGAGGCACGTCCGCCACGATGTGGCCCTTCGCGAACGACGCGGCCTGAAAGGTGTAGGCCCATTCATCCGCCGAGCCTTCTCCGTGATGCATCACGAAGAGACACACGAACGCGGAGACCGCGGTCGCGAGGGCGAAGAGGACCGCGTCGTGCACGCCCGTCGCGGGCGCGGATGGAGCCCGCCATTCGTCGCCTCGGCCGGTTCGCTTCTCTTGGAAGCGCAAGAAAAGGCCTGCGAGCACGCCGAGCCACGCGAGATGAAGCGCGGCGAGATCGAAATCCGAATCGGTGACGAAGCGAGAGACCTCCCAGAGCACGAGCTCGAAGGCAAGGCTCACCGCAGCGAGGACCCGGTGCGGCGCGAAGAACGCGGCCAGCGTGCCGCAGGCAGCGGATAGGGCGAGGATGACGACGAGGGGGTCGTGGACCAGGGGATGCCCGATCGACTTGAGGAACGGGGCGGCCTCATTGGCAACGACCGTGAGCCCGACGCCGGCGAACGCGAACGCGCGCGCGAGCACGGACTGCGTGCGCCAAAAGAGAAGGAGCGCGGCGATCATCAGCCCCGCGCAGAGCTGCGCGATGGCAAAAGTGTCGCCGTAGTTCAGCGAATAAGGCGAGTGCACGGAGGAGCGCGGTCAGTCATACCACGCTCGCCGTTGAACTCGCGCATCGACGCCACGTCGGCGCGGCTCACGACGCGTGACGACGCTGGGACCGGCGTGTAAGCTCCGCGCGCCTTGAGCGGCGACGAGCAGAAGCGCAGTGAAATCTCAAGTGCCGAGCCCTCTCGATCGAGAGCCGCGCCGGACACGCCGAGGCTCTGGAACGCTCGCCTCTACAAGTGGGCGTTCGCCGCCGTCCCGATCGTGGGCGTCCTCGAGCTCGGAGCCCTCGGCGTCCAGACGCTGCAGGTCGTCCCGTCGGGCGATTGGCAAGCGGCGAAGGCGTTCGTCGCCGCGCAGTCGAAGCCGGAGGATCTCGTCGCGTTCGCACCGCGGTGGGCCGATCCCGTCGGACGCCAAGAGTTCGGCAATTCGCTGGCGACGCTCGAGCGCGAAGCGCGCGCGGACGAGACGCGCTTTCCTCGCGCCTTCGAAGTCGCAATCCGCGGCAAACACGTGGCCGCGTTGTCCGATTGGCGCCGCGCGTCCGTGCAACAGTTCGGCGGAGTGACGGTCACCGTCTGGGAGAACCCCGCGCCCGCACACATCCTCGACGACCTCGTCTCCGACGCGATTCCTACGCGCCTTCGCGTCTCGCGCGTCGACGGCAACGTCGAGGCGGACTGCCCCTTCGGCCACGCGGGATTCCAGACCGGCGGGCTCGGGTCCGGCACGCCGGTTCCGGATTTTCGCTTCGTGTGCCCCGGAGGCTTCGTGGCCGTGAGCGTCCTCGAAGACGCGAGTTACGCCCCGCGCCGCTGCATCGACGCGCGGCCCTTCGGCGGAAGGAACGTCCTGCGGCTCCGCTTCTCGGACGTGCGCTTCGGCCACACGCTTCACGGGCACCACTCGCTCTACGTCGAGGCGGAGCACTCGATGCGCACCCCCGTGAACATCGCGTTCTCCGTGGACGGTGCGGTCATCGGACGGGCGGTGCACCGCGACATGGAGAGCTGGAAACCATTCGAATTCGACACGAGCGACCGAGCGGGAACGACCGGGGAGCTGACAGTCGATATCCAGTCGGACACGGCGGAGCGGCGAATGTATTGCTTCGAGGCGGACACGCGATGAAAGCGCTCTCCGTGGGGCCGCTCAAGCTCTCGCTCCCCTCGTGGAGGCTGCCGGCCCAAATCGGATGGCGCGACCACGTCATCGGCGCGGCGCTCGGCCTTGCGTACAGCCTCTGGCTCGTGGCGACGGCGCGCACGATCGGCTTCATGCGCGACGAGGGCGTCTACTTCCGCGCGGCCGTGAACTACGTGAACTGGTGGCGCTCCGTGTTCGAGCACGGCTCCGAGGCCTTGAAGCAGAGCGCGATCGACGGGCCCTGGGGCGACAACCATGAGCATCCCGCGCTCATGAAGACGCTCTTCGGCATCTCGTGGTGGCTATTCCACGAGACGTGGCACGTCTTCAGCGACGCTTCCACGGCCTTCCGCTTCCCCGCGATGCTCACGGCGGGCATGGCGGTCTGGGTGACGTACCTCTTCGGCGCGAGGGCGTACGGGCGCTTCGCAGGGCTCGTCGCGGGTGTCTCGCTGGCGCTGATGCCTCACGTGTTCTTCCACGCGCACCTCGCCTGCTTCGACGTGCCCATCATGGCCATGTGGGTGCTCTGCATTTACGTGCACTGGCGCGCGCAGGAGCGCGGGGGCCTCGCGTGGGCCATCGCGTGTGGCATCGTGTTCGGCCTCACGCTCGAGACGAAGCACAACGCGTGGGTGCTACCGCTCGTGTTCGTCCCGCACGCGTTCTTCGTCCACCGTCACGCGTTCTGGCGCGAGCTCAAAGCCGGCCGCTTGACCATCCCGTCGAGCCTCGTGTCGATGGCGATCCTGGGGCCCATCGTGTTCATCGCGCTATGGCCGTATCTGTGGAACGACACTGTGGCGCGCATCGAATGGTGGTTCGAATTTCATTTGAATCACGAATATTACAATATTGAATTTCTCGGCAAGAACTACTGGGGACCGCCCTCGCCGAAGAGCTACGTGCCCGTCATGATCGCGGCGACGGTCTCGACGATCACGGTGATTCTTTTCGTGGTCGGCGGCGTCGGCCGGATCATCGAAAACGCAAAGCGCGCCCTCCACTGGATTCGCGGGAACGGCGATCGCACGAAGGCAGCGGTAGGCGCGGCACCGGACGCGCCGACGGCGGGCGCGGCGCCAGAGGCGCCGACGGCTGCAGCCGCGGGTGCGCCGCCGGACGTGCCGACCGGCCATGCCGCGCTCGATCCCGAGACCGACTTGCTCATGTTCCTCGGATTCGCGTCGGCGATCGGGGTGTTCTTCCTGCCGAAGACGCCGATCTTCGGCGGAACGAAGCACTGGCTGACGGCCTATCCATTCTTGGCCATCTTCGCGGGATACGGATTCGAGCTCGTGCGCCGTGCGATGCATCGCGCCTTCGCGGACACGCCGCTCGGACAGAACCCGGCGCGCCGCGCGTACCTCGACGCGGGGCTCGTCGCGAGCGTCGTGCTCGCGCCGCTCGCCATCACCGCGCACTCCAATCCGTACGGCATCTCCGCGTACGTCCCGCTCGTCGGCGGAACGCAGGGCGGCGCCGATCTCGGGCTCAATCGGCAATTCTGGGGATACACCTCGCAGAACGCCGCCGAGGAATACCTGAATGCGAACGCGTCGCGCGGCGCGGCCGTGTTCATCCACGACACGACGTGGGACGCGTGGGCTCACATGCAGGAAGAGGGGCGCGTCCGGCACGACCTCCGCGCCGTGTTCGCACCGCACGAGTCGCAGTACGCCCTCGTGGAGCACGAGCTCCACATGAACGAAGTCGACTACGCGATCTGGGTCGCGTATGGGACCGACGCGCCGGTCTACATCGTGGAGCACGACGGCGTCCCCATCGTGAGCGTCTACAAGCGGCCGTAGCGCCTCCGATCACACGAGCAGGCCACCGCCGTCGACCCCCAGGACCTGGCCGGTCACGTAGCGACCGCGCATGAACGACAGATAGTGCTCGGCGATGTCGTCGGCGCTTCCGATGCGGCCGACCGGGAGCTTGGCCGCCGCGTCTCGAAACATCTTTTGCCTGTCTTCGAGCGGGATGTTCGCCCATAGCTCGGTGTCGACGAAGCCTGGGCTGACGACGTTGACGCGAATGGGCGCGAGCTCGACCGCGAGAGTGCGCGCGGCCCCCTCGATCGCAGCGCAGATGCTCGCGCCGATCACGAACCCCGGATGCGGACGATGTCCCGCCGCACCGCTCGTGAGCACGATCGAGCCGTCTTCGGCGATGTGGGGTCGCGCCGCCTGAATCGCAGTGAGCGCGCCCCAATAGCGAAGCTCGAAGAACGCGCGCGCCGCGGCCAGATCGAGCTCGCCGAGAGATTGGATCAAGAGCTCTTCGCCCGCGGTGTAGGCGAGGTGATCGATCCGGCCCAATTTCTCGAACAGAGCGCGCACGGCGGCCGGCGAGCGCAGATCAACCGCGTGGCCCGATGCGCCGGGCGCGATCGAACGAAGTTGCGCGACCGCTTGCTCCACGCGACCGGGGTTGCTCGAAGCGACGATGACTTCGGCGCCTTCACGGGCGGCGTATCGCGCGACCGCCAACCCGATTCCCGCCGAGCCGCCGAGGACGATGATGCGCTTGCCTTTCAACATGGGATGGCCTCCTGGGGAGACAGCATGGGCGCCCGCGCCCCATGCTTCCAGCGCATCTTGGTCATCCCAAGAATGCTATTTTCGCATCGATGGCGATCGAACCGCAGTTGCTCGGAGGTCTCGACCTTCTTGCCGCAGTCGTCGAAACGGGAAGCTTCGTTCGCGCGGGAGAACGCGTCGGGCTGACGCAATCGGGCGTCAGTCGTGCCGTTGCGCGCCTGGAAAGTCGGGTGGGCGTTCGCCTCTTCGATCGCAACGCGCGCGTGGTATCCCTCACCGACGAAGGCCTTCGCTTCCACGAGCGCGTCGCACCGCTGCTCGCCAAGCTCGCGGACGCCGTCGACAACGCGGCCAACTCGGCCCAACGCGTCCGCGGTCGTCTGCGCGTTCATGCCGACCTATTCTTCGCGCGTCACGTACTGGCACAGCGGCTCGACCAATTCCTCGCGCGCTACCCCGAGCTCGAGCTCGAGGTTCTCTCCAGGCCGCACGATCACGTCGGCGGGTTGATTGCGGATGGATTCGACGTTGCGGTGCGTTTCGGCGAACCGCAGCCTTCGAGCTTGGTCGCGCGCAAATTGCTCGACACGCGCATCATCACGTGTGCCTCGCCCGCGTATCTCGAGCGCCACGGCAAGCCTCGCCATCCCCGGGATCTCGCCGGCGATCACGAGTGCATTCTGTTCATCGACCCGTCGACGGGCCGACCCTTCGATTGGGAATTTCATCAGGGGAAGAAGCGCCTGAAGCGAGTGCCGGTGCACGGCCGCCTCGTCGTCAACGACGTCGCCACCGCAGTCGGCGTTTGCCTCGCCGGTCACGGCATCGCGCAGCTCATGGAGCTCGGAAACCGAGACCTCTTTCGTTCCGGCGCGCTCGTCGAGCTCTTCCCCCGCTGGCACGACGAGCTCTTTCCGCTCTACGTATTCCACCCGTCGCGGCACCTGCCGCCGGCCAAGGTTCGGGCGTTCCTCGACTTCATCGTCGAGTCGACCCAGAGCGCGCGCGAATCCGGCCGCGGATAGGTCGAGCGCCAGTGCTCGCGGAAACGGCCAATCCTTGTGATCTTTCTGTCAAATCCTCTCTCGCAATCGCGACCGACGAAAGCCGTACGACGCGTAGACGACGAGGCCTACGACGAACCACCCGAGGAATCGGAGCCAGGACGAGGGCGGCAAATAGACCACGAGAAAGAGACACGAGAGTGCGCCGGCCACCGGGATGACGAAAGGCCCGAACGGAACCCGAAACGGACGCGGCCGCGCCGGTTCGCGGAGGCGCAAGACGGGCACGGCGATGCAGACGAGGATGAACGCAAAGAGCGTCCCCACGTTCGTGAGGTCGACCATCTCGTCGATGTTGGCGAACGCGCTGACGCACGCGACGAGAACGCCCGTGGCGATCGTCGCGACGTGCGGGGTGCGAAAGCGGCGGTGAACGCGAGCGAAGGCGCGCGGCAGAAGGCCGTCGCGCGCCATGGCGAGCAGAATGCGTGGCTGTCCGAGCTGGAAGACGAAGAGAACGGCGGTCTGGGCGACGACGGACCCGAGCGCGACGATGCCCACACACCAGCCGGGCAGATGGGCGTACTCCATCGCGACGGCCAGAGCTTCGGCGCGGCGCTCCGGTGACAGGCGCACGACCTCGCCGTACGGGACGAGCCCTGCGAACACCAAGGCGACGACGACGTAGAGAACCGTGCAGATTGCGAGAGATCCGAGAATCCCGATGGGCATGTCGCGGCCGGGGTCACGGCACTCCTCGGCGCACGTCGAGACCGCGTCGAACCCGATGTACGCGAAGAAGACGACCGCCGCGGCGGAGGCGAGACCCGATAGCCCATTGGGGGCGAACGGATGCCAGTGCTCGGGCCGCACGAAATGGGCGCAGGCCGCGACGAAGAACGCGAGGACCGCGAGCTTCACCGCGACCATCACGGCGTTCAGCTGCGCCGACTCGCGGACGCCCCACACGAGCACGACGGTCAGCGCGGCGACGATGCCGAAGGCGAGCGCGTTGACGACGATGGGCACGCCGAGGACGTGCGGCGCTGCCGCAAGCACGTCGGGCGCTAGCCGGGCCGTGCGGTAGTCCGTCACGAGCCAGCGCGGCAGGTCGACCCCGACGCCTCGCAGAAAGGCGTCCGCGTACGCAGCCCACGAGATGGCGACGGCAGTGTTGCCGATGGCGTACTCGAGGAGCAAGTCCCACCCGACGACCCAGGCGACGAGCTCGCCGAGCGTGGCGTACGCGTAGGTGTACGCACTGCCCGCCACGGGCACCATCGAAGCGAACTCCGCATAGCAGAGCGCCGAGAAGCCGCAGACGACCGAAGTGAGGGCGAAAGAGACCATGACGGCGGGCCCCGCGCCGCTCCGGTGGGCGTCGCCGCCGTAGGCCGTGCCGATCGTGGCGAAGATGCCCGTGCCGATGATCGCACCGATTCCGAGCAGGACGAGGTGAACCGGCCCCAGCGCTTTGCGCAACGGACCGCCGCCGCCGCCCGGATCCGCGTCCGCGGGGCGATCGGTTTGGGCCAGAATGCCGTCGATCGATTTCGTGCGCAAAACGAGGGAGAGGCTTGCCGACCAATTCAAAGCACGCCGACCATACCGAGAACGGCGTCTTCGCTGCTAGGATCGCCGCCGTTTCCCCGCCGTGGGAGCCCGCCCTTGACCCTTACGTCGACCCCCTCGCCCACAGGCCCGATCCACGCTGCCGCGCTGGAGGCGTTGCCCATTTTTCCGCTGCCCGGTGTGGTGCTGCTGCCCGGCGCGACGATGCCGCTCCACGTCTTCGAGCCGCGCTACCGCGCGATGCTCGCAGATTGCCTCGCGACCCATCGCGTGATGGCGCTGGCGCTCGTGCAGCCGGGCGAGGGCGACGAACGGGGCGAGAGCGAAGGCCTCCCCCGTATCGCCCGCGTGGCCGGGGCCGGGTCGATCGTCGAGCACACCGCGCTGCCCGACGGCCGCTCGAACATCGTCATCCGGGGCGTGGCGAGGGTGACGCTGCGGGAGCTTCCCTTCTCGCCGCCCTACCGGCGTGCACACGCGCGCGTTCTGGAGTCGGTGGCGACGCCCGTCCCCCCGGCGGATTACGCGGCCCTCCGTGGCGCGGCGCTCGGCTTTGCGTCCGCCGCGCGCAGGCTGGACCGCAACGTGGAGTTCTCGCTTCCCCCGGACCTCGATGCCGGTTCCGCGGCGGACCTCTGCGCGCACCACCTGATTCTCGAGGCGGCCGCGCGCCAGCGCACGCTCGAGGAGCTCGACGTGGCAGCTCGCGTCCGCTTCGTCGTGGCGACCCTCGCGGACCAGACGGCGCGACTGAAGCGGGACCGAAGCAAGCTCGATTGACGCGGCCGGAGAAGGTCCGACCGCGTCGCCGCTCCGCGCCTCGCAACGGCGCGGCGAAGCCGGGATAGGATCGCCGGCATGCGCCCCTCCTCCGCGGTGTCCCTGCTCCTCTTGGTGCTTTCGGTCCTCGCCGGAGCCGGCGTCTCCGTCCTGTTGCTCGCCACCGGGGCTCCGCCGCCGATTGTCGCGCTGCCGGTGGCGACCGGCTTCGTCATCGGCCTCTTCTTGGCCTCGAGCGTCAAAGTGGTCGCCGCGTGGGAGAAGATGATCGTTCTCCGCCTCGGGCGGTTCCAATCGGTGGCCGATCCCGGCCTGCGCCTCCTCGTGCCGGTCATCGACACGGCGATCTTCGTCGAGATGCGCGTGCAGACGGCGCCGATCGCGCAGCAACAGGCGATCACGCAGGACAACGTCCCGGTCGTCGTGAACGGGGTGATCTTCTTCAAGGTCGTCGACGCCGAGGCGGCCGCCCTCCGGGTGCAGGACTACCGCTCGGCGATCTGGCGGCTCGCCCAGGCGACGCTGCGCGACGTCGCCGGGCGCCTGTCGCTCGACGAGCTGCTCTCGCACCAGGTGAGACTCGAATCGGAGATCGCGAAGAACATCGAGGCGCAGGCACGCACCTGGGGCCTGCAGGTCGACGGCATCAAGCTCGAGGACATTTCGGTGCCCGAAGAGCTCAAAAAG
>DATHQY010000182.1:0-3546 GCA_035482215.1 Polyangiaceae bacterium | reverse complement strand
GAGCGGCATCTGCGCGATCTATCCCCCCGACGGGACACGTGCGACGGCGAACGGCGCGGTCGCGAGCGATGCGTGCTGCGCCGTCCCGCGCCACGGATTCGACTCGATCTGTGCGCAGGAAGACGCGGACGGCGGCGTGATCGCGCCGCCCGCGGACGTGCCCGAGACGGCGCTCGTTGCCACGTGCGATTCGAGCAGCGCGAGCGCCACGAGCCCCGGAGGCTCGAACGACGGAAGCCGTCGCGCGGGCGGTTGCGCGACGAGCGCGTTTGCCCCGCGTCGAGGCACGCGTGATGCGGCCACGATGAGCGCCCTCATTCTCGGACTGCTGGCCATCGCGCGACTGCGCGCGGGCCGCGCGGCGTGGCGGAAACGTCACAAAAAAGACGCTTGCTGCACCGTGCTCAACGAAAGTATCTGAAAGTCGGACTTCGGCCCTCGTCTCACCCTGGGCGCGCACCTTTTTTTGAGACGCTTGGACGACAACGCAATTCCTCCAGAAACACCATGCTCACCCTGCGAACGAACCGGATCCTGTGCGTCACCGCCGCCTGCGCTGCTCTCGCGGGGCTCGCGACCGAAGCGCGCGCGGCGCTCTCCTCCGCCTCGGACTCGCATGTCATTTTCGAAGGCAAAGGCCCGGCGGGCTTCAAGGTCACGGGGTCGACGGCAGATCTTTCGGTCGCCGAAGGCGACGGCAACGTCGTCATCACGGTGCCTCTCGCGAATTTGAACACGGGAATCGACCTCCGTGATCATCACATGAGAGAGAAGTACCTCGAAGTGCCGAAATACCCCTCCGCAGTCCTCACGATTGCGCGGAGCGCGCTGCGCGTGCCGGTGGGCGGCGAGCGCGTCGAGGCCGACGCGCCCGGGACGCTCACGCTCCACGGACAGACGCACCCGGTCTCGGTCCACTACGACGCGAAACAAGAGGGCCCGGCGTATCTCGCGCACGGGCGATTCCACATCAACATGAACGACTACGGAATCGTAGTGCCGTCGTATCTCGGCGTCACGGTCAAACCCGACATCGATGTGAACGCGAGCCTTCACGTCGGCGGAAACTGAGTCGCGCCGTCCGCGCGTCGGCGGCGGTCCCTCACGAGCTCATTCGCATCTGCCATCATCTCCGATGAACGTACCGCGCGCGATCTTCCGCTTGACGGCCTTCGCGGCGGGCCTTCTCATCTCGCTCTTCTTCGCGAAGACCGCGACCGCGTATCCCTGGATGATCCGCCACGGGTACATGGGCTGCGCCACGTGCCACACCGATCCGTCGGGCGGCGCGGGCGCGCTCACCGCGTATGGGCGCGCGCAGAGCGACCTCCTCTTGCGCATGCGCTACGGCCAGAACTCCGAAGAAGCGGACAAGACGTCCGGCTTCATGTGGGGAACGATTCCGCTCCCCGACGAGCTCCGGCTCGGGGGCGACTTCCGCGAGGCGTTCTTCAGCGACCAGCCCGAGAACGCGCCGCTGAATCAGCAGCTCATCACGATGCGCGCGGACCTCTACGGCGACGTGAAAGTGGGCCGCTTTCGGGCGACGGGCAGCATCGGGTACGCGCCGACCGGCGCGCTCGGCGCGTCCATCACGGACGCGCCGCAGGAGAACCTCATTTCGCGCGAGCACTGGGTCGGCGCGGAGCTCGACGACGACGGGGCGTGGCTCGTTCGCGCCGGCCGTATCACGATTCCCTTCGGCATTCGCATGGTCGAGCACACGCTCTGGGTGCGCTCGCTGACGCGAACCGACATGAACGATACGCAGACGTACGGCGCGGCGCTCGCGGTGACCAAGGACAATTGGCGCGGCGAAGTGATGGGCATCGCCGGCAATTTCATGATTCACCCCGATGCGTTTCGCGAGCGGGGCGGCGCGGGCTATTTCGAATACGCCCCGACGACGACGCTCGCCGTCGGCGTGAGCGGCCTCGTCACGCGGGCGACGCGCGACATCGTTTATGGGGTGACCGACTATCGACAGGCTTATGGCCCGTTCGTGCGGTACGCGCCCGTGCAGGCCCTCGTGCTCATGGCGGAGTTCGATGGCGTCTTTCAGTCGCTGACGTGGCACGGTCACCGCGACGGGTACGCCGGCTTCATCCAGGCGGATTACGAGCCCGTCCAGGGGTTTCATTTCATGTTGACCTCCGAGGCGATGAACAGCGGCCAGAGCGGCGAGCCGTCGTCCTTCGACGGATGGGTGTCCGCCGTGTGGTTTTTCGCGCCGCACGCCGATATTCGCATCGACGGGATCTTCACGAGCGCCGGCATCCCGTCGACAGCCGTTTCGGCCGCCTCGTACCAGAATGATTCATCCTGGCTCGCGCAGTTCCACCTGTTCCTTTGAATCGCCGGCGGCGGCGGCGAGCGGTGCAACGCCGTGACACGGCGGCGCAACAAAAATGACGTGTCAACCCGGTGACACTATCGTGGTCACCGATGACGGTGTTTGTCGTTCAAAGTTCACAATAGGGGGCCGGCACGGCTGGTAACGTCCGTGCATTGAGACGAATGCAAGCCACGGCGCGAAAGGGAGCTTGACCCATGCCGCCTAGCGCCAGTACCTGGGAGACGGCACGGCCCGTCCGCTTCGCGCAGCCCGCACCGATTGACGACGCCGACCTCACGCCGCCGCCGAGGTCTTCCCTCGATTCGACCTGGAACGAGGAGGGACGCCCGCGTTCCGCGGGCAAGCTCGAAGTCGCGCGGCCTGCGACGCGCCCGCCGAGCGCGCTGCGCACGGTGCGCCAGTTCGGGCGCGTCGTCGCCCGTTCGCAGGCGATGCACGACGTGTTCGACGTGCTCGAGCGCTTTGCGCGCACCGACGTGACCGTCACGCTCTGCGGCGAGACGGGCGTCGGCAAAGAGATTCTCACGCACGCGCTCCACGAGCAGAGCACGCGCGCGGGCGGGCCCCTGGTCATCTTCGACTGTGGCTCGGTCGCGGCAAACCTCGTCGAGAGCGAGCTGCTCGGCCACGAGCGCGGCGCGTTCACGGGGGCGGTCTCGGCGCACGCGGGAGCCTTCGAGCGCGCGCACGGCGGCACGCTGTTCCTCGACGAGATCGCCGAGCTCCCCCTCGATCTGCAGCCCCGCCTCCTCCGCGCCCTCGAGAGCCGGCGGGTACGCCGTGTCGGCGGCCGGGTCGACCGGCCCGTCGACGTGCGCATCGTCGCCGCGACGAACCGCGATCTGCGGGCCGACGTAACCGCAGGCCGCTTCCGCGAGGACCTTTACTTCCGCCTCGCCGTCGCGGTCGTCCCCCTGCCCCCGTTGCGCCAGCGCCTCGAGGACATGCCGCAGCTCGTCTACAGCCTGCTCGCCGATCTCGGCCGGTCGGACCTGCGCGTGAGCGACGCGGCCTTCAACACGCTCCGCACGCACGGATGGCCCGGCAACGTGCGCGAGCTGAAGAACGCACTGGCCTGTGCGGTCGCGTTCGTCGATCCCGCGACTTCCGTCCTCGAACCGAAGCATCTTCGCCTGCTGGCGTCGGCCGCCAACGACGACACGTCGGGCATCGGCGGGCTCGCCCTCGCG
>DATHQY010000181.1:0-20710 GCA_035482215.1 Polyangiaceae bacterium | reverse complement strand
AGGGCCGAACACCGCGAGGGTCGCGCCCTCGGGCATCGCGCGCACCGTGCCGAGCAGCGACTGCGCAGCGAAGTCGAGCCCGAGAACCGGCCACGGGGCCAATTCGCTCTGCGCACTCGGGGGCAATCCCGCCGCGAGGCGGAGGGCGCTCGCGAGCTCGTCGACGCTCGGAAAGCGCGCGTCGGTGGACGCTTCCGTCGCGCGCCGCGCCACGACCGACAGCGCTTCGCGCACGACCGCCGAGAGGGATGCTTTCTTCAGGGCGAGCGCTTCGCCGAGCGTCGCGCCGATCGCGTACACCTCGGCGCGCACGGTGAGGGGCTCGCCCGCGAGGAGCTCGGGGGCGGCGTACTTCGGCGTGAGGCCTTGCGCGGCGGTGCCGCCTTCACGCCAGGGCGCGGCGAGGCCGAGGTCGACGAGCGTGCCTCGGCCCGTTTCGTCGACGATGATGTTCGCCGGCTTGATGTCGCCGTGCAGAAGCCCGGCGCGGTGCACGACGGTGAGCTGATCGCAGGCGCTCGCGATGGCCTCGAGCCAGATCGGGGCTCGGTGCGCGTCGCGCGCGTCTCCCCGGCCGCGGAGCGCGCCGTTCTTGCGGGGGCTCTCGGCTTTGCGCGAGCTGTCGGCCTTCCGGGAGCTCTCGGCTTTGCGTGAGCTATCGGGCTTGCGGGAGCTCTCGGCTTTTCGCCCGCGCTCGCCATCGCGTTTGGCGGCGCTCTCGCCGTTCGATCCGTCGCTCCCGCGCAGAATCTCCTCGAGGCTCTGCCCCTCGACCAGATCGCGGACCATGTACCGCCGGCCGTCGGGCAGCGCCCCGAACGCGACCACGCGCGGCACGCCGAGCCCTTCGAGCCCACTCAGCGCCACCGCCTCGCGCACGAGTGCGCTCACCTCCGGCTCGCCGGCGCCGGACGCCAGCACTTTCAGCGCGAGGATCTGCCCGGTCGCGCGGTCGCGGACCGACCAAACCTCTCCGCCGCCCCCGGCACCCAGGCGGCGCTGCGGCTCGTAACGCGCCGGCAAGTCCCGCATGAATCAGAGTGTATCGTGCACCGAGGATTCGAGGCTTGCCTTGTGCGCGCCGGGAGGCGTTTGTTCTTCTTTGCGCTCGAGCCCGTAATCCACGCTGGCTCCGATCCAGAAACCCGTCAGCGAAAAGCCAGCATCGACGTGGATGAGGAGCGGCTTGATCGGCTTGTATCGAAGCCCAATCTCCGGCGAAAGGTACGGCAGGAACACCGGGACGGGCCCTCCGTTGAACCAGTTGGCCTCGTTGTACCCGCCGACTTTTGCCGTCGTCGCGCCCTGGTGATCGCCGATGTTGCAGCCGAATTGCTGACCGGGCTGGTTGTTCGGGTTCGGCGGGCACGGAGAGAGTTTCAGCCCGTTGCTCGCGGTGATCGAGCCGTTCGGGTTCTGGTACACCCAGTTGTCGCCCAGGGACCCGAATACGACGCCGACGCCGACGCCGAATCCAAACTCGAACGCGACGTGCCTGTCTCCGATGGACCACAGCTCGTCGACGCCCGCATAGATCGATTTCAGGCTGCTGTTGATGAGCGAGTAAAACGCCGGATTCGTCGGGTCCTTCCCCTTCTGGAGAAAGAGGATATCGCCGGTATTGTAGTCGGTATATTGCAGCCACGGAATCGTGGATTGGCCGCCTTTGCGAATCTCGAACTCGGCGCCGATCGAGTTCGAGGTGAAGGTCGCACCTTCGTCGGCAAAGAGGCTCACGAGCGCTTGGGGAACGATGTTGGCGCGGTACCGGAGGCCGGCGAACAAATAGGTCTTACCGGGCAGCTCCGTCGTGTCCGAGATGTCGTATTCCACCGTCGGCGTATCGGGCAAGCTCGGTGCTGCGGACGCTGAAGCGCTCGGCGCCGCGCTGGCGGAAGGCTCGGGCGCCGGCGCTGCCGAAGGCGCAGGGGTGGGCTCGGCCGGCGCGGATGACGCCGCGGCCGCCGTGTCGTCCGTCGTGGCGCTCGCCGAAGGCGCGGGCTTGGTCTTCTTTTTCTTCTTCGGTTTTTTCGGCGGGGGCGGCGTGTCCGTCGAGTCCTGCGCGAAGGCGATCGGAGCAAACACGGGGACCGACGCGAAGACCGCGAGAATGGTCATCGCAGCGACCGACCGGCGCGCGCATGAAGCACGCATTCGCGAGAGGGCGCGAGCCGCGCGGGCAACGAAAGAAAAGGAGGAGCGCACCATCGAAAACCTCGGACGCCAGGGAAAAAACGGCGGCGGTCGCGATGCTATACCAGAGCTCGCGTTTCGACGGGGCGTCGAGTGTGCGCGGGGCAAACCGAGGGCGGGGCGCGAGGTCCGCCGCGCCAGTCTGGCGGGCGTCAGGGTTGGAATTTGGCGTTTGGCCAGAGCTGCGAGATTTCGGCCCGCTGGTGCTCGGCGGCGAACCGTTCCCATACGAAGCCGTTCGCGTCCGTCGCGACGGAAAACGAATCCGCGTCCGAATCTTCGAATCCCAGGTGGCGGACCTTCCCGGCGCTCGCCGGGTCGACGCGAATCGACAGGTTCAGAAGGTCCGTCCGCCAGAGGGCGTAGCTGCCTTCGACGGTGCAGCAAGGCGACACCCCGAGGCGCGCGGTGTACTCGCGGACCGAGGCGTCGAAGTCGGCGACGGCGAGCGCAAGGTGAACCTTCTTCATCGGGGTTCTCCCTTCACGCCGTTGCGTTCTGCGCGCATCGACGCGATTTCTTCCTCGAGCCGCCGCACCGTCCGCCGCAGATCCTTCACGTCGGCTTCCGTCGCGAGCGCCATCGCTTTCACGACGCTCTCGATTTGCTCCTTCGCGAAGCTCTGGGCCTTGCCTGGAACGCTCATCGCGGTCATCAGGGCCTTCATGAGCCGCTCGTCCTGCATCAGCTTCATGACGCGCGGGTCGCTCATCAACTTCAAGCCCTGATCCACGAGGGTCTCTTTGAGGGTGCTCATCGCGTCCCCCGTTTAGCACCCCCCGCCGAGTCGGCGCACCCCCCGCGCGCCGATCGGTCCTTCGCGTCGCCGCGGGCGAGATCAGTCCTTGGCGTCGCCGCGCGCGAAGATCGACGCGACGTAATTCAGGACGTCCGTCGCGCTGACTTCGTTGTACCCAAAGTTCTTGATGAGGCGCGACTTGATGATGTCGATCTTCTCCTGCGTGTCCTTGTCGACCACGGCGGAGACGAGCGTCTTCAGCTTGATGCTGTCCTTCTGGTCTTCGAACAGTTTCAGCTCGAGGGCGCGGCGCAGGCGGTCGTTCGTATTCCACTCGAAGCGCTTGCCGTCGACGGCGAGCGCGCCGATGAAATTCATGATCTCGCGACGGAAGTCGTCCTTCCGGTTCTCGGGGATGTCGATCTTCTCTTCGATCGACCGCATCAGACGCTCGTCCGGATCCTCGTCCTGCCCCGTGTACCGGTTCTTGACGCGCTCCTTGAGCGTGAACGCCTTGATGTTGTCGATGTAGTTCGCCGCGAGCTTCGTGATCGCGTCCTCGTCCGCGCTGATCGCGCGCTGGACTTCGTTCTTCACGATCTCTTCGTACTCGCGCTTCACCATCCCGATGATCTCGGCGAACTTCTTGCGCATGTCCTCGCTGGTGATGAGCGAGTGGTGGCGCAAGCCTTTCTCGAGCTCGTTCAGCACCATGAACGGGTTGATGGTGCCTTCGCCCGACTCGTTCACGAGCGCGTTCGAAATCTTGTCCTGCACGTAGCGGGGGCTGATGCCTTCCATGCCTTCGCGCTTCGACTCCTTGCGCAGCTCCTTGACCGTGTCCTGCGTGTACCCGGGCAGGACTTTCCCGTCATAGAGCTTCAATTTTTGCAGGAGCGACAGGTTGTGCTTTTTCGGGTCTTCGAGGCGCGTCAGCGCCGCCCACATCCCCGCGACTTCCAGCGTGTGCGGCGCGATGTGCTTGCCCTTGATCTTCTGCCCGTTGAAATCTTTCTCGTAGATCCGGATTTCTTCGGTGAGCTTCGTGATGTAGGGGATGTCGATCTTGATCGTGCGGTCGCGCAAGGCTTCCATGAACTCGTTGTTCAGGAGCTTCTTGTACTCGGCCTCGTTGGTGTGGCCGATGATGACCTCGTCGATGTCCGTCTGCGCGAACTTCTTCGGCTTGATCTTGTGCTCCTGCGTCGCGCCGAGCAGATCGTAGAGGAACGCGACGTCGAGCTTCAGGATCTCGACGAACTCGAGGACGCCGCGGTTCGCGATGTTGAACTCGCCGTCGAAGTTGAACGCGCGCGGGTCCGAGTCCGAGCCGTATTCGGCGATCTTTCGGTAATTGATGTCGCCCGTGAGCTCCGTCGAGTCCTGGTTCTTCTCGTCTTTCGGCTGGAACGTGCCGATCCCGACGCGATCCTTCTCGCTCAAGACGAGGCGGCGGACACGAACATGGTTCTGCACCATCTTCGCCCAGTCGCCCTCGTACTTCAGCATCAGCGCTTTGAAGATGAAGCGGCTCGCCGGGTCCATGTCGCCCTCGACGCGCACTTTGAACTTGTCGTTCGAGAGGCCGAGCTGCTCGATCGCCTTCACGCGCCACTCGGACGGGATGATGCGGAGGGGCTCTTCGTTCATCGGGCTCGGGAAGCGATCTTCGTTGTTCGAGGACAGCCCCATCCCCGAGAGGCCCACCCAATCGAACGTGTAGAGCGCACCGTCGGGCGAACGCGAGTACTGCTCGACGCCTTGCTTCAGGAGGCGTGCAATCGTGCTCTTCGACGACCCGACCGGCCCGTGCAGAAGGATGACGCGCTTCTCCGGCCCGTAGCCCTCGGACGCGGCGCGGAGCACGTGCACGAGGCGCATCAGCGGGATGTCGAGCCCGAAGATCGCGTTCGCCCCGCCGTTGTGCTCGTCCTTGAAGAAGTTGTAGCGAACGAGCTTCTTCTTGTTGTCGATGTACTCCTCGGTCCCGTAACTGATGATCATGTCGTAAAGCCGCTGGTACGCGTTGCGCGTGACCTGCGGCTTTTCACGGACGATGCCGAGATACTCCTCGAAAGACCCTTCCCAATGAAGCTCGCGATAGAGCTTGAAGTCCTGCATCGCGGCGATGCGGTCGGTCATGTTCGACGGGCGCGTTTCGGCCATTAGATTTGTCCTCACATCCCAGCATGCCCCGAAGGGCGAGGGGCTTTCAGGTACCCGTGATGTCCACGTGCGAGCGACCCGCTGGCGATCCTATCACGCCGATGGCCCCGGCGCGCGAGCGCGGGACATGCCGCCGCGCGCTGGCCGGGACGGCGTTAGGCGTGTCCCGGTCGGCGCTCGCGCCGTTCGCGCATGCCCCGCTTGGGCTGCGTTGCGGTTCTGTCCGCCGCCCCACCGGCGACTCGGAAACTCTCGAAGACCGAGCCACGAAGCCGCGCCTCGATCGAATGCGTACAATGAGAGGTATGGCTCCATCCACGTCGAGGCAGGGGCGGGCGCGCGGTTTGCAGCCGCTCTACCGTCGGATGGTCGCCGCATTCGTTCGAAGCTCGTGGCGAGGAGAAATCATGCGCCGAATTGCACCGTTTGCGTTGGCGCTCGCGTCGCTCCTGGCCATGTCTTCGTTCGCGACGGGGTGCGCGGCCGACGAAGCGGAGGAGCGGGAAGCCGCTTACCCCGCGCCGGTTGACCCCGTTGGCACCACACCGCCGAACGAGCTGGGCGACCGCGCGCGGCCGCCGCCCCCGCCGGACGAAGCTGCCCCCACGTCGCCTCCGCCAGGCGCGGTTCCGCCGGGCGCGCCGCCTTCGGATGTGGGTGTGGACTTCGCTGCGGGTGCGCCGCCGTCGGACGCGGTCGTGGGCGACGACGACGGCACGGCTCCGGGCACGCCGGCGGATGCCGCGCCGGACGGCTCGGATCAATACGCAGACACCGATCCCTCCGCGCTCAACGATTTTCGATCGACGCTGGATCCCTACGGGAGCTGGGTGCAGGACCCGAACTACGGCACCGTGTGGGTGCCTTCGCCGAGCGCCGTGGGGGACGACTTCACGCCGTACGTGAGTGACGGGCATTGGACCTACGACGACGGCTACGCGGACAACTACGTCTGGGTCAGCGACTACGCCTGGGGCTGGGCGCCGTTCCATTACGGCCGATGGGCGTACGCAAGCCGCGGCTGGTCCTGGATCCCCGGGCGGCAGTACGCCGGGGCATGGGTGTCATGGCGGTACGGCGAAGGCCCGTGGGGCTACGTCGGCTGGGCTCCGTTGGCTCCTACGTGGGGTTGGCGCGGTGGTTCCGCCGTCGCGCTCGGCTTCTCGCCGCGGGTCGGTTACTCGTTCGTCTCGAATCGGGACCTGTTCGCGCCTGGGCTGCGGTCGCGCGTCGTCGTCGGTCCGCGGGCGACGCTGATCGGCGAGCATACGCAGCCGTGGGTGGCGTCGCGGGGAGGTGTCAGCGGCGGCTTCGGAGGGCGCTTCGGGCCGCCTCCCTCGGTGCTCAACATCTCTGCCGGGGCCGTCGTCCGGACGTCGGGCATGAACCGGGACGTGATGCAGGCGCGGGCGTTCGCGCGACCGAGCACCGGGCGGGCGTACGGCGCGAGCGCGCCGCAAGCGCGCATGGGCGGCTCATGGACGTACCGGGGCACCACGACGTCGCTAACCGGGGACGCCATGCGTGCACAACCGGGCGGCTACGCCAGCACGACCCACTTCGGCGGTCGTCTCGGCGGCGGCTTTGCGGGCAGTCCGGCAACCAGCCCGATCGGGCCGCGGGGGTACCCGGTGGCGCGTCCTTCGGGAGGCTTCTATTCCGGCGGCACGCGAACGATCGGCGGGGGATACTCGGGGGGCCCGCGTTCGTTCGGCGGCGGTGCCGCGCCGCGGCCCATGTCGATGCCGGGCGGTGGCTTCCATGCCGGCGGATCAGTGGGCGGTGCCGTGCATGGCGGCGGTTCGGTCGGCGGCGGGGGTGGCTTCCACGGCGGCGGGGGGGGCGGATTCCACGGGGGCGGTCATGGCGGGCGTCGCTGACCGGCGTGTGAACGGCTCGTCCGCCGTCCGAAACGAAATGGCTGGAGCGATACGCGGCTCGTCCGCCGGGGTCGACGAAAGGGCGGAAGCGCGTCACGCTCTGGGGCCCCCGAGGAGAACGACGATGAGCGATTCGAGGCGGCTGGCGGGAGAGGCGAGCAGGGCGCAGACAGGGTTTCGCGCGTCGGTGAACACGAGCGCGACGGTCGTTGTCTCCAGCGTGCTCGCGCTATCGGCGGTCGTTCTCGGATGCGGCCCGAGCGAGACGAGTGGCGGCTATTACGGACAGGCCGGCTATGGCCAATCCGGGACATGCCCTGGGAATACGGGCTGCGCGGGCACCACGGGATGGAGCGGATCTGCGGGCGCTTATGCGGGAACGACTGGCACCTATTCCGGCGCCGCCGGGACGGCGAGCGGCTCCACCGGAGCCCCGGGAATGAGCGGCGCCAGCGAAATTTTCGACGCGGGTGGGCCCGGGGCGGACGGGGGCGTGCCCCCGATGGTCGTCGAAGTCGATCCGAACGGCACGCTGTCGGCGACGCCGGGCCTCGGCGTTGGAGTCTTCACGCAGTACGTGAGCGGCGGGCACTGGCTCGTCTGGTGGACGTGCGACACGGAGGTGACCGGGCAGTCGTGCCTCTTCACCGTTTCCGTGACCCCCGTGCAGGGGACGTTCTCGAACGTAGAGCTCACCCAGGACGGGACGATGTCCGAGGTCGCGGGTACGGGCGCCCCGAGCTTCGCGCTAACATCGAGCACCTCGAACGGGCGCAACCAAGTGACCTTCGACACGCAGCCGGGTGCGTCGATTGAGCTCAGCACGTCCGTCGAGCCGTCACCCAACGAGAATTACCTCTTCTTCGTCCAGAGCCAGCGCGTCAACGGCGGCTACCAGGGCAACCTGACCGACCCGCTGATTCTCGAACCGTCGTCCCCCTAGGAGCGCGTCGGCCATGCACGAGCACGAGGTGCGCCCTTCGCCGGGACGCATCGTCGTCGGTTTCGGCGCGAACCTGGGTGACCGCCTGGGGACGATGCGCGCGGCGCTTCGCGAGCTGTCCCGCGAGGCCGAGGTGGTGGCCACCTCGCGCGTCTACGAGTCCCCGCCCTTCGGAGGGATGCCGCAGCCCCCGTATTTGAACGCGGCCGCTCTCCTGCGCGAGCCGGCGTCGCTGCCGGACGCCGCGTTCGCGCTCCTCGATGCGCTCCTCGCGATCGAAGGCCGCCTCGGGCGCGTTCGGCGCGAGCGCTGGGGCCCGCGGACCCTCGATCTCGACATCCTCTGGATCGACGGCGTGCGTATCGAAGCGCCGCGTCTCGTCGTCCCGCACCCGCATCTGCGCGAGCGCGCCTTCGCGATGGTGCCGCTCCTCGACCTCGTGCCCGACGCACGTGATCCCCTCACGGGCGAAGCGTACGTCGTCCCCCCTGGAGACCTAAGCGCGACCGGCGATTCGCTCGCTTGATGGTGATTACAGCCCCAGCCCTCGCAGCTTCTTGTGCAGGCCTTCGCGGGTGATGCCGAGCGTTTTCGCGGCGGCGGTTTTGTTGTTGTCGTGCTCGCGGAGCGCCTCCATCACGAGCCAGCGCTCGACCTGATCCATCATGTCCTTCAGCGTGCCCTTGGCTGGCGCGACTTGTTCGAGTAGGCGCTCGACGTGGCGGATGCGGCCGGACAGCGTGTCGGGCGTGAGGAAGTCGCCGTCCTCGCCGAGGATGACCATTCGCTGCACTTCGTTTTGCAGCTCCCGGATGTTGCCCGGCCATTCGTACGCCGTCAGCAGCTCCATCGTCTCCTGGGCGAAGCCCGCGGGCTCTTTGCCCATCTCGGCCGCATACCGCGCGAGGAAGTGCTCGGCGAGGAGCGGAATGTCCTCCTTGCGCTCGCGAAGGGGCGGCACCCGCAACGGGAAGACGTTGAGCCGGTAATAGAGGTCCTGCCGGAAGCGCCCCGCTTCGACTTCTTTTTCCAGGGTGCGATTCGTCGCGGCGACGATGCGCACGTTGACGCGCTTTTCTTGCAGGGCGCCGAGCGCGCGAATCTCGCCTTCCTGCAGGACACGAAGGAGCTTCGATTGCAGCGCGAGCGGCATCTCCGTGACTTCGTCGAGGAAGAGCGTGCCTCCGTCGGCGATCTCGAAGAGCCCCTTCTTGTCTTCGTGCGCGCCCGTGAAACTGCCTTTGCGATGCCCGAATAGCTCGCTCTCCAGCAGATTCTCGGGCATGGCCGCGCAGTTCTGGCTGATGAAGAGCTGCCCGCGCCGGCGCGAGCGGTAATGCACGGCCGCCGCGATGAGCTCTTTGCCGACGCCCGTCTCGCCCTCGATGAGCACCGAGACGCGCGTATCGACGACTTTGTTCAGCTGATCGAGGAGCGCGAGCATCACGGGCGCCTGGCCGATGATCTCTTGCTGTCCCTTGCCCACGCGCCGCGATTCCTCGCGCGTCTTGAGAAACGTGTTCTCCTTCTTGAGCCGTTCTTCCGCCGCGCGAAGCCGCGCGAAGAGCCGTGCGTTCGCGACCGAGAGCGATGCGTGGTGCGCCAGCACGGCGCACAGGTCGAGGTCCTGCGCAGTGAAGACGCCGGGGCTCTGCCGGTTGTCCATCTGCAGCACGCCGAGGATCTCTTCGCCCTTCCAGAGCGGCACGGCGAGCACGCTCTGGATCTGCGCGCCCATGAGCGACTCGGTGTGACCCATCTCGTGCGCCGCATCGGCCGCGATGACGGCCGCGCGTTCGACCACGACTTTGCGAAAGACGCTCCGCGTGATGGGAATCGGCTGCGTCGCCGGCCCCTGCTGGTCGCGCACGCGCGTCACGATCGGTACGTAGCTCGCGGCGCCGCTGCGCGCGCCGTCGTCGTCGTCGTCGCGGAGGACGATCGTCACGTGCGTCGCCCCCGCGACGAGAGCGAAGGCCGCCTCGCAGATCGCGACGAGCAGCTCGTTCAGATCCGTCTTCGTGCCGATGCGCTTCTGCGCCTCGTAGAGCGCACGCAGCCGCCCGTCGTCGTGCTCGATGGCCTTCTGCACGCGCCCGAGCTCGTCGATCTTGCGCATCGCGAGAAATCGCGACACTTCGCCTTCGGACAGCGTGACCGCGAGGCGAACGACCCGGTCGCCCGTGCCGAGCTCGATGAGATCGCCGCTCTCGAGCGCCACCTCACGGCCGTTGCTTTCGTCGAGTGCGATGCGCGCGTCTTGCCGGACCACGGCTGTCCCGTTCGTCGAACGGAGGTCACGGAGAAAGTACCGGTCCCCCCCGCACACGATGCGCGCGTGCTCGCCGGACACGTGCTCGTCGGGTAAGACGACGTCGTTCCCGGCCGCTCGCCCCAGGCGCACGATGTCGGAAGACGACTCGTGACGCGCGCCGAGCGCGAGGCCTTGGGTCACGTCCAGGAGAATCATCGGCGCTGCTTTAGGCTACCCGTTTTGCAGTTGCACGCGTCACGCGGTCTCGCGGGGTCGGCGCGGCGTGGGGGGCAATCCGCTGCCGCGGGGCGGCCCGGGCGACGCGGGCGCGGGCGGGGAGGCCGGCGACCCGGGGGCCAGGGCCGTCCGCGGCGACCACGGGTCCAGGGCATCGCGCGCGGCGTCGCCGACGAGGTTGAACGCGACGACCGTCGCGAGAAGCGCCGCTCCCGGGAACGCGACGAGCCACCATGCCCCGGGATAGGAGCGGGCTTCGCCGAGCGACTCGCCCCAGGACGCGAGGGTGTCCGCCGTCGGGACGCGCAGAAACCCGACCGATGCCTGGATGATGACGATCGACGCGACGCCGAACGCCGCGGCCACGATCGCGGGTCCGACGGCGTTGGGCATGATGTGTCGCCAGAGGATCCGCAGCGGCGAGGCGCCGAGGGCGCGTGCGGCCGCGACGTAATCGCGCCCGAGGACCCGCAGGACCTCGGCGCGCACGAGGCGAGCGAGCTCGGGCCAGCGCGTGAGGGCGATCGTCAGGACGAGCGTCGTCGTCGTCGGATGAGGGAGGAGCGCTTGCACGACCAGGACGAGCAGCAGCGTCGGGATGACCATGAGCGCCTCGACGGCGCGCGCGACGATTCCGTCGACGACGCCGCCGACGAACCCGGCCAGCGCCCCGAGGACGACGCCGATGGTGACCAGGAGGATGGTGCCGCCGAGGCCGATCGTGAGCGACAGACGGGTGCCGTGGACGACGCGTGCGAAGAGGTCGCGGCCGAGCGCGTCCGTCCCAAACAGGTGGCCCCCGGCAAGGGGCGGCAGGAGGACGCGATCCGGGGCGCCTTCGCGGCCCACGAGATCCGCCGAAAGCGCGACGACCGCGAGGACGGCGATGATCACGGCGCCCGCTCGGGCGCTGCGATCGTGCGCGAGCTTGGAGTACGCGATGCGCGCGGCGGTGACGTAAGGGGCGACGATGGGAGCGGCGGCGGCGCGCGCTTTCCGGAGCGAGAGGGGACCCGCGTCGGACTTGCGCCGCAAGAGGTCGAGCGGCGTATGCCTCTGGCCATCGTGCCGCCCATCATGGTCGGCGTCGCGCTGGCCGTGATCGTCGCGCTCGTCGCTCATGGCGCGGACCGCCCTTGGCGCGTCGCCAGGAGCTCGCGCAACTGCGGATCGAGGGCTGCGTAGGCGACATCGCTGACGACGAGCCCGAGGGTCACAGCGACGCTCGTCGGCAGAAGCACGGCCATGAGCCACGGCGCGTCGTGCACTTCGAGGGCGCGCAGGGTCTCGAAGCCGATGCCCGGCAGGCCGAACACGTCTTCGACGACGCACGCGCCCGCGAGCAGGACGGGCAGCTGCAGCCCCATGACGGTCACCATCGGCGCCAGTGCGTTGCGCAGCGCGTGCACGACGAGGACGCGCAGCCCCGGAGCTCCCTTCGCGCGCGCCGTGCGAATGAAGTCCTGGCTCAGCACGTCGAGGATCGCGACCCGCTGCCAGCGCGAGAGCGTCGCCAGCGATCCGGCCGACACGGCGGCGACGGCGAGGGTGACGCGGAGCGCTTCGGGCAGCGCGGTCCCGCGTCCGCCGATCCGGAGGAGCACCTCCGCCAGGACGAACGTCGGAACCGCATAGAGCAAAAAGAGCGCGGCCGACGTCGTCACGTCGAACACGGATCCGCGCCGCCACGCGCCGAGCGCGCCCAGGGGCACGGCGAGTGCGCCGCTTGCGAGCATCGCCAGCGCGCACACGAGCATCGTGACGGGCGCGCGGGCGCGGAGCTTGTCGGCGATGGGCTCGCCGTCGAGCAAGCTCAGACCGAGCTCGCCGTTGGCGATGCGGCGGAGCCACTTGCCGTACTGCGTGTCGGTGATGGTCGCGATCGACCGCTCCGCGCCGGAGAGGGCGACGAAGTCCGTCCCGTAGACGAACCACCACTCGCGCCAATCGGCGATTTCGCGCCGCACGCGGTCCGGCGCCGAGGTGAAGTCGATGACCGGGCCACGCGCGGCCGCGTGCTGCGCGATCTGCGAGAGGCGAAGACGCGTCGCGGGGTTTCGTGTCGTGCGGAGCGCCCTCAGGACGGCCGGGAGCGCGAACGTATCGAGCACCCTGAGGTCGTCTTCGCGCGCGTCGCTCCCGTGCTCCACGAACCGATCCACCGCGCGCGTCACGACCGGCCGGGTGAAGTCGAGCGCGCGGTCGTCCCAGAAGCGCGTCCAGAAGAGCGTGGCTGCATCCGGATCGGCGAGGTCGAGGCCCTCGGCGAGCCCCATGCGCACGGCGACGGGGCCGAGAGCGATCGCCACCCGCCGGCGTGCTTCGGGCTCCAGGGCTTCGAGGTCCGGCAGCACATAGGGAAATGCGGCGCCCCCGAGGCGGACGAGCTCGCGCGCTGCGCGGTCGTGCTGATCGTCACCCGCGGCGACGTGCGCGAGAGCCGCGGCCGCGCGCGTGTGCACGTCGACCGGACGCTGATTCACGAACCGCGGCAGGTCGAGAAAGCGCGCGCGGCGGGTGGGTTCGGCCGGCGAAGTCGCGTGGGCGTCGTCCTCGGCCACGGGCGGTGGCGCGAGCGTCGTCACGAAAAAGAGAATGAAGCTCGTCGCGAGCAGCGCCGGGACCGACCAGAGCATCCGGCGGAGCGCGTAGCGAAGCATCGGCTCGTTATCGCATTTCTCGCGCGGTCACGGCGACCGCCGCGCCGCCCCGCGCTGCCAGAGATGTCACCGCTCCAACGAAGGCAACGCGTCGGCAACGGCGTCGGCCGTCACTTTGGAGAGCAAGATGCCGTTGCGGTAGTGCCCCGTGGCGAGCAGGAGCCCCGGCAGCGGCGAGCGCCCCACGAGGGCGCGATCGCCCTCCGCGTGCGGGCGGAAGTTGCTCCAGCTGCCGGCGAGCTGGGCGCCGGCGAGGGACGGTACGGACGCGAGGGCGCCGCCGAGGATCGCGTGGACCCCGCCCGCGGTCACTTCTTTGCGGTAGCCCGCGTGCTCCGTCGTCGATCCGCAGAGCACCCGCCCGTCGCCCCGAGGCACGATGTAGGCGCCGGGGCCGAACACGATGGACGAGACGCGCGGCGGTCGCTCCTCGAGGAGGACGATTTGGCCTCGGACAGGGCGCACGGCGGGGATGTCCGCGGGGACGCCGGGGATCAGCGACGACCAGCTGCCGGCCGCGAGCACGACGGCGTCGGCTTCGAGGTCGCCCGTATCGAGCCCGACACCGGTGCACCGCCCCTGGCGGACGAGCAGGCGCTGCACCGTGGTGCCGGAGCGGATCTGCACACGCGCCGTTCGCGCGAGGATCGCCATGAGGGAACGGAGGAGCGCGGCCGGATCGACCTGGCCGTCGTTCGGAAAATGCGCCGCGCCGAGGAGGCCCTCGGCGAGCTCGGGCTCGATCGCGCGGGCGTCGTTCGGTTCGAGGAAGGCCGCCTCGAGCCCGCGGCTTCGATTCCAGGTGACTTCGCGTGAGGCCGCCTCGCGCGCCGCCTCGGTGTGGGCGACGCGGAGGACGCCCGAGCGCCTGTGGCCGACGTCGATGCCGCTCTCTTCGCGGAGGCTTTGCGCCCAGGGATCCCAGGCGGCGCGCGCCGCCGTGAAGAGCGCGACGTCCTCGTCACGGCCGTGGAGCTCGACTTGCGCGCCGAGGATGCCCGCGGCTGCGCTCGACGCTTCGGCGCCCGGAACGGCGCGTTCGAGGAGGACCACGTCGAAACCGCGCCGTGCGGCGGACAGGGCCGTGGTGCATCCCATCACGCCCGCGCCGATGATGCTCACCCGCATCGAGAAGCTCGCGGTCCGCGCACGGGACCAGGACTTAGCGTCATTTCAAGCGGCGGACGAGGTGCGCGATGCCGAGCGCGTTCCACGCCGCGAACCCGAGAAAAAGCGATGCGAGCAGAATCGACCATCGCGCATGCGTCGGATCCTCGCCGTCGACGAGCAGGAGAGCCCCACGTGGAACGCGGATGGCGGTCGTCTCCTCGATGGCGGAGGCGAGGCCGCGGTGGCTCGGACCGGCTCCGTCGAGGCGTTCGAGGTGCCCCTGGAACGAGTGTGGCGGTTCCCAGCGCCCGTTCTCCTGGCCCGCGGGCACGCGGACTTCGACCCACAGATCGTCCCGTCCGGCGACGGGCAGCGTGCGGAATGTATCGTCCCGGAGCGGCCGTTCGTACCGCAACCCACCCGCGGCTCCGAGGAGCGCGTCGCCCGACACGAACGAATCGAGGTGGCTGTCGAGCACCGCGCTCGGCGCTCCGTGCAGGTCTCCGAGGCTTGCAGGCTGCACGGCGGCGAGCGCGTACAGCACGTCGTGCCGGAGGGCGCACACCATGGCGAGCGCGGCCAGCGCGCCGAGTCCGAGCACGGCGATCGTGAAGGAACGCTGCCGGCGGGGCGGATCCGGCAGCTCGAGCAGCTCCGGGTCGACGTCGTTTATCCCACCCTCGCCGCCGAGGCCGAACGGGGTGGCGACCCGTGAGGCGTGCGCCGAGGCCACCGGCGCGGCCGACGAGACCGATGGCGCAGGGGAGGGAAATGACGAGGGGTCGCGCGGCACGCCGATCACAGCATACATCGACAGGGCGGCGCGGCGGTTGTTCCCAGCCGGAGCGGCGTTGGCAGGTGTTGCGCGGGCGTCGCGCGGAGCGGTAGCGTAAGGCTCATGGCCGCTGCGAAGTCCGTTGTTTGCCCGTCGTGCGGCTTCGCGAAGACGCCGCCCGGAGCCGCGCGGTGCGCGTCGTGCGGCGCGAAGTTCGACGATCTCCGTTTCTCGAAAAGGCCGCGAGCGCTGGAGGACCGCTACCAGCAAGAGGGCGTGAGCGTGCAGTGGCTGCTCATCGCGTTCGGCGTGCAGGCGGTGCTGACGGGCGCGGTCATCTTCGGGCTGCCGATGGTCATTCCGCTGCTCGACTTCGAGGGCCAAAACGGGATGGTCGTGTGCATCCCCGTCTGGTTTCTCGGCGGGCTCCTCGTCGGGATGATCTCTCCGGGCCGTACCTTCATCGAGCCGGCGGTGGCGAGCTTGCTCGTTGCCATCCCGTCGACGTTTCTGCTCATCCAGAGCCAGACCGTGCGGACGATGCCCCTGTTTCTCTATCTCATCTTCGCAGCCATCGGCATCCTGCTGACGCTGATCGGCGCGTACGCGGGCGAGCGCATCCAGCTCGGGCCGCCGCCCAAGACAGCCGATTGAAAAACGAGAGCGCGATTCGCCGATGCCGTCCGTAACGTCGGCGGACGTCGTAGTCCTCGGCGGAGGCCCGGGCGGGTCCGTGTGCGCGGCGCGGCTCGCGTCGCTCGGCCGGCGTGTCGTCGTGCTCGAACGGGATCGCCATCCGCGCTTTCACCTGGGCGAGTCGCTCCTGCCGGGAAGCCTCGACGTGCTCGACGCGATCGGCGTGCTCGACGCGGTGCGCAGCCGTTTCATCGTGAAGCGGGGGGCACGGTTCGTCGACGGTGCCGACGGATCGCGAGCGGTGCGCTATGCGTTCGCGGACGCGTTCCGTCCGCGATGGGACTCGGCGTTCCAGGTGTCGCGCGACGAGTTCGACGAACTCCTCTTTCGGCACGCGGGCCAATGCGGCGCCACGCTTCGCGAAGGATGGCGCGGCGAACGCGTGGTGTACGAAGACGGTCGGGCCGCCGGAGTGGATGCCGTCGCCGCCGACGGGTCGCACGAGCGCATCGGCGCCCGCTTCGTCGTCGACGCGACGGGGCGCGATGCGATGACCGCGCGCGCCGCCGGGGGCCTCGAGCGCATCGGCGGACTCGATCACACCGCACTCTTCACGCAAGTGCGCGGCGGCTTTCGCGACGAGGGCGACCGCGAGGGGGACATCCAGATCGTGCTCTTCGGGCATGACCTCTCGGGTCGGGGAGGGGTAGGCGCAGCTTCTCCCGCGGGGGCGCCGTCTTCCGGAGGCGAAGCTTCTTCCGCGCACGCCCCGTCAACCCGTGGATGGTTCTGGTTGATTCCGTTCGCCGACGGGCGGACGAGCGTCGGCGCTGTGGTCCCCTCGGGCTGGGTTCGTGCCCAGGGCGGGGAGGGAGGCCCCGGCCGGCTGTTCGAGTCCGTGCTGGATCTCGCGCCCGCGGTGCGCGAGATGCTTGCGGGCAGCGAGCGCCTCTTTGCTCCGCGCGCAACGGGCGATTTCAGCTTTCGTGTGAAAGGGCTGCGCGGGCCCGGCTGGCTCGCGGTGGGCGACGCGGCGGGGTTCATCGACCCACTCTTTTCGACCGGAGTGCATCTCGCGATGACCGGCGCCCTCCGCGCGGCGGACGCGATCCATCGCGTGCTTGGCGCGGCCTCCGCCGGTGCGGGCTCCGTCAACGCGAGCGACGCGGCCGCGGCCGCGGAAAACACGCTGGCGACGTGGGAGCGCGAGCATCGCGCCGGAGCGGAGCTCTTTCTCGGCGCGGTGCAGGCCTTTTACTCCAACGAGCTCGTGTCCTATCTCTTCGCGGAGCCGCAGCACCCGTTTCTCCGGCGCGCGATCACCTCGCTCCTCGCGGGCGACGTCTTCGACGGCGACGCGGTATGGTCGCGGGAGATGCGGACGCGTTTTCCGTCGCGCTAGTGTCGCGCGACGACGGCCGTGCAGGGTCGCGCGGCGCTCAGACGTCTTTCTGATCGCGAACGCGGGCGGCCTTGCCCTGAAGGTCGCGGAGGTAAAAGAGGCGTGCTCGGCGAACGACGCCCTTGCTCACCACTTCGACCTTTTCGATGCGGGGCGAATGCGCGAGGAAGATGCGCTCGACGCCGACGCTGAAGCTGATTTTGCGCACGGTGAAGGTGCTGCGCGCACCCGCACGGTGCCGCTTGAGAACGACGCCCTGGAAGATCTGCGTGCGCTCTTTGTCGCCTTCGACGATGCGGTAGTGGACGCGCACCGTGTCGCCCACGCGAAAATCGGGCAGATCCGTACGGAGGAACTTGGACTCGATTTCGACAAGGCGAGGCGACGTGTTCATGGTGGGTGCCGTTCGGGGTGCGCGCTATCGCGCTATCGAGCGCGCCTCGGGAGAGGTGCGCGCCATGCAGCGCGCCTAGCGGATAAAGAGCGCGGGCTTAAAGCACGGGACCCCCATGCTGTCAACGAGGTGCCCCTCATGAGAGCCTTACGCGCGGGGGCTTGACCTTACTCCCGCCGCAGGTAAATTCCGCGGCCCTTTAGCAACCGCCTGAACGTGCCGTGGGCTCGTCCCACCCGTCCCTTTCGCTCGTGGACGGTGCGCACCGACGGGCTCTTCAAACCGCAGCACCCCGCGCCAGCGAACAGGAGCGCGCCCCCATGAACACGCAACCCGGTATTTTCGGCCGCAAGGTCGGCTCGACCCAGCTCTTCGAACAGGACGGCAGCGTCACACGCGTCACCGTCATCCAGGCCGGGCCGGCCGTCGTCGTCGGCAAGCGCACGCCGGAGAAGGACGGCTACACCGCGCTCATCCTCGGCTTCGAAGAGCGCAAAGAGAAGCACACGAGGAAGCCGCTCGCCGGCTACTACAAGAAGGCTGCGACCACGCCGAAGCGCACGCTCCGTGAGCTTCGCTGCAGCGCCGAGTTCGCCGACAAGTGGCAGGTAGCCCAGCCGCTGAAGCTCGACGAGATCTTCCAGCCCGGCATGCTGGTCGACGCGCGCGGGACGACGCGCGGACGCTGCTTCACCGGCGTCGTTCGCCGCTGGGGATTCGCGGGCGGCGTGACGACGCACGGTACCCACGAGTACCGGCGGCATCCCGGTTCGATCGGTACGAACATGACGCCGGGCCGCACGCTCCCGAATCTCCGCATGGGCGGGCAGTACGGAAACGAGACGGTGTCGATCCTCAACCTGAAGGTCGCCCGCGTCGACGCCGAGCAGAACCTGCTCTTCGTCGAAGGCGGCGTCCCCGGCGCACGCAACGGCTTCGTGCTCGTGCGCCAGGCCGTGAAGACGCCGAAGAAGTCGACGAAGCGGTAGCGAGCGCAGGCTGCGGTCGGGACGGGTGGCTCCGCGGGGAGCCCGTCCCTCCTATCGCCCTATCGCACCTCGGTCGTGCGCGAACGCACGCCCATCACGGTCGCTCTTTGAGCACTCACAGAGGCTCGGTGGGCGTCGTTCGAAATCGGCGCGTGCAATTCTTCGCTTGTCGATTTCGCGGATTCGTCACGGACTTGTGTCCATACGAATGCGCAATCGAGAATGTCGGCGCCATCTCAATTCCGACCTAGAGATACGAAGCGCGGGCGACGCGAAAGCCCGGTCCCCGCATCCTGCAAAACACCCTCGTTGGGGCTCTTGCGCATGCCATGGGGCTCCCCGCGTGTGTCCGAAACGTCCGGCTCCCCAGCGGCCGGGCCCTCAAGTACGCTGTTTGCTTCCCGTCACGGGGATCGAAGGCGATTCGCCCGTGCGCGAGCGAGTCCCGTGCGAAGAAATCCCTACGCGAAGCCCGATCATCTCACGCGCGCCGCCAAGGACGCGGGCTACCCTGCGCGCAGCGTCTTCAAGCTCGAGGAGATCGACAGGCGCGTCCAGCTCCTCAAACCGGGCCAGCGCGTGCTCGACCTCGGCGCGGCGCCCGGCAGCTGGACCCTCTTCGCGGCGAAGCGCATCGGCCCTACCGGGAAGCTCTTCGGCGTCGATCTCTCGCCCATCGGAATCGCGCTGCCTCCGAACGCCGAGTTCGTCCAGGGCGACGCGCTGTCGCTCGCCAACGAGGAGCTCGCCCGGTACGCGCCGTACGACGTCGTCCTCAGCGACATGGCTCCGAACACGACCGGGAGCCGCATCACCGATCAAGTACGCAGCGCGGAGCTCTTTCTGCGCGCGCTTGCGGTTGCGGCTACCTTGGGCGCGAAGGGAGGCGCGTTCGTGGGCAAAATCTTCATGAGCGACGAGCTGCCTGCCGCGCGCGCCGAGCTCCGCAAGCACTACGCGGCGGAGCGCCTCATTCGCCCCGAAGGGACGCGCGCGATCAGCACGGAGATCTTCGCCATCGGGACGGGGAAGCGCGCGTGAACGTCGCCGAACTGCTCGCCGGGCGCTTCACCATCGAGCGCGAGGTCGGTCGCGGCGGGGTCGGCATCGTGTACCGCGCGCAGGACTCGGTGTCGGGGCAGGCGGTTGCCCTCAAAGTGATCGCGCTTCCCGGCGTCGACGCGGGCGAAGAAGCGCGCTTCCGCCGCGAAGGCCGTGTGCTCGCGGGGTTGCACCATCCCGGAATCGTGCGGGTCGTCGCGTTCGGGCAGCTCGACGACGGGCAGCCGTTCGTCGCGATGGAGTGGCTCGAAGGGGAGGACCTCGCGCAGCGCCAGAAACGCGCGCCCATGGCGGTCGCGGCGTCGGTGTTCGTCGCCGCCGACGTCGCGGATGCGCTCGGGGCGGCGCATGCGGCGGGGATTGTCCATCGCGACGTCAAACCGTCCAACATCTTCCTCGCGTCCACCGGCGATCCCGCCTCGATCACGACCGGCGTCCGCCTGGCTGCGGCCGAACGCCAGGGCGAGGGCGAGGCCGTACCGACCGTACGCGACCCGCGCGCTGCCGGGGTTCTGCAGGTCAAGCTCGTGGACTTCGGCGTGGCCTCTGCCGACGACACGCGCCTCACGCGCACCGGCGCGATCGTCGGGACGCCCGCGTACATGGCGCCCGAGCAGGCACGCGGCGACGGCGAGGTCGACGCCCGCGCGGATCTCTATGCGCTCGGCGCCACGCTCTTCGAGATGATCACCGGCCGGCCGCCGCACGTCGGGCCGACTCCGATCGCGATCCTCGCGCGCCTCGTGACGACGCCCGCACCGAGGCTCTCGGACGTGTTCCCCAACGCAAGCGCGAAGCTCGACGAAATCATGGGGCGCCTCCTCGCGACGAATCCGGCCGACCGGCCCGCGTCGGCGGAGGAAGTCGCCCGCGAGCTCCGCGAGGCTGCCGCTGCCCTCGGGCCCTACGCACCGGATCGCCTCCACCGTGTGAGCTCCGAGTACGAGCCGATGCCCGCGAGCATCGCCACGACGGGCAAGACCGGCGGCGGCGGTACGCGCCTCGTCACGACGATCGTCGCGACGCACGTGCCGAAAGGCGGCGCGCGGGCCCGGCTCTTGACGCACCTTCGATCGCGCGGGGGTGACGCCACGGAGCTCGGCGGCGACGCGATCGTGTGCCATTTCGGCGTCCGCAAGGCGCAGGGAGACGAAGCACAGCGCGCGCTCGACCTCGGGCTCCGCATCGGAAAACTGAGTGCCACCGTCGGCGTCGCGACGGGCCGCACGCGCATCGATCGCACCCGGCCCACCGGCGAAGTCGTCGACCG
>DATHQY010000180.1:0-2364 GCA_035482215.1 Polyangiaceae bacterium | reverse complement strand
CATCGGCGCGATAGTACTCGGCCGCCGTTTCCTCATCCCTCGAGGGTCGACGAGGCGCACGGCCAGCACCACCGCCGGGGCCTACTGGCGGTCACCCCGCCGATCCGCTATCGGGCGGTCAGGTCCAGCCGGTGATCGCCGATTCGTACTTCGACGGGTTTCGTACCCCCAAGTACGCCGCTCGGGGGCGCGTGCGGCGATGGCTGATTCGCCGGTTCGTGCGGTCGCTGTTCGACCTCATCGAAGGGTCCGGGCCGGTCAGCTCGGTACTGGAGGTGGGCATGGGTGAGGGATTCGTCTCCGGGCTCTTGCTCGATCGGTTCCCTCGCGCTCGCTTCTCCGGGGTCGATGCGTCGGTCGAAGACATCGCGCGGGTGCGCTCGCGTTTTCCGCGCATTACCGCGACCGTGGGCACTGCGTACGACCTGTCGGATGTGGCCGCCACGCCACACGATTTGATCCTGTGCATCGAGGTGCTCGAGCACCTCGACGCTCCCGAGCGCGCCGTCGACTCCATCGCGAACGCGCGCCCGCGCCGGGCCGTGGTCACCGTCCCGCACGAACCGTTTTTTCGCCTGAGCAACCTGGCGGCGGGCAAGAACGTCCGCCGCCTCGGCAACGACCCGGAGCACATCCAGCAGTTCCGCCCGCGCTCCTTGCGGACGCTCCTCGAACGCCGGTTCGAAGTGGTCGCATTGCGAGGATCGTACCCGTGGCTGCTGGCGCTCGTCCGATGAGTGGCTCTACATCCCGGATCGGAGTCGCGTCGTCATGAACATTCTGGAAGCGATTTTGTCGATCTTTGGACCGCGCCGGGATGATCGCGATGAGCGCCAGGCGAAAGACGAGCTCGCTGCGGCACGCGCCCTCCTCGAAGATGGGAATCCCATCCGCGCGATTCTCGCGGCCGCGAGTGCTGCGGCGGCGGCCCGAGCGGCGCGCACGCGGAACGCGGCGCTGACGACGCTCGCATGGGCCGCGCTCGACGCGGGGTACGTGCGTCGCGCGGAGGCGGCGCTCGAGGCGATTGACCCGCCCTACTACTTGGACTTGGAATGCTACGCGGCTGTGCAAGCCGCGGCGAACCATCCCGATCGCGCCCGGCAGGCCCGCGAGCTCGCGCGGGTCAGCGTCCCGATGGCGCATCGAGCCGAGCGCAGCACGAGCTCGTGGCCCCCCCCGGAAGGTGCCGTGCCCGACGAGCCCGCGCCCGCGGCCCCCCGGCCGGGTCAATGAATCGCCGAGGCATGAAGATCGAGGACGCGTATCGCCATGAATCAGTTGTGGCAGGCCCGATTCTGCGGTTCTGAACCGAAGGGCCACGGAAACCCGTGGGCTTGAACGACAGCAAAGGATGCAAATTTCCGATCACGACGTCGGTTTACGCCACCAGACCGGCTCGGACGTGCGGCCGTAAGGTTCCATGCGCTGCTCGTCGGCTCTGGCTTGCCGGAAGCCGACCTTGTTGCCACGACGATCGGCGCGGACCCGTTGAAGAGGCAACCTGCTTATTTTGGAGGCTCTCGTGCGAACCCGTATTTGTTTCCTGATCGCGTCATTGCTGCTCGAGGGGTTCGTCGTCTGCGCCGGCTGCGGGGGCGACAGCGGGTCCGGAAACGGGGGCAGCACGAGCGGCGCCGGCGGATCCATGGCAGCCGGCGGGGCTAGCGGATCGAGCGGCGCCAGCGGATCGAGCGGCGCCACCGGATCGAGCGGCACCACCGGATCGAGCGGCACCACCGGATCGAGCGGTACCGGCGGCTGCGCGATTTGCGACCAGGCGGTGAGGTGCTGCTTCGCGCAGGAGGCCGTCGACGCAGGCGACTGTGCCCAGTACTCGACGGCGGTATGCCAGTCGGAGCTCCCCGCCGACCAACCGCAGACCGTTTACTTCTGCGCGACGTTGCTCGACTTGGGAGCCGAAGCCGGAGTCCCCGCCTGCTTGTAGTCTTTCGTGCCCGAGGGCATGCCATGCGCGGCGTTTTTTCCCGCTGCAGTCGAGTCGAGTCGCGGTGGCGCGTGATTGCGCCGCTTGCGCTCTCGTTCTCTGTCGCTGTCGTCGCCTCTTGCGGCGATGACGACCAGAATGCCGCTCTCGGCGCGGGCGCAGGGCTCGCCGACGGCGGAGGCGACGGCGCGACGGACCTCCGCGAGGAAGGAGGCGACGGCGCGACCGGAGACGGCAGCGCCACAGACGCAGGGAGCGCCGCCAGCGACGTCTCGTCGCCGGCGGACGCCGAAGCGGGAGTCCCCGCCTGCCTGTAGTCTTTCGTGCCCGAGTGCATGCCATGCGCGGCGTTCTTCCCGGCTGCAGTCGAGTCGAGTCGCGGTGGCGCGTGATTGCGCCGATTGCGCTTTCGTTCT
>DATHQY010000179.1:0-6217 GCA_035482215.1 Polyangiaceae bacterium | reverse complement strand
GGGCGCGCCAGTGCAGGTCCGCCGTCTGCTCGCGCCAGAAGACCTCGGGCTCGTCGATCGATTGCCGGTAGAGGGCCGTGTACGCCGGATGCGACCCGACGCGCGCGCGCGCGGAGAACGCCGCCTCGGGGGGGAAACGTCGATCTTCTTTCAGCCGCGACTCGATGTGATCCGACATCAACGCTCCTGCGGAGATGAGAGGGGAAATGCGGAGGGCGGCAGCTTACCATGCTTGCCCCCGCCGATTCGTTCTCGTCTCGCCGTCACGCCGTCGTCAAGCGTGGCCTTGTGCTTGGCGCAGAATCCGGAGCCGTTCGATGGCCACTTCACGGTGGAGCTCCAGGACGTGCGGCAAGGACGGCCCGAGCGTCGAAAAGAACGTCCCGATCGAATCGAGTTCGGTCTGCCATTCGTCGAGGTCGATGTGCGTCGCTTCGTCGACGGTTTCGTGCGGGATGTCGAGACCGGAAAGATCCAGGTCACCCGCTTTCGGAACCCATCCGAACGGCGTCTCTTGGCCGCCGACGCGGAGGCGCGCACGATCGATGATCCACTTGAGGACGCGCATGTTCTCGCCGTACCCCGGCCAGAGAAACGAGCCGTCCCGCCCTTTGCGAAACCAGTTCACCATGAAGATCTTCGGCGGGTTGACCATCCTGGCTTGCATCGCGAGCCAGTGCGCGAAGTATTGCCCCATGTCGTAACCGCAGAACGGAAGCATCGCGAACGGGTCGCGCCGCACGATGCCGACCTGGCCCGTCGCCGCGGCCGTCGTCTCGCTGCCGAGCGTCGCTCCGAAGAAGACCCCGTTCATCCAGTTGAACGCCTGCATCACGAGAGGCACCGTCGTCGCGCGCCGGCCGCCGAAGACGATCGCGCTGATCGGCACGCCCTCCCCGTCGTCCCACAGCTTGCTCAACGCCGGGTTGTTCGTCGCAGGCGACGTGAAGCGCGAATTGGGGTGGGCCGGCTTTTCCGGCGATGCGGGCGTCCACGGTTGGCCGCGCCAGTCCACGAGCTCCGCCGGGACGTCGCCGTCCTTGCCTTCCCAGTACACGTCGCCGTCCGGCGTCATCGCGACGTTCGTGAAGATCGTATCGTGCGACACGGTCTTCATCGCGTTGGGGTTCGTCGTCGCGTTCGTGCCCGGAGCGACGCCGAAGTAGCCCGCCTCGGGGTTGACCGCGTAGAGCCGCCCGTCCTCGCCGACGTGCATCCACGCGATGTCGTCCCCCACGGTCCAGATCTTCCACCCCTTGAATCGCTTGGGCGGAATCATCATCGCGAAGTTCGTTTTGCCGCATGCGCTCGGAAAGGCGGCAGCGACGTACGTCATCTCGCCCTCGGGCGACTCGACGCCCATGATCAGCATGTGCTCCGCAAGCCATCCTTGCTTGCGACCGAGGTAGCTGCCGACGCGGAGCGCGAGGCACTTCTTGCCGAGGAGGACGTTGCCGCCGTATCCGCTGCCGACGCTCCAGATCGTGTTGTCTTGCGGGAAGTGGCAGATGAAGCGGCGGTCGGGATTGCAATCGAGCGTCGCGTGCAAGCCGCGGTTGAAGTCGTTCGACATCCCGAGCCGCTCGAAGGCCTGCCGGCCCATGCGCGTCATGATCCGCATGTTGAGCACGACGTAAATGCTGTCCGTGAGCTCGATGCCGACCTTGGCTTGCGGCGAGCTCACCGGCCCCATGACGTAAGGCACGACGTACAGCGTCCGCCCCTTCATCGATCGCTCGAAGAGCGAGCCGAGCTTGGCGTACGCCTCGTCCGGATCCATCCAGTTGTTGGTGGGCCCGGCCTCTTCGCGCGTGGGCGTGCAGATGAACGTGAGCTTCTCGACGCGCGCCACGTCGTTCGGGTTGCTGCGGTGCAAGTAGCAGCGCGGCAGCTTCTGCGGATTGAGCGGAAGGAGAATCTCCTCGGCGACCGCTTCGTCGGTGAGCCGGCGCTTCTCTTCCTCGGATCCATCGCACCAGACGACGCGATCGGGCTGCGTGAGGCGCACCGCGCGCTCGACCCATTCGAGCACGTGGGGGTTGCGCGTGGCCGGCATCGACGGCGGCGGCTTCGACGGAAATGTCTGGGAGAGCTCGGCGGACATGTGTGTTTTCCCGCCCTTTCGCGACGGGTTCTACACGATAGGACCGCTCGCTGGCGAGGCAAGGCCCGCCGCGCATCTGCCCGCAACCGCGGGCGCGCGCTACCGTAGGGAGAGCGACCCCATGCTGCTCTTGCGTCCGAGGTGGGCCTTCTGGATCGCGTGTGCTTCGCTATGCGCGTGCCGTTCGGCGCCGGCGCCGCATCCGGATCCCGTTCTGCCGGCGCCCCCTCCGCAAGACGACGGCGAGCCCGCCAAAGGGGGCCAGGGCGGCACGGAGCACGCCGCCGCGCTCGAGCAACTCTCGCAAGCGCCGCTGGGGTGGGCCGCCGATCGGCAGCATAGCCTCCGCTTGCCCCTCCCGGACGCGCGCCACTGGCTACGCGTGAAGTTCTGGGGCGCGCAGAGTCTCGCCGCGTTCCGCTACGGCAAAGACCACCACGCAATCGTGGGCGGCTTCGTGGTGCACGTGGACGACGAGACGGCGCCCGGCGCGTGCAGCAAGACGTTCGAACATTGGGCAGAACCGTGGGTCGAGGCCTTCGACGTCGCGATCGAGCACGATCCGCCCGCGGCCTTCCCGTGGAACGGCAAGATCGCCGACGTCGACTCGCTCGTCGCGACGACCGCGACGCTCGGCATGCACGACGACTACGCGGTGGCCTACGCGCTTTATCCAGCATGGAAGGGGGCGTGCCTCGTGCTCGGCATCGCGGTCCCTGCGCGCGGCGAGCTCGAACGCGCGAAGGCAGTGCGCAATCGCTTCACCAAAGAAGTATTGCCGGCGCTACAGGTGACCTCGCCGAACGAACCGCCCGAACGGTATTAGAGCAGGAGTCGTTCGAACGAACGCTCAAACGACGGATGCGACGAGTCATGGGGTTGGAGCGGGTCTGTGCGCTTCAGGACGGCTTCCGAAACAGCCCGCGGATGGCTGCAGCACGCCCGAGTCGCGCCGTGAGCCGGTAACTCGGGTCAACGCCGCGGGCGAGCTCCATCGTGCGTCGCAGGATGCGTCGCTGCGCAGAAAGCCCATCGCTCGGCATCGGATCGGGATCACCGGGGTCCTGCGTGACGTCGCCGTTCGAGGAAGAGTGCCCTCCTGCGGGTCCCCGGCGCTCACGCCACCAGTCCCGCGCGGCCACGAGGATCCCGATCGGCGTCTCGAGCGGATATTCGCCGGTCCACACGCGCTCCGTACTCAACCCGGTGCGTGCTCCGAGCTTCCGGAGCCCTTCCGCCGAAGGAATCGACACGTGGTCAGGTACTTTGAGCATCGCCCAATACGGTCCGACCAAGGGGAGAATCGCGCAGTCGGCGTTGCACGTGCTGACGAGGATCGTCCCTCCGGGCCGCAAGCGCTCGCCGAGAAACCGGAACGTCGTCTCCAGATCGTACATGTGCTCGATGGTGTTGAATGCAAGCACCGCGGCGAAGGGCGGCGCCATGTCCACGAGCGACTCGGGAGAATCGGCGAGCGTCTCGATGCCCCAAGTCTTCCGGATGAAGTCGCGATGAACGGCGCTCGATTCGAGCCCATAGACCTCCCGTCCGTCGTCCCGCGCAGCGGCGAGGACGTGCCCCGCGCCCGGCCCTACTTCGAGCAGAGGACCGGGCGGCAAGAGCGGAGCGAACTGCCGCCAAGTTCGGATGTCGGGCTTGTGCGCGTTCACGGCGACGACACGCTCGAGGAAGACGTTGTCGGTAAAGGCGTGGGCGTGAAGCTCGCTGAACTCCGCCGGCGTCAGGTCCTTGAACAACGAGCCGCAGCGGCCGCAACGCACGATACGGTGCCCCAACCGATGACCGAACAGCCGGCTTTCCTGGGAGTTGCAATAGGGACAGGCGCGCACGCGGGCAAACATAGCAGGCCGATCACCGCCATCTCCACCGCGTCCTCGCACCGGGCTGGTCGTCCCGCGCGCCTCCCGTGAGCGCGCGGGAGCAATTGCGAACCACGCGACTGCCCTCGCTTCTTCGAATTCGCGCCAATTCGTGACAACCTCGATTGCGGCGTGTGATAAGGTCCGCCGCGTGATCATGGCTATCCGCATTTTCGCATTGATGCGAGGAGCGCGCCGGGGATGACGCCCGGCGCGACACGCAACACGACCGAACCGACGGCCGCGCGTCGGGGCGGGTCGGGCTTTCGTCCCCGGGGTCTGCTCTTCGGGCTGCCGCCCGTCGTCGCCGCGGGCCTCCTCTACACGACGACGCGGCACCACGACTACAACGAACGCTGGTTCGTCTACAGCGCCTACTACGTGCTTTTCGCGCTTGTGAGCGTTTACGTGGGGATGCAGGTCTCCGCGCTTCGACTCACGACGCGCGAGATCGTCAGCTGGGCCAAAGACAACTGGCCGGGCCTCGTGACGACGGCCGCGATTGCCCTCGCGGTCTTCGCTTCGGTGGCGCCGGGGTACCGCGTCCTGGCCGACGAGGCGAATCTGGTCGGCGTCTCCAAGAATCTCTTCTTTCACAGGACGGCAAACTTCGCCGTGACGGGAAAGTGGTATTTCGAATCGTATTGGAATCTCGATGAGGTGACGGATCGACGGCCGGCGCTCTTTCCATTTCTCGTGAGTCTGATCCATGCCGTGCGCGGTTATTGCCCTGAGAATGCCTTCCTTCTCAATGCGATCCTTTTCGTCCTCTTCGTGTTCCTGTCGTACCGCCTCGGAAAAGCCTGGGGCGGCGAAGCCCTCGGAGTCTGCGCCGCCTTGCTCGTCGCCGCGACGCCGACGACGCTCGTATCCGCGCGCTCGGCGGGGTTCGACTTCTGTGCGACGTTCCTGCTGCTCGTCATCGTTGCGAGCTTCTACCGCTACGTCGAGAACCCGTCGCCGCGAAGCCTCGCGCTCTTGATCGTCGAGCTCTGTCTCTTCACGCACGTTCGCTACGAGGGGGGCGCGCTCCTGATTCTCACGGGCGTCGTGCTCCTCGCGATGCGGCGCGTCCGCCGATCGGATTTGCGAGGATACGGTCTCCTCTACTCGTTCGTGCCTCTCTTTCTTCTGCCGCGCTATTGGCAGGCGGTCGCGAAGGCAAACGATGCCGAGCAACCATTGACGACGAAGCTCTTTTCAGCTTCGCACTTCGCGCACAACACGCGCGAGTTCGGCAAGATCGCCCTTGGCCCTCTCGTCGACGCCGCCCATTCGCCGCTTCTCGTCATCCTCGGCGGCGCGGGCGCCGTGGCGTTGCTCGTCACGCTGATCCACCGCCTCGCGACCCGGCGGATTTCGCGCGCGACGGGGGAGCTCGTGCTGTTCGTCGTCGCCGTGCTCGGAGCCCTGAGCGTCCTGTGTTTTTCCTATTTCGAGGGCAACCCGCTCCAACCCGCATCGGCCAGGCTCTTCATGTGGCTCGATACGTTCCTCGCGTTCACGGCGGCGTGGCTTCTCGTCGCCGCGGGTCGGGCCGTGGCTTCCGCCGCCGCCTTCACGAGCCATGTCGTCCCGGTACTCGCCAGCGTCGCGCTGCTCGTGATGGCCATCCCCTCGGCGGCGGATCCGCGTTTCATCGACGCGCTGATCGTCACGCGCCAATCGGCCGGCGTGTGGCGCTTCTTCGACAAGCTCGGAGACAAGAACATTCTGATCTTGGGGGACCGGCCGGGTCTCTACACGATCATGGATTACGGCGCGCTCGACATCGGCATCGCCGCATCGGATCGAGCGCCGCTCTATGAGCTCTCGCGCAAGCTCTATCACGACATCTATCTCGTCCAGGAGATGAGCCTCGAGACGAAGAAGCCGCTCGCGGGCTTCGATCCGTGGCCGGACGTCGAAACGGAAGCCGTGTGCGAATTCCAGAACACCGAATCGGAGTACATCCGAATCGCACGCGTGAAGCACTAGAGCAACCGTCCTCAAACGCAGGAATCCGCCGCTCTCTCGCGAGAGCCGGCGGATTCGCGTCCATTTCCTGGGAGTTTGCCGCGAGGAGGTGCGGCGCACCCGCTATATCGTCGTGGCCGAACCCGTACCCGTGTCGCTGCCCGTTCGACCGCCGGTGAATCCGCCCGTCTCCGTGCCGGTTCGACCGCCCGTGAATCCGCCCGTCTCCGTGCCGGTTCGACCGCCCGTTCGAGCGCCCGTGTCGCTGCCGGTTCGG
>DATHQY010000178.1:0-5561 GCA_035482215.1 Polyangiaceae bacterium | reverse complement strand
GCTCTCGACGCGGATCGTGCCCCCGGCCTGGGTGACGATCCCGTAACAGGTCGCAAGACCGAGCCCCGTCCCCTTGGCGCCTTTCGTGGAGAAGAACGGCTCGAACACGTGGGGCAGAACCTCGGGCGGGATTCCGACCCCTTCGTCGCGCACCTCGAGATCGACGTACTCGCCCGTCGCGCTCGCCCCGTTTTGCCCGGCCTTCGGATCGGAGCCCGTGCCGGACCGCAGAATGAACCGCAAACCGCCGCCGTCGGGCATCGCGTCGCGTGCGTTGACCACCATGTTGAGAGTGAACTGCTCGAAGTGCGTCTGCGACATCATCACGAAGGGCAAGTCGCGGTCGATCTCGTACCCGAGCGCGACGTGCCGCCCGGCGATGCGCTCCAGGAGGTCGCGCTGGTTCGCGAGGGCCTCCGCGAGGTCGAGGCGCGTCGGGACGACGATCTGCCGGCGGCTGAACGTGAGCAGCTCTCGCGCCAGGGCGCCTGCCGTTTGCGCCGCCCGGAGCACGCTGTCGAGATCGGCGATCGCGACGTGATCCGGTGGCAGCGAATCGCGCGCGAGCTCTGCGCCGCCGCCGATGACCGTCAAGAGGTTGTTGAAGTCGTGCGCCACGCTTCCCGCGAGGCGGCCCAGCGCGTCGAGCCTCTCGGTCGCGTGCAAGCGCTCCTCGAGATCGCGCTGCTCGGTCACGTCGCGGCTCGTCGAGACCACGAGCGGCCCTTCGTCCGCCTCGATGCGCTTGAAGTGAACGTCCATGATGCGCATGGCGCCTTGCGACGGGCGCGCGCGGACCTCGACGCGCGCGCTGCCGCGTTCCATCGCCGTGGAAAAGGCTCGGTTCGTCGCCTCCAGCTCCTCGGGGGTCAGAAGCTCGCCGACCGACGCGCCGATCTTCGCGGCCATGCGCGGTCCGAGGACGCGTTCGTGCGAAGGGCTCTGGTAGATCGGTTCCCCCTTGGCGTTGACGAGCGCAATCAGGTCGTCGCTTGCGTCGGCGATGAGCCGGTAGCGTCTTTCGCTCTCCACGGCCTCCGCCGCGGCCTTGGCCCGTGCTTCATCTTGCTGCGCGGCGATGCGGAACGCGTGCTCCGTCCCGCGCACGTGAAGCCATGACATCACGAACACGACGGATGCGAACAAGGCCGCCGTGGTCACGCTTTGCTGTTCGAGCGCGTGCCATGGACTCAGCCAACCTTCGACGGCCAACGTCGCCAGGCACAATACGAAGCTCGGCAAGAGCCAGCGCGACTCCAGCGTCGCCGCGACCAGCATGATGACCAGCGGCGCGAGGAAGGGCAAAGGTCCGAGGTCGCGGTCGATGGCCACCACGCCGATATGCTCGGCGTAGATGCAGGCCCCACAGAACAGGATCCCCGCTGCAGTCCGCCCCGACCGGACGATTCCATAGGCGAGGGCCTGCGCCGCCGCCATGACGGCGAGCAACCCGATGACGGCCGGCTTCGCGTGCAAAGCGACGGCGTTCCCAATCGCGAGGAGCGCGAGAAGCGCCAGGGCGGCCGACGCGCGGCCGGCGTTCTTGTGGCGCTGAATCGCTGCGATTTCGGCGGCAGCAAACGTTCCCACTCCCCCCCCTTCGGTTTTGCCAAGCTAGCAAACGCGAGGGGCGAAGTCCGCTCCGGACCGCTACAGGCGCTCTTTCTCGCCGCGCGCCGAGAGTGCATCGACCACAAGGCGTACGTCCTGCGCGCGGTCGCGCGGGATCACGAGCACTGCGTCGTCGGTCTCCACGATCATGAGATCGTTCACGCCGACGAGTGCCCACCGTTTCCGTGCGGCGCCCGTCGACAGGTCTTTCACCAGGTTGTTCTTCGCATCGACCGTGATTGTGTCCTTCGGCGCCGCGTTCCCGTGCGCGTCGTGCGCGGACATCTCCCAGGTGACCTCCCAGCTGCCGATGTCGTTCCACCCGAAGCTGCCGGGGACGACGGCCACCCGCTCGGCTTTCTCCATGACGCCGTGATCGATCGAAATCGACTGCAGCGTCGGGAAGATCTCCGCGACGACGCGGTCCTCGTCGCCTCGGGCCGCAGCTTCGTCGATCTTCTGGAGGCCCGCCGCCATCGCCGGCAAGTGCTTCGCGATCGTGTCGCGCATCGTGCTCGCGCGGAAAAAGAACATTCCCGCGTTCCAGAGGTGCTGTCCCCCGTCGACGAATTCCTGCGCGCGCTGGCGATTCGGCTTCTCGACGAAGCGCGCGACCGCGTGGACGCCTTCGCGGATCGGCTCGCCGAGCTGGATGTAGCCGTAGCCCGTCTCCGGTCGCGTCGGGACGATGCCGATCGTCGTCAGCCACCCGTCGGCCGCGGCCGATAGCGCGCGCGACAGAAAGCCGCGGAACCCGGGCTCGTCGGCGATGTGATGGTCCGCCGGAAGGACCATCACGAGCGCGTCCGGGTCGGTTCGCGCGATCGCGGCGGCCGCGAGGCCGATGCAGGGCGCGGTGTTGCGCGGCACCGGTTCGGCGAGAAAGTGTTCGCGCGCGAGCTGTGGGAGAGCCGCGGCCGTGCCGGACAAGAGGTGCGCGCCCGTCGCGATCCACACGCGCTCGGCGGGGACGAGCGGCTCGATGCGCCGCACGGTGGCCGCGATGAGCGGTTCGTCGCTGGCCCCGGCGAGGGGCAGAAGCTGCTTCGGCAAAAGACGCCGCGAAGCCGGCCAAAAACGCGTTCCCGATCCCCCCGCAAGAATCACCGCGTGAACGTTGCTCATCGCGGCTGTCGTACCACGGAGAGCGCCTCCGTGACACGATGGGATGCGTCATGCCGGCTCGGGATCCGGAAGTGCTGTTCGACCGGGTTCTCGCCCACGGGCGCGCGTTGGCCGTGCGCATCCCCGCGACCCCCGAGGCGGTCGACGCGCTGGGCCGTGAGCGTCTCGTCGCGGAGGAGCGGGAGTTTGCGGCGACCCTGCCGCCGTTGCGCCGCGGAACATGGGTCGGCGGCCGGGTCGCTGCGCGCACCGCGCTGGCCGATCTCGGGTTCGACGCGCCGCCGATTCTCTCGAACGACCGTGGCGCCCCTTCATTCCCCGAAGGGGCGGACGGATCCGTTTCGCACAAGCGCGGCATCGCCGTGGCCCTCGTTGCGCGTCGAACCGAGGGGCACCTGGGGATCGACCTGGAGATCGACGCCGCCGGCCGGGTGGATATCGCCGCGCGCGTGCTCACGGACGGAGAGCAGCGAGAGCTGGCCGCGCTTTCCGCGGAGGCGCGCGCGCGCGAAGTGCTCCTCCGATTCTCGGCCAAAGAGGCGATCTACAAAGCGCTCGATCCCTATGTGCGCCGCTACGTGGGCTTTCGGGAAGTGGCCATATCGCCCGATGCGAACGGAGGGGCGCGCGTCGTGGCTGCATTGGCCCACGAGGAAGGGCCGTTCTCGTTCGACGTGCGGTGGGAGCGCTTCGACGGGCTCGTGCTCACCACGGCGCGCGTGACGTCGAAAGCGTGAGCGCGACGAACGGGCTTATCGCTCGAAGTCGTAGGCGCGTTCGACACGAGCGACGCGCACGCTGTAAGCGCGGTACCACTGCTCTCGCCCGAGTCTCTGCGCGATTCGATGATCTTCCTGACGACGCCACTCGCGGATGGCCTCGAGGCTCTCCCAGTATGAAACCGTGAGGCCGACGCCGTCGCTCCCGCGTGCGGAGTCGACGCCCAGGAAGCCGGGTTGCTTCGATGCGAGGGCCACCATTTCGGCCGCCATCGACGCGTAGCCCGTCGCGTCCTCCGGGGTGCGTTCGGACGTGAAGATCACGGCCCAATACGGCGGCTCGCGGAGAGAGGTCATGCTGGCGAGGGCGATCCTACGCCTCTCATGCGTCGAAATGATACCGCTGACGCGGCGCGTCTTGGCCTATCTGGTTGTCCATTGACCGGGGGCCGATGTTGGAGTGCGATCTCGTTCATGGACGATTTCTCCCGGCTTCTCGTTCGGCTCCGGCGCGCCAAGACTGGGCGCGCTCGCCATGACGCCGCGGCGGTCGCGATCGCGCCGGTTCACGGCGACCCATCGCCCCTGTCGCCAATCGATCCGCGACACGTGGCACGGTACCACGGGCTCGTGCTCGCGCTGTCGCGGCGAGTCCTCGCCGGAGGGTAGGCGGCTCACGACTCGCTCGCACCCCGGAGCGCCGAGTCGAGCGCGTCTCTCGTGCGCGCGTCGAACGCGTACCCGAAATTGCCGGTGCTTATCGCAGCCTCCGAGTGTCCGGCACTCGGCCAGGCGATCGGGACCCGCGGCGCGGTGGATCGCGCCGTCCGCCCCGCCCCCGCCCAGCAGCGATTCGTTGGCCGCGTTCACGATGGCGTCGACATCGAGCGTCGTGATGTCTGCGGTGACGATCGTGATGGGTCCGGTCACAGGAACGAAGTCTAGCGCCATCGTCGGCGAGGGCGTGGCACGGTCACGGGACTCAGCCTCTGCGATGCTGCGCGGAGGTGACTCCGGAGAGGCCGTTCGTGCCGCGTCCCGGGAACGACGCGAGTACGCGCTGAACGCTTTGCTGCAGCACCTGGTCGTCGATCCGTCTCGCGTCGACCTCGACTTCACCGCTGCTGTGCCATACCTGCGCACCGATCGAGGCATCGAACACGTCGATGACGATCACGCCTTTCACAGGCAGTTCGAACATCGGCGGCTCGTCGCCATAGGGGGGATCCTCGACATCGCCGGACGCAAACCGTACGAGGAGGTCCGGCGGGGCAGGCCCCCGTTGCTCTGCATATCCCTTCCGGACGAGCTCTACGGCGATGAGGCCCCTCATGCGTCGCTCTTCCTCGAACGATCGGGCCGATACCTGGAACGGCGCGGGAGGCGCTTCTGCGATACCGAAACCGAAAGTACGGTAGGCCGCGAAGGACGCGGCGGCGGAGCTTTCCGTTTCGACAAGTACCGCAGGTGAGCTCTTCCAAGTGCAAGCGGCCATCGTCGCAGAAAGCACGAGCACGATCGCTTTCATGATTCATCTCGCTCATGAGTGAAGGCCGGCGAGCGGCGGATCCGTGTATGCAAGATACGGAGCTTTGCGGAGTACTGCCGGGGTCGGCCAGACGGTTCCACGTGGGGAGATCGCGAGCGAGTCGAATCGGCCGCTTGACCGCCTCCAGCGACGTGGCGATGAGGCACATGGGGTAGCGCATCCCACGGATTGACGACCCTATCCCGCGGACGCGGTCGCGCATGCCCCGGATAGGCGACCGCGCGCCACACCACGGGAAGCCAGCAACGAAAGGCCCTCGAAGGCGACGTCGCCGGCGTCACCGTGACTCCGACTGTGGCGACGCATCCCGGGCAGGCTGTCTCGAATGACTCGCCCGACCAGCCCCGCGCCAGACGGAGCTGCAAAGGCCGCATCGACGACGTGCGCCGGGATTCCGGCCGGACTCCTCGTCTCGCTTCCAGCCTTGTTACAGCCGCTTGTAATGCCTCTTGTACCGGTTGATCAGCGCGTTGGTCGACCCGTCATGCGTCGTGACGACCCCCGTCGCCGCGAGCTCCGGCTCGATCTTCTTGGCGAGCTGCTTGCCGAGCTCCACG
>DATHQY010000177.1:0-7264 GCA_035482215.1 Polyangiaceae bacterium | reverse complement strand
CCCGTCATGAAGGTGCACATGTAGTGGAGCCCGCTGCGGGTTTCTTCCGGCGCCAGTCAGGGCGGCTCGTCTCCGCCCTGACGCGCATTTTCGGCGTCCACAACGTGGCGCTGGCGGAAGATGTCACGCAAGACGCGCTCTGTCGGGCCCTCTCGGTGTGGAGCTTCTCCGGCGTCCCTGAGGATCCGGCCGCGTGGCTGATGGCGGTCGCGAAGAACCGCGCGCTCGACATTTTGCGCCACGACAAGACGGCGCGCCGCTTCGCCCCCGAGCTCGGCTTTCTTCTCGATAGCGAGTGGACCCTCGCGCCCACCGTCGTCGACCTCTTCGAACCGCGGGCGGTGACCGACGGCGAGCTTCGCATGATGTTTTCGTGCTGCGCTCCGGGCCTTCCCGAAGAAGCGCAGGTCGCGCTCATTCTCCACATTCTGTGCGGCTTTTCGGTTGCCGAAGTCGCCGGCGCGATTCTGAGCAGCGAGGCGGCGACGGAGAAGCGCATCGCGCGCGCCAAGAAATCTCTCGCATCGAGCGGCCGGCTCTTCGACGTTCACGACGACGCCGAGCTCCAGAAGCGACTGCCCGTCGTGCAGCGAGCGCTCTATCTCCTGTTCAACGAGGGATACCACGGCGCTTCGCCCGAGAGCGCCGTCCGCGTCACTCTCTGCCGAGAAGCGCTCCACCTCGCACGGATGCTGCTCGATCATCCGCCGTGCGCCATTCCGAGCACGCGAGCGCTCGTCGCCGTCATGTGCCTGCATGCGGCCCGCATGCCGGCGCGGCTCGACTCCGCGGGTGACCTCATTCCGCTGCGGGAGCAAGACCGCGCGCTATGGGACGCGACGCTCACGGCGGAGGGATTGGCTGCGCTCGATGTGTCGGCCACCGGCGATACGCTCAGCGAGTACCACCTCGAAGCGGCGATCGGGGCCGTGCACGCGAACGCGCGGAGCGCGGGCGAGACGCGATGGGGCGAGGTCGTCGGACTCTACGACTTGCTCATGGGCCTTCGGCCGTCGCCCGTCGTCGCGCTGAGCCGCGCGATTGCCATCGGCGAGCGAGACGGACCCGAAGCGGGCCTCGCGGCCGTGCGCGCGATCGAGGAGGGCGAGAGACTCGCGCGGACCCCGTTTTACGAAGCGGCGATGGGGGATCTGGAATGGCGGGCGGGCCGGCTCGACGCGGCGGAAGGGCACCTCACGGCCGCGCTGGAGCGAGCACGCAATCCAATGGAGCGACGCTTCTTCGAGGGACGCTTGCGTGCTTTGCGGGGAGCGGAGACGGATCCAACGCGCAGGCCGTAGCGACGCGGTAGTCTATGCAATGCAAGCCATGCGAAAGACTGTCGGCGCCTCCAGCCACTCTCCCTCTCCCGAGCCCGCTCGTGCCGTCGATGAGCTCGACGTTGCGGATGCTGCCCATGTCTTCGTCACTTCGGAGGAGGACGGCCACCCGATCGAGAACGCCTTCGACCTAAGCCGTGGCCCGGGTGGTACCCAGTGGGTCGCATCGACGCACGGCCCTCAGACCCTCACGCTCGCCTTCGACGTGCGCCAGAGCATTCGCGCCGTCACGCTCGAAGTCGAAGAGACCGCCGCCACGCGCACGCAGGAGCTGGAGCTCGCGCGCTCGCGAGACGGCGGCGCGAAGTTCGAGACCGTGCTCCGCCAGGAGTTCACGTTCTCGCCCGCCGGGGCGACATTCGAACGCGAGCGCTGGGCCCTCGACGGGTCCGCGGTGACGCATCTTCGGCTCGTCATTCGGCCGGACAAGGGTGGCGGCGGCCGGGACGATGGCCACCGCGCGCGCCTCACGTCGTTCGTCGTCGAGGCAAGCCCCGCATCGGCGTGATGGCGCCTTTCAGGTGCGAAGGGCGCGGTCCCGCGACCGCGCTGGCGCTCCATCCTCCTGGAGAAGTCGCGTTCTTGCGCCGATGAACGGCCATCGAGCGACCTGATGGCGCCTTCCTGGTGCGAGGGATGACGCTCGTGGCGCCTAGATGGCGCTTTTCAGCGCGCTTCGAGCGCCATCGTGGGCGCCTTGTGGCGCCTCCACTGCCGTTGGCGTCGTCGTCTTGCGGCCGGAGAGCGCCATCTTCGCCAGATGTGACGCCTCGTATGGCGAAGAAAGCGCCATCCATGGACTGGGCAGGCGCCATATTTCGTTCAGCGTGGCGCCCGGGGCGCCATATGGCGGTTCCTTCCTTGGCACGAGGCGTCATTACCAGGGCAGGAAGCGTCATCACGTGACGAAGACGGCTCTCCTCTCCGCTCGCCAGGCGCCATTTCTCCCAGACCAGGCGCCAACCGGGCGCCATAGGCGCCATCTTCGATTGCAGGAGGTCGAGCGCCGCGTCGCGGAATCGCTTTCCGAGCGCGTCGAGGCGCCATGGCTCGACAAGGATGACGCCTATGCGCGGGGCGGTTCTTCACCGAGATCATCGTCGCATTCGCGAACGCGTGGAAGACGACCAGTGCACACATCCTGCTGGGCGTTGAGGAAACAACCAGAGTGGTAGAGCGACCGTCGTCGGCCTCGCCAGCCACCTCGAGGACGCCAACGTCCGGCAGCTGGTCAACTCGAAGACGAACGTGCCCGTACGCCTCGCGTACGTCCTCGGAATAGCGACGGCTTATTCCCTTATAGAGGAGGGTGCGGTACTGGCCAGTTCAGGAATCAGCGCGCTGGTCCTGCTCGCCCAGCGATCCGACGGTCGTTGCCGCTCTCAGCGCGCTCCAATCGGTTCTGAGCATCACGTCGGCTATTCCTCGTGCGGGCGCCGGCGGCAGCGTCCGATTGGTCAGGCCGCGCTCGGGGAAGACGCCGCCGTCGCGCCGGACAAGGAGCACGTGCGCTGCCCGAGTTGCGGGGAGCACTTGGACGAATTGCTGTACGCCCTCATCGAGCGCCATCCCCATCGGGCCGGCGACGGCGAGAAGGGCTGGATCTGAGTGCGGAGCGAAGACGTCAGATGTCGTTCGATGGCCGCTCCTTTCCGGCCCTCTTCTCCCCCTCGCAAAGCCGATAGCTGTCGCCTTCGAACCGGCCTGTCATCGGCGCGAAGAGCGCCAACGCTGCGCTAGGGCAGCAGCAACACCAAAGACATCCGGCAAAACGGGCGTCTTTTGCCTTTTTCAGAGCCCACTTGGGGACTTGAACCCCAGACCTGCGCTTTACGAAAGCGCTGCTCTACCACTGAGCTAAGTGGGCGGATGTACGCGAAAAAAGATAAGCCGTAACCGTTGCTCTAACCCGGAGCGAGGATGGCCAACTATCTGAAAGACCGCTGCTTCTAACCGAATCCGCCCGCTTTGCCAAGCCACCGCCGAGGGCCGGAGCGAGCTCGGGGGCGCGCGGGCCGCGATGTATGCCACAGCAGAACGGTTCGGCAAAGCCCCTTCGATAGGCCCTGCGAGGCCTTGCGTTCTCTCGGGCTCGCTAAAGGCCGCGCGGCATCGCCACCACACGCCCTACCGCGCGATGCGCGGCGCGGCGCTGGCGCGCGACCGGGCCTCGGCCGCGTGCGTTTCGTGAGGCGTCCCTGCCCGATGTGGCGAGATCGCTCGGGTCAAGCCCGGGTGCGCTCGGGCTGCGCGTAGCGCTGAGATGGCTCGAAATCCCGCGGCTTGCGCCTGCGAAATGTGTCACGGCACGGCGGCTGCTTAGGACGAGGTGGAGCGCGCGAGGCCGGCCCGGCCGTGAAGGCAACGGGTTCAGCGAGCCGCCGCGCATGGAGAAAGCCATCATGAAAGTCAAAGCGATTTGGATCGCCATCGCGGTCGGTGGAGTCGGCGTCGGTTGCGCCAGCAGCGTGCCGCCCCCCAACGATCAATGGTCCGCGGCGCAGGCAGACGTCGGCCGGGCCACCGCGGTCGCGACGACCGTTCCTGATGCTCGGTTGCATTTGCAGCTGGCCCAGGAGGACTTGGCGAAGTCCAAGCAGCTGATCGGCGACGACAACAAGCGGGCCACGAACCTCGCGGTTCTCGCGCGCGTCGAAGCACAGCTCGCGTTCAGCCTCGCGAAACAAGCCACCGCGCAGGACGAAGCGACGAAGGCCCAGGCCGAGTTGCAGAAGTCCACGTCGCAACCCGTGACGCCCCCGATGCAGCCCGTGACGCCGACGACGCTCCCCGTGACGCACTGAGCGGCGGCGAAGAAAGACCAACAAGGAGAACGACCAATGAATTGGAATCATGCCTTAGCCGCCGCCGTCCCCGTAATCCTCGCAGGATCCGTCGGGTGTGCGGGCGAACACATACCGCCGAAGTCTCTCGTCGACGCGCGCGCCGATTACGCGCAGGCGCGCAACGGGGTTGCAATGCAGCTCGACCCGACGGACGTGCACGAAGCCGATATGTCGCTGCAAACCGCCGAGCAGGCGTTCCACGATTCGCCCGACGACCCGGGCACGAACGATCTCGCCATCATCGCGGATCGCAAGGCGCTCTACGCACAGTCGCAAGCCGGATTGATGAAGGCGCAGCAGGACACGCAGCTCGCGACCCAGCAGCTTCAGACGACACGCAGCCAGCAGCTCGCGATGGCGCAGGGGCAGCTCGGCGCGACGCAGATGCAGCTCCAGCAGCAGCAGGCGCAGTCCATCGCCGATCAGCAGAAGCTCGCGACGATGGAGGCGAATCTGAAGGACGCGCGCGCGACCATCGCCAAGATCGCTTCGATCAAGGACGACGACCGCGGCATGGTCATCACGCTCCAGGGCGAGGTGCTCTTCAAGACCGGCAAGTCGGATCTCAAGCCCGCCGCCATGGCCAAGCTCGATCAGATTGCCGACGCGCTGAAGAGCAAAGAGGCGCCGATCACCGTCTATGGCTTCACGGACAACGTCGGTGCCCACGACATGAACATGGATCTGTCGCAGCGCCGCGCGGACTCGGTCCGGACGTACCTGATCAGCAAAGGCGTTCCGCAGGATCTCATCAAGGCGGAAGGCAAAGGCCCGGATTCGCCGGTCGCCGACAACGAGTCGCTCGAGGGCCGCGCGCAGAACCGGCGCGTCGAGCTTGTCGTGAGCCCGAAGAAGTAAGAACGCACGCTCTCTTTGAGCCTCTTATCGACGAGAACTGCCACCATGCCTATCCCCGCCTCGCGTCCATTCCTCGCTTCGTGCTTTTCTCGCGCTTGCCGCGTGTTCCATGCCCGGCGCGGCCGAGCCGTCCTCACGACGGTGCTCGGCGCGCTGGCCGGTCTTTCCGTATGGCTCGTCGCGCCACCTGCGCACGCCGACCGCTACGTCGTCGTCTACGACGAGCCGTATCAGCCGAGGAGCGCGTTCAACCTTGGCTTCGACCTGGAGGGCGTGGCGCCGCTCCTGACACCGCGCTTTCCGAGCGGAAACAACTTGTCCGGGGGCGGGGGATTCAAGGTGCGGTTCGGGGATCAGATTCGCTTTCGCCACGTGCGTGTGACGCCGGAGGGCGGCTACGCCTTCGATCACTTGTTCGCGACGGACGATACCGGCACCGCTTACGACTGGGACATGCACCGGCTCTTCGGTGGTGTTCGGGTCGAGTTCGGGCGAATCGTGACGCCTGGGTTCTACGTGCACCTCGGCTACGGCTGGCGCGACACGGGGGACCCGAGCATCCCGCCGTCGTCCAACGGCGGCCTGGCCTTCGACGCGGCCTTCATTCTCGACGTGCACATCACGCCGCTCTTCGCGCTCGGGGGGCATATCGAATACGTGACGATCGACGCGCAGCCGTACGTACCGGAGTGGTTGGCGTTCGGTTTGCACGCAGACATCACGTTCTGAAGTAGGCCGTACAAGGAGATCTGGTCATGACGCTATTCGAATTCGTCATTTACCTCGTTATCGCGGGAATTTGCGGCGCGATCGCGCGGGGCATCGCCGGGGGAACGGGCGGTGGGTTCATCGTCTCGGTGCTGCTCGGCTTTCTCGGCGCCTTCGTCGGGACCTGGATAGCCCGGATGGCTCATCTGCCGGTTCTCGTCGTCGTCGACATCGGGGGGCACCCGTTCCCGATCATCTGGTCGATCATCGGGGGCTTCTTGCTCGCCGCGCTCGCTCACGCGCTCGTTCGGCCGCGCTACATCTACAGTCGCTGAGGCGGACTTCGCTTCGGAAGAGCGGCGCCGTCCGCGAAACGGCATCCGCTCGGTGAAGGGGGAGGACTGCGCCACCACGGACGGCGCGTCTTCCCCCTTCGTTTTCTTTGCGCACGAAGACGTGTTAGCCAAGCGGCCGTGCGTCACCGAATCGCTTGTCTCCCTCGTTTCGCTTGTTTCGAATTGTGTCTCGGCTTTTGTTCGAGCGCGCCTTTGCTCGGTGGCTGCACCTCGCAAGACAACGCGACGATTTCGATCGTCACGGGCGGCGAGACCGACACGTTCACGCAGACGCCGGTGGCGACGTCGCTGCAAGTTGCGGCCGTGCAGTCCGATGGGGACGGCGGGCAGACGACGACGATCCTCGCCGACGCCACGCTGCCCGCGACATCGGTCGATCTCGGGTCGTTCGACGAGAGCGCCAGTGCGGTCCTCACCGTTGCGGGGTTCGACTCGAACAACGAGCAGGTCCTGACGGGCCAGTCGCTCCAGCTCGCCTTCTCCGAATTGCCGGGCGCGAATGTCCCGATCTTCGTGCAACGCAAAGGGCAGTTTGCCCGCCTGCCGAATCCGCTCTCCGATACGCGAACGTCGCCGACGCTCGCGATTCTGCAGGGCGAGTACCTTCTCGTTGCCGGCGGAGACGACACGGCTCTTGCGGATGGCGGGAGCCCGACGTCGCTCTACGATTTCTTGGCGCTGGCGCCGCTCGGCAGTCCGCCGACGCTCCCTCGCTCTGCCCAATCGATCGCGTTCGACGGCGCGGTCGGCTGGCTGTTCGATGGTGACGGCGGCACGTATTGGGACTTCTCCGAGAGCACCGAAGGCGGCTTTTCGTTGCCGCCGGGCAAGGGCGCGTTCGCGGACATCGCGGGTGGCCAGACGCTGACAGATGAAAATGGCGTGCAATACATCGTGGGCGCGACACGAACGGCCGGTGCGCCGTCGCAATGGATCTTGGAGGTCAATCCCGGCGACTCGAGCCAAGCGAGCTATCCCTACGGCAACGCAACGTGGCACGCGCTCACGAGCCCTCGTCTCGGCGCGTCGGCCGCGTGGGTCACGGGGGTTGGGCTCGTCGTCGCCGGTGGCAGCGCCACGGCCGATGGTGCGGAGCTCCTAGCCCTCGGATCGAGCGGGAGCGTCGGCGACGGCGTGTCGATCGGGTATCCGGCCG
>DATHQY010000176.1:0-6444 GCA_035482215.1 Polyangiaceae bacterium | reverse complement strand
CGCCGAGGGGTGCGCCGTCGCCGCGCTCAGGCGTGGCGGTAAGGCCGAGGATTCGTGCCTTCGGATACGACTCGAGAACGCCGCGAACCGAGTCCGCCATGGCCCGGTGGCATTCGTCGACGATGACCAGATCAGCCGGCGGTCGCTCGCCGCGGCGATGAAGGGTCGCCAGCGAGCAGACTTGAACGGGCGCCGTCGCGTTGGTCGGCCGGTCGGCTTGGACGATGCCATGCTCGATGCCGGCGGCTGCGAGACGCTCGCTCGTGTCGTCGATCAGGGCATCGAGGTGCGAGGCAAAAATGACGCGTCGGCCGGCTTCGACGGCGCGCGCAATGAGAGCCGACGCCGTCGCAGTCTTCCCGCCACCCGTTGCGAGCTGCATGATGACGGAGCGCGCGCGCGCCCGGTACGCCTCCCGCACCTCTTCGACGAGGGCAGCCTGGTAGGCGCGAAGGGTGATCACGACGGCGCGACGAAGGCTCCGAGGGCAGTCACGGCGCCATTCCGTTCGTCGCTCGAAGCAACTGCTCGAGCTTGTTCTGCCGCTCGTTCAGGTACGCGAGCCCGGCGAGCTGCGTGCCCGCGAGCTTCGAGTAATCGACCTGCTTGTAGCCGGTCTGTGGATTCGTCGAAACGGCCGGCCGTCCGAGCGGCGTCGACTCGATCTCCTGAGCCATCGGCGACACGAACGTGCCGTGCCCCGCCCCCGGCAGGTCCGGCTCTTTGTACCGGTACTGATGCGCGTGGAGTGCATCGAGGAAGTCGCGCATGTCGTCGGGCGACAGGCCGTCGGGCGATAGGTAGTGGACGTCGGCCTTTGCGTTCTCGTCCGAAAGCGCGCTGAGCCTAAGTGACGTCGAAGGGTTCTTGGTGATCGAATATTGCGACCCCTGCGGCGGTGAATACTGCGGTGCCGGCTGGCCGCTCGGCAAATACGGAGGGGCCTGGGCGATCGACTGAGAAACCGGAAAAGTCGGCGCGGGTGACGACGCGGCGGAAATACCGCGGAGCGCTTGGGCGATCGGCGACAGGGTCGGAGTGGTCGTTGTCGCGAACGCCTGGCCGGGCACAAAACCTGGCGACTGGCCCGCGACCGCTCCACCCATTGACCCGAGTCCGGCGACGTTGGGCGCCGTTGGGGTGCCGCTCGCGCCCCCGAACGACTGGACACCTCCACGCGGGCTCTGGGACCCCGCGCTCGTCGCCGCCACGCCGCCCGCGCTCGTCACGCCGCCGCCCGCGTACGTGGCCATGTCGCCCCAAATGCCCCCCGATGAGCCCTGGCCGCCGGAGAAGCCTCCAGCGCTCGGCGGCGGTGTTTGCGCGAAGGGGGGCGGCGAGGGCTGGCTCGCGCGGCCCGCGTACGTGGCCATGTCGCCAGAGAAGCCGCCCGCGTTGCCCTGACCACCGCCGTAGACTCCGCCGCCGTTGCTCTGGCCGTACCCCTGCGCGTAGGGGGGCGTCGCCGGCATCTGGCGATCGGTCGCTGCGGATGGCGCCTGGCCCGTCTGCATGAAGGCGTTGTTCGTCGAGCCCTGCTGCGCGCCCGCTTGCTGGAGGAATGCCTGCATCCCACGATTGCCCGAAATGACGTCTTCCTTTGCTTCGTCGTCGCTCGTCGAGATGGCGTTCTGATCGTCGAGGTCTGTGATCGTGCCGGCCGTTGCGGTCTCTCCGGTGCCCGGGGACGTCATGACGTTGCGCGAGCTCGTCGAACCGCTGCCATCCACTCCTCCGCCAATCGCTCCGCCGAAGAGGGCGCCCAAGATTCCGCCGATGGCCGTGCCGATACCTGGCACGACGGAGCCCATTGCCGCGCCGGCCGCCGCGCCCCCGGCTGCGCTCCCAAGCTTCGCGCCGATTCCGCCGTCGCTCGGGCCAGAGCTCGCCGTTTGCTTGCCGTAGCTCGCGAGCCGAAAGCCCATGTCAGCATTCGGGTCGATCGATTGGTCGCTCTTCGACGAACCGAGCTGGTCAAGAAACGAACGCATCATCGGGTTGCCGCCGGCGATGCCCTCTTTGACGTTTTCGTCGCTCAGCGACGTCAGGTTCGGACCTCCGAACTGCTGGAGATACTTCTGATAAGTCGTGGTCGGTGAGGTCGTAGCGGGAAATCCAATGTTAGCCGCAGACGTATTCTGCGAGAGCGACACGTCACCGGCTCCGTCGTCCCCGGTTCCGCCATCCGAGTAGCTCTGGTCACCGGTCTGCGCATTACCCTCGTTGACACCCGTTCCAGTGTCCGGGTTCGTCCCGGTTCCGACGGTGCTTGTGCCGGTTCCCGTGCCGCTAGAGCCTCCACTCTTGAATAACGAATTGAGCGCACTCGAACCGGCTCCGGCGACACCGCCGAAGACCGCCCCGGTAAGGTTCGCGTTCGCGTTCGCTGCAGCCTGGTACGCCTGCGCGTTGATCTGGTCGATGCCGAGCTGCTGCTGCACACCAAGCTGCTGCGATGCGAGGTCCGCAGAACGGTCCGCTTCTCCGATGCCCGTCTGCGCGCCAAGCGCCGCGAGCACGTTCTGATAGTACTGATTCGCGCTTGTCTCGGCCGCGGTCTGATTCGCAAGTCCGTACTGACTCGCTGCGGAGAGGTTCGCGAGGTTCGTCTGCTGCGCGTTGCCGAGGTTGGCGAGTCCCATCGCCTGCGCGTTGCCAACATTTTGCTGGGTCTGATTGTTCTGCGCGAGCAAATTCGCAAGCGTCATCGCCTGCGCGTTGCCGACGTTTTGGCTCGTCATGTTGTTCTGCGCGAGAAGATTCGCGAGCGTCATTGCCTGCGCGTTGCCGGCGTTCGTTGCGCTCGCCGTGTTCACGGCGCCTTGATTCGAGAGGTTCGCGGCCTGCGACAGCTGCGCATTCGCGAGCGACGTGTTTTGCAGATTCGTCGCGTTGAACTGGCTATTTCCCTGCGCGAGCTGCGCGTTCGCGAGGTTCGCCGCTTGCTCGTCCGACGTGTTGAATTGCGCCATCTGATTGGCGGCGCTCTGATTTGCGAGGTTCGCCGTCGACGAGAGTCCGGCCTGTGCCGTGTTGTACGACTGCGATTGACCGCGCGCCGTGCCGGCGACGGTACCGAGTGCTTGCTGCGCAGCTTGGGTCTCCTGCGCGCGCTGAATGCCCATCTGGGCATTGAGTTGCGCCTGCGCTTGCGCCGACTGATTCGCGGCTTGATTCTGCGCAAGCCCTGCGTTCATCGCACCGCCCCGCTGCGAGCCGAGGACGGCGAGCTGATTCGCCACCTGTTGCTGTTCCCCCTGCTGTAGCTGGAGGTCCGCCGCACTCGTCCCGCCGCCATTCGCCTGCGTCTGTAGGGTGTTCTCGAGATTCTGCTGCACAGCGAGCTGCGACGCGTCGCCCGCCATCGAGATTTGCGGCGCGCCCGTCATCGCCGCGGGGCCCGCCGTGGCCGCGCCCATTGTCGCGCCTTGGGCCTGTGCCGCGCGCGACTGCGCGGCCTGCGCGAGGGCCGCGGAGTAACTCGATGCCTGCCCCTGCGCGGCTTGCCCATACGCGGCATTGCCCTGCGCGGCTTGGCCGTACGCCGCGTTGCCCTGCGCCGCCGATGCGGTGGGCGCGGCGACAGCGTAGTTCTGCGGCGCCGACTGGACGAAGTTCTGGAGGTTGCTCCAGACGCCGTTCAGTCCGTAGTCCGTGGTCGCACCCTGCGCGGGCAGGCCGGAAAGCCCGGTCGGGTCGAAGCCGGCATACGCAGGTGCGTAGTACTGGCCCGTGCCGAAGACCCCGGGGGATTGCTGGGCCGGCGCACTTGCTTGGCTGGCGGTCGGCGCGCTCGACGACGCGACAGTCGGCGTCGTACCGGTGGAGGCGGTGTAGCCGAGTCCAGGGTTGGCGTTCGCAACTTGCCCTGGGCTGTAGACGTATTGATTGGGCATCAGGACATTCCGATCTGGCGCGCCGCCGGAACTTTGGATTGGGGGGATGCGTTGCTCATTGCGAGACTCCCGTTTGAATGCGACGCTGGACGGTTACGTTCGTGCATTGTACACCGCGAAAGTACTCGATAGTGCACATTCGGTTATCGAATGTTCTAGACCGAATCTATATCAGGTAGATTATTCATCTTTTTTGAAACGCCACTTCTGCGAGGGCACCGATGGCCCCGTAGATGAGCGCATCGGCCAGCTCGTCGGCGCGCTCCTTCCGCCAGTCGCGCGCGTCGTGTGCGACGTCGAGGCGCCCGTACGCGTGCTGCCCGGCGAGCAGACGGCGGGCTAAGAGAAGCATGACGCGCCTCTCGTCGGCGCCGAGCTTGGAAACGACGTCCAGCAGCGCGCTATCGCATTCGCCGCTGGTCATCGGCGAGCTCCGAGGCGGTTACGTTCGCGCATTGTCGAGAGCAAAGAGGCTGTCGAGGCGTTGCGGGCGGCGATTGCCGCGCTGACCCTCGCCTCTTCCTGCTCGTTCACCGTGAGAGCCCTCGGAGGGATAGGCGGGTCCGCGCGGGCTCTCGCGACGGCGAGGGCGAGGGCGGGCGCATAATCGGCGTGTCGGCCATCCGCAGTGCGTGGGAGCTCGATCGAAATGCCGTTCATGGTGACGCGCTTTCGTATGCTGAGCAGGTCCGCACGAAGTGTCGGATCGTCCGGAATCTCGATTCCGTCGTCGGCCATGCGCATTCGCATCGATTCGAAGAGCTCGAGCTTCACCGGCGCCGTGATGGTGCGGACGTGGACATCCAGGCTATGGCGCGCCGCGATCGAACGGACGAAATCCGCCGCCAGTTGGTCCGTCTCGACGCCACCGACGCGATAGCCGCGAAGCAAGCGCGCGACCTCGGCGAGCACCTTGTCCGGGTCGAGCGGGTCGGCTTTCGAGCCCTGCCACTGCTTCGCGAGGAGCACGCACGTAAACGCGCGCCCATCGGCGCGACGACGCCTGCTCGCGATGACCAGCGTCCACGCATTGCCCCGTGTGCCTGGATCCATCGCGGCGACCGGTTCATCCCCGGCCATGCGCTCGAGCACGAGCGGGCCTTTGCGCGTCGCGCGCTCGATCTCGGAGCTCGACACGAGCGACGAATCGGGGTCCGCGAACTCGCCGAGGACGTCCGTGCGGTACGCCTGCTCGTCTTGCGCTTTAAGCGCTTCGACACGCTCGGGCGTCCACCACACGGGATTCATCGCCGGCGCCGCCGCGCGCACGACGACGCGGCGCACGCTGGGCTTGCCCCAGCTCTCCAGAACGGCCTCGTAGATTGGCCCGCGAGGCGCCCACGGCGAACCGATAGCGACGAGCTGCGCCCCCGGCAGAAGACGCCCGAGAACCGCTCGACGCGCGTCGTCGAAGTTCACGACGCCGTCCTCCTCGCCAAGCATCCGCGGCGCTTCGTCGAAGATGCAGCCGGCCGACCACCGGGCGACGAGCGAGGCGCCGGCGCGGGCCCCCGCGACGACCTTCACCTCGACGACGCGGCCCGACGGGTGCCGGAGTTCGATCGCGTCGCCCGTCGGCTCGCCAACTACAAGGGCTTTGAGGGCCGGCTTCGCCGTGACGGTTCCCGCGAGATGGCCGAAGACGACGCGACCAAGATCAACCGTGAGGCTGAGCACCGAGACGCGCGCGGTCTCGCCGGGCCCGAGCTTCGAAAGGTCGCAAGTCAGCGCGGCGCGAACCGCAAGGGCTGCGGAGACGAGCGACTTGCCCGTGCGGATGCCGGACAAAATGTAGAGCTCCGCGGGGAGAGCACCGGCGGGCAGCGCCGAGACGTCACCGATCGCGCGCTTCACGTCCTCGCACGCGGCGAGCTCGCCGAGCGGAAGACCATCGGCCACGCGGCAGATCGCCCGCTGCAGCGGCGACGCACTCTCCAGCGCGAACGCCTCGCGGCCCGTGAGGAGCGCCTCAAGTGTGAACGTGCGGGCCTTCATGGCGTGGACCCTTTCGAGCCAAGCGCCGCGGCGAGCGCGGCGTGTACGTCCTTCGGTTGTGCGGCGCGGGCGGTGGCTTCGCGCACCGCGAGCTCGTACGCCGCGAGCAGGTTTTGTCTCGAGTCGTTCGCGAGCGCAGAGCCGAGCTTGATAAACGCGGCGTCGTTCTCGGCCGCTCCGCGATCGAATGCCCACCTCGAAGCCGCGAGCTGTAGGCCAGCGCTCGCGACCATCGTCGACGGGCCTGGACCGACGAGCCCCCCCGACGACTTCGCGAGCTCTCCGAGGTGGTGCGACACGAACTCCTCGGCGGCGTCCCGGTACGGCTTGAATGTGGCCGCGTCCGCGATCTTCTTCAGACCGAGCGAGTCGACGAGGCGCACCCGACGCGCTTTCGCTTCGCCACCTCGGCGCCCGAGTGCCTTGGCGGATTCCGCGTCGGCGATCTTGCCGTCCTGGCGGCGACGTACCGGAGTGACATCGTCGGCCAGCGGTGCGGGCACTCCTGCGGGCAACTCGTCGGGCGGAAGCACCTCGACGCGCGGCACGCCCG
>DATHQY010000175.1:0-10137 GCA_035482215.1 Polyangiaceae bacterium | reverse complement strand
GTTCGCCTTCTGTCCTTCCTACGGACGGCGCCCGCCGAAGATCTGCATGCCGCGTTTTTTCTTTCGCCGCGCGCGCTTTTCGTCGCGCAGTTCCGAGGGGGGATCCCTTTCGCGGGACCGACCCCCTGGCCAAGGCCAGATCGTTGCCTTGGCAACGAATTCGGCTTGGCGGGGACCCCGCGCCGCGGGCCGAGCGCTTAGCCAGATCGTTGCCTTGGCAACGAATTCGGCTTGGCGGGGACCCCGCGCCGCGGGGTCGCGGGTTTACCGGGCCGCGATCCCGCGAATCCACGTTTCGACCCGATCCCATACGTGTGGGACCCGCCCGCCCGTGACGATCCCCATGTGGCTGGGGGCCGGACCGCCGTCGTCGCTCCTCCCTATTTGGATGACGTCGTGGGGCCCGCCGCACGCTTCGACGAAACGCACGCCGCAGACCGACGCACATTCCAGCGTATCGCCGTCGCTCACGACTTGGAGCACCGGGATGCGGATGCGAGCGAGAGACGCCCAGAAGTCGAGGCTCCCGTCCGCGCTGCACCACCGGCCACGCCGGACGAATTGCGCAATGTCCTCGATGTAGCGGCGCGCTTCGTCGTCGCTCCCGATGCGAAGGGCGCGCGCCGGGAAGCGCCCGACCGCCCGCGTGATCCGGAGGATCGCCGCGGCGACGGCCCGCTTGAAGCACCACTGGCGCAACGACGGCTCGAGGCGGCGAAGCCATACGGCGGCGCCGACGCCGACGATCCCGTCGACCGCGATAGCCCCGGATCCCTGCGCGGCGAATGCGACGTGCCCGCCGAGCGAGTGGCCCAGGACGAACACGGGACGGCCCTTGCGGACGCGCGTGCGCGCAAAGGCGCAGGCAGTGGGCATATCGCGCAAGACGAGGTCGTCGTACGAGTAGCTCCCCCCTCGCGCGGGCGCGGGCTCGCTGTCGCCGTGGCCACGGAAGTCGAATGCGACCACGCGGTAGCCGCGACCTGCGAAGAAGCGTGCGAGGCCCGCACCCTTCGGCCGATCGAACTCGCTCCGGCGCGCCATCATGGCGTGCGCGAGCACGATCGCGCCCACGGGCTCGCCGAGCGCGCGCGGCGGAGCATAGATGTCCGCGCGAAGCGACCATCCGTCGCTCGTGCGCAAATCCATCGACTCGGCGCCGATCGACTTGGGGTCCGGCGCGGCGGTGCGCGCCGCCTCGATCGCGTCGACCGCACCGCGGCTCATTCGATCGGAAGCACCCATACGGAGTCCCCGGGCGCGACGCCCAGAAAGGCCGCGGCCGCGGCGCCCACACACGCCCCGTTCTCACCGTCGTCGCCGCCAGCCATGGCGCGCCACGGCGCGAGCATCGCGCGGAAGAACGGCGCTTCGTGGCTCTCGACCGCGAGGATCGCGCGCGTCCTCGGCACCTCCACATGTCCGGCGTGAGCTGCTTCCGCGTGCAGCGCGCGGGCGTGAGGCGCTTCGGCCTGCGCCGGTCCGGCGAGCGACACGATCTTCGCACGGTGCGAACGCGCGACGAGCGCCACGTCGTCGGTCCGCGCCGTGAAGTGTGGGCCGCCATCGAATGGATCCACGCGGAACGCGTAATGGAACCCGATGCGGCGGAGCATCCGTTCGACGCCCCTCGTCTGCGCGCCCACTTTGCCGATCACCGCCTGCGCGTCCTCGGGCAAGAGCGTCGCGTAGATCGGGCCCTCGGGAAAAAGCCCTTTGACGAACTCTTTGTTCTTCTTCGAGAGGCGATCGGCCTCGGGATACGTCATCTCCGTGAACTTGCGGCCGACGGCGTTCCACAAGTGGGACGTGCCGTCCGGTTCGAGGGGCGGCAGGAGCTCCGCGAGAAGATCGTCCCGAAAGAGCTCGCGGTGCATCTTGATGTAGAGAAAGCGCACGTACGAGATGAGGAGGCCGAGCCGCTCGGGTTTCTTTCGATACTCCGGATCGACGATGAGACCTCCGAGCTCGGTCGGTCCGCTGTACGAGTAGCCAATCTTGAGCACGACGTGGCCGAAGTGCTTGTCGAGCGTGGCCGAGTAGCGCTCCTCATCGAAGACGTCGACGTAAATGTACGGGGCGTCGCGCCGGCCGAGCTGCGCGATGATCATCGACGTGCCCACGATGCGGTCGCGCTCGCGATCGCTCACGACGAAGACGTACTCGCGCTTGCGTGGATCGCTGATGGCGCCGGTGAAACTCTGCCGCGAATGCTCGAGGAGGCCGCGGATTTCGCTCCGGTCGGCCGGCAAGTTCACCGTGTTCAGATGCCGCGCGACCTCGTACAGCTGCTCCTCGTCGGCGGGACCGGCGCCGCGAATTTCGTATCTGTGGGGCATGGCGGCCTTGGCGCGGAGCTCGCTCCGAACGCGCGCCAACGCGCGCTCGACGGCGGCTCACGAAACGTATCACGCTCCCTCGCCGTTCCGGGGACGGCGGACGGGGCAACTTGCCCGGGTCCAGTGTAGTCCTGGCTAGGCTCGACGCATCGGCTTTCGGCACGTAAGTTGAACCACTGCGGAGTCGGCGCGCAGCGCCACTCCGGGAGCCAATGCGGTCGCGCGACGTCACCATCCCCCTGGGCTTGTGGATCTGCGCGGCCATTTGCGCGCATTTCGTCTTCGGCACAGGGGGCCTCGTCGTCGCCAAGGTGCACGACGACCGCTCCGAGCTCTGGAAGCTGTCGCGCATCGCGAGCGGCCTTGCCAAGCAAGGGGAGCAGACTTTCGAGATCTCGATCGGTGACACGAGCGAAGAACCGAAGCAGGACGTGATTCCACCTCCGCCGAAGCCGCCCGAGCCGAAGGCGCAGGCCCCCGAGCCGCCGCCCCTGGAGAAGAAGCCCGACGAGCCGAAGAAGCCCGAGGAGAAGCCAAAGCCGAAGAAGGATATCCTGCTGGTCAAGAAGCCGGAGGAAAAGAAGCCGCTCGTCCTTCCCGAGGACACGCTGAAGGATCACCGCATCGCGGTGCGCCAGCACGCAAAGCCCGATCAGCAGGACAACCCCACCGCGAAGTTCATCGCGGACCAGGCGAACCACGTCGATCAGGAGACGCGCGCGACGCAGACGTCGCACACACAAGACGACGAGCATCCGAGCCCCGGCGCGACGCATCACGGAGCCGAGAGCGCGCAAGGCGACAGCGAGAAGACGCGCATCGCCGACACCGAGGACCGCAAGGGCGAGAAGAACCGGGCGCCCGGCGAGCACTCGACGGACCTCGACGTCCAGAAGGAACCGCACGTCCCGAAGGCGCCTCCGCAGCCCAAGGTCGCGATGCTCGAAACGCAGCCGTCCGCGGCGACGCGTGGCGCGGCGGGGCAGGATCGGCCGTCGTCGCCGGCGCCGCAGGCGGAGCCGCAGCCGACGCCGGGAGGAGCGTCGCTCCCCTCGCCCGACGTCCAGAGCACGCCCGACGGCACGTGGACGTTCAACCCGGTACGACCGATGGGCGCTCCAGGCGAAACGCCGGAGCCGACCGCGGGCGGGCCCGCGATGCGCATTCCGGGCGGCAAGATGTGGTCGTTGCCGGGGCTCGGGCAGAACGCGGCGCCCGGCGCGATGAATACGAACCTGAACCAGGGCCAGATCGCGACCATCGTGGGCGAGGACAACCTGCGGCACATGCGCGAAGCCGACGGCGAGCGCCGCAAGAGCGAGCACCGCGGTTCGTGGATCGCCTCGAACTTCGACCGCTGGCGAAGCGCCATCGAGAACTACGCGTCGAGCGTGAAGGCGGGCAACCAGACGGCGTTGAACACGGCGGCGTCGCCCTTCGCGACGTACCTCAACGGAATGCACAACCGCATTCACCCGATCTTCGCCGAGGCCTTCCTCGATTCGCTGGATCGGCTGCCGCCCGACCACCCGCTGAACGACCAGTCGCTCATCACGCGGCTCGAGATCGTCCTCACGAAAGAAGGGCGGCTCAAGAAGATGGGCATCGTGAAGAACAGCGGCGTCACCGCGTTCGACATCGCGGCGCTCGACGCGGTCGACCGTGCGCAGCCGTTCGGTCCGGCCCCGAGCGCGATCGTCTCGGCCGACGGCTACGTGTACCTCCACTGGGAGTTCCACCGCGACGAGGTGTACGCCTGCTCGACCATGAACGCGCGGCCCTTCATCCTCGACACGCCGGCGCCGAGCAACGTCGAGCCGCCGCGCCCCTCGCCCGGGCCCGGACCAGGGAAAGAGCGCGGCGCACCGCCGGCGAGCCCCAACGACGCGCGCGAAGGCAGCATGCGCGTCCGCTGGCCCGGGTCCGGCCCTTCGTCGCAATCAGGCACCTGACCGCGCAGGCGTTGCGCTACCCTGCAGCGTACATGGCGAACGCCGACGTCACGCGCGCCGATGCTCCCGCAGTACCGGAGGGAGACCTCGCTGCGCCGAAAGCGAAGCCGCCGGTCGGACCGAGCTCGCCCGTGCTTTCGTCGGCGTGGCTCCTCCGCCCAGCGGCGCTCCTGGCCGTCGTCGCGAGCGCCATGGGCGTCATCGTGGCGCCCGGCTTGCGTGGCAACGCGGGCGAAGTGGTGGTCGTGATCGCGGATCGCGCGTCGGCCACGTTCGCCTTCGTACTCCTGGCCGCGCTCGTGGGGCTAGTCCTCACGGGCGGAGTCGCGTTGTTTCGTGCGAGCGAGATTCCCGCCGCCCCGCGTGCCGCGATGATCGCCGCCGCGACGGCCGTGCTCCTCCTGTCGCTCACGGGCCTCCGCGATCGCGTGCCGCCCTTCGTCTCCGTGCTCATCTCCGCGGCAGGCGCCATCGCGTGCCTCGGCGGCGCCTACGCGGCCGCCACCGCGCCTCACACGCGCGCCACCGCCGGCGTGCTCGTACTCTTCGCATTCGCCACCATCGCGCGCCTCGGCGCGTGGGAGGTCGCGATGCGCGCGGGCGACACGGCGAGCCTCTCGCTCTTCGGGACGAGCCGCACCCTCGCGACGGCGGGCGTCTTCCTCGAGGCGGGCGGGCAGCTCACGGCCATCATGTGGATCGCCTCGCGCGGGCGCGGATGGGGGCAGCTCGCATGCTGCCTCGCGCTTCTGGTCGCGTACGCGCTGACGTGGGGCGTGGCCCAGGGCGTCCATTCGGACGCATCGCCCTGGCAAGCCGTCGTCCACACCGCGCTGGCCGATGCGTCGGGCGTCCCCGCGCCGTACGGCGTCGTGGGCTTCGCGACGTTCCTCGTTCCGGCCTCCATCCTGCTCGCGCTCTGCGCCGCCGTTCAGGCCCCGGGAGGGACCGCCGTCGCCGTCGCGACGTCCATGGCGCTCGCGCTCATTTCGCGCGGCGCATTCGATGCCCCCCTGCGCGGGCTCACGGCTGTGGTGGCCGCCGAGTGGGCCGCCCTGGCCGCCATCGACAGCCGGGCCATGTGGCGCACGCTTCTCGCGGACCGGAAGGCAGAGCAGGCCGCCGCCGAGTAGGCGAGCGAGTCGCGCGCGCAACGCCCCGCCCCAAGGCCCGAGCAAGCGGGTGCGGCGAGCCCCCCCAACGCGCTTGCCAAGTCGTCCCCCGAGGCCTAAACCCCCTGGCCAATCCTGCCGAGCGCGAGGTCTTGCGAGCGTGGCCAACAGTGAGCTTTTAGGAGCCCGTCCGCAAAGCGCGAGCGACGCATCGCCCGGATCGCGAATCGGCGCCACGTCGTTCGCTTCGGTCGTCTCGTTCGCCCGCGATCTGATCGCGCTGACGAAGCCCCGCATCACGGCGCTCGTTCTCTTGACCGAGGCCGCGGGCGCGCACCTCGCCCCCGGCGCCGTGAGCGCGCGGAACCGCTGGCTGTCGCTCCTCGGTACCGCGCTCGTCGTCGGATCGGCCAACGCGCTCAACATGTGGTGGGAGCGCGACGTCGACGCCCACATGACCCGCACCCGCACGCGCCCCTTGCCGGCGGGCCGGATGTCGCCCGACGTCGCGCTTGGCTTCGGCCTGCTCCTCGCCGTCGTCTCTCTGCCGATGCTGTTCTGGGTGAACGCGATGACGGGCTTTCTGGGCCTCGTCTCGCTCATCGGGTACGTCGCGGTGTACACGCCGATGAAGCGCCACACGCACCTCGCGCTCCTCGTCGGCGCGGTGCCCGGCGCCATTCCGCCGCTGCTCGGCTGGTCGACGGTCACCGGCACGATCGGGCTCGGCGGATTTTTGCTCTTCGCGTTCCTCTTCGTCTGGCAGATCCCACACTTCGCGGCGATCACTATCTTCCGCGCCGAGGAATACCGCCGCGCGGGGCTCCAGGTCGTGAGCGTGCAGCACGGCGAGGCCGCGGCCAAGCGCATGATTGCGGGCTGGACGGTCCTTCTCGTGGCCACGTCGCTCTCGTTCGGTGCGTTCAGCCTCGCCGGACGCGTCTATGAGCTCGTCGCGGCGCTGCTCGGCGCCGCGTTTCTCGCGCTGGTCTTTCGTGGCCCGCGCGGCCCGCGCGCGGAAGAACGAGCGGAACAGCGCGCGGAAGACCATGCCCGCTCGCGGCAGTGGGCCAAGCGCGTCTTCGCGTTCTCGATTCCGTATCTGGCGATCCTTCTGCTGACGCTCCTCTTCGACCGCATCCCCACATGACGGCGCGCGTCGCGCGCGTGGCAAACGCCGGCGACGTGCGCACCACCGAACGCGCGCCGCGCGCGATCGACGCACGCGGGTACCGCTTGCGGTTCGCCCTCGCGATCGCCGGCCTGTTCGTTGCCGTCGCGCTCTTCACGTACGCCCAAGCGCGACGCGCCGGCCACGAGCTGCCCGTGTACACGCGCGTCCCCGCGATGCACCTCGTCGACGAACGCGGCGCGCCTTTCGACGAGCACGCGATGCTCGGGCACGTCAGCGTGGTCGACTTCATCTTCACGCACTGCGCGTCGTCCTGCCCGCGCCTCACGGCCACGATGGCCGATCTGCAGGCGCGCCTCGCGCGCGACGGAAGCCCCGCGAAGCTCGTCTCGTTCTCCGTCGACCCGGAGAACGACACGCCCGCCGTACTCGCCCAATACGCCGAAAAGGCCCACGCCGACCTCGCCCGCTGGTCGTTCGTCACGGGGCCGCCGAACGACGTCATGCGCGCGGTTCTCGACGGATTCAAAGTGTCCGCGCAAAAGGTCGCGCGCGGCGCGAACGACTTCGACGTCGTGCACGGCGATTGGTTCGTGCTGGTCGACCCACAAGGTCGCGTACGCGGCTACTACGCGACCGACGACGTCGAGAGCCTCGCGACGCTTCTTCGGGACATCGGGAAACTGTCCCGATAACGTACCTCGCCATGATCCTTGCGCGCGTGGGGTGTGTCGGGCGTGTCGAGCGAAGCGTGACCGCGCTCGCGTTGATCGGTCTCGCTTCGGGTCTCGTTCATTGCCATCGATCGTCGGATTCGACGGGGCCCGCCGGTGGCGCGGCTTCGTCGTCCTCCTCCACGCCGCCGCCCGTGGCCGCGTCGCTCGCGTTCCTCGAGTCGTTCGAAGGCGAGATCGACCTCGCCTTGACCGACAAAGAGAAGGGCGACACGACGCCCACGCCGCTCGACGTGCTCGTCAAGACCGGGAAAGTACGGCTCGATTTGCCCGAGAAGCTGACCGCGAGCTCCGGCCTCGGGAGCGGATACGGGATCCTCGACACGGCATCGAAGAAGGCCGCGCTCGTATCGGACGCGCGCAAAGAAGTGATGGTCATCGATCTCAACACGAGCGGCGAAAAGCTGAAGGGGTTGGGCACCCCGCCCCCAGGCCATCCTGGCGCCACGCAGGCGCCCGAGCCGCCCAAGACGACGCTGACGAAGACCGGCAAGACCGACACAGTGGCCGGCTACAAATGCGAGAACTGGGACGTCACGAGCGACCATCGCGAAGCGACCGTGTGCGTCTCCGAGCAAGGGGCAAGCTGGTTTCAGATCCCACTCACGGGCATCCCGACCGAGCGCCTCTGGATGGCGGAGCTGCTCGACGGCAAGCGCTTTCCGCTTCGCCTCATCGGCTACGACAAGACGGGAAACACCGAGTCGGGCCGCATCGAAGTCACGAAGATCGAGAAGAAGCCGCTCGCGGCGTCGCAGTTCGAATATCCGCCGGGCTACCGCGTGATCGATCTCGGGCAGATGCTCGGCGCGATGCGCGGGTTCGCAGGGGCCGGAGGGCCCGGCGAGAGGCCGGGGTCGCCGCCGGGAATGGCGGGGTTGCCGCCGGGGATGAGGTTGCCGCCCGGAGTCACGCTCCCGCCGGGAGTCACGCTGCCCCCGGGCATGGGCGCCAAGCCGGGCGCTGCCCACGCGCAATAGACGACTGGCGCATAGAAAAGGTCACGACGCACCCGCGCTCGTCCTCGTCGACGAGCATTCGCAAGCGCGTATTTGCGCCACCCGCGATCGGAATGACTCGACTGAGCCCGATCCTACGACTCGCCAGCGAGAGTGCGCCCGCGACAGCGCCCGCCTGAGCCAGCCCAGCGTGTGGGGTCCGACGGGGTCGGACGAACTCAGGAAGCCTTGGCTGCGTCTTCCTTGGCAACCGACGTCGAAGCCGATTTCTCCGGCAGCTTCTTCTCGGCGTCGATCTCGTTCGCTTCCTTCAAGCCTTGCTTGAAGTTCTTGATGCCCTGGCCCAGGCCCTTGCCGATGTCTGCGACACGGCCGGCGCCGAAAACCAGAAGCGCAACTAGCACGATGAGCAGAAGCTCGGTCGGTCCAACGTTAGGCATGGCTGAAATCCTCGCTTAATGGCTAGCAGTACGACCCGGGGTTCGCAAGGGACCATGGCGGCGCCGCCCGAGAAGCTTCCACCGCGCGAGTCGCTCTTTCAAGCCCATGGGGCTCACGGGCCCGCCGATGAGCCATCCCAGAAACCAGCCGAGGCCCAGTGTGCACATTGCGCACGCCACCGGTACGGCGGCAAATGCGAGGGGGCGCGCGCTCATGCGCTCGAGGAGCCGCATGAGCGCCAGCGCGGCCACGGGTCCGGCCGCGCCCAGGGTGACGGCCGCCATCCGCGACCGAACGCCGCTCCGCAGGACAGACCACGCCGCGGCCATGGCGGTGATCCACCCGCTCACGGTAAGGACGAGCGCACGGATCGCCGCCGGTAAAATCGACGCTTGCGCCCACGGAGACATGCCGCGGAGGGTGAGCCTTCCGACGTGCATGGAAACGGACAGCGGCGGCGTGAGCGGCGCCGCCGTCGTCGGCGCCGCGGCGGGCCCCCCGGCGCCTTGGATGAGCACGCGCGCGTCGGTCAGCGTCAGCGCACGGAAGTCGCCCGCAATGCGCGCGTCCTCGGCGGAGACGATCGACGACGACGCGAGAAACCCCGCAAGCGAGCCCGTGATCCGCGGCGTGCGACCGGGCACGCAGAGCCAGGTGAAGCTCGTGAACGGGATCGAGTACGTGGATGGCACCCGGACCGCGGCGCATGCCGCGCGCGCATGGGCCACGAGCTCCGTCGCCACGGCTCCCGGCGCGCCGGCGTCGCGCCCGTAGATCCCGGCGACCGTCGCGAGCGTGATCGCGAAGCCCGCGCCGTGCGCCGCAAGACGACCCGCCGTCGCGAGCGGGCGCTCGCCGAGCGTCTGCAGGACGCGTGCGTGGCCGCGCTCGACGAAGCTTGCACAGGCGAGCGCCCAACCGAGCGGCCATCCGACGAGGATCGCCGACTCGACGGCGACCGCCGCGAGGCCCCGCGCGAAGGGCGCGGCGATGCGCCACGACACCGCGGGATCGAGGAGCCACGGCAGAAGGCGAATGCCCCCCGCGACGAGGCCCGCGCCGGCGACGAACGTGATCGCGACGAGCGCCGCGACGGAACACGCGCGCGGAAAGCTCTTCACGCGCGTCTCGCCGTGACGTGCCTCGCTGCCGGCGTCACGCCGGGCCCTCGCGGGGTCACGCCAGGTCCTCGCGGCGTCACGCCATGAGCTCGCGGCTGCCGCGAGCCGCGCCGTCGACCGCGAGGACAGCGTGCGACAGGCACAGCGTCATCAGCACGATCGCGCGATAGACGGCATGCACGTCGTCCACGTCGACGTCGCGTGACGCCCGCGGCGCCGCCGCGTCCCGAGGCGCAGGGTCGAGCGCTGCATCGACGTGTTCGTGCACGAACGCGAACAAGTTCGGTTGCTCGATCGACACGACGTCGTCCAGATCGAACGGCTCGTCGCCGTGGGCTGCGCGAAGC
>DATHQY010000174.1:0-10509 GCA_035482215.1 Polyangiaceae bacterium | reverse complement strand
TGGGAGGTGGAGCCGTTCCTGAGCGTCGCCATCGGACTTGCCGAGGCCCTCGGACGCGTACACGAACAGGGTCGGCTCTACGAGCACGTCAACCCCTGGAACGTGCTCGTGGACCTCGAGACGGGTAGGGCTTGGTGGACGGGCCTCCGTGACGAGGCCGAGTGCTCGCGCGACCGCCATTCCTCGGGAGCGCGCGAGGCATTCTTCGGAGCGCTCGCGTACGTGTCGCCGGAACAAACGGGCCGGATGGATCGGTCGGTGGACCGCCGTAGTGACCTCTACTCTTATGGCGTCACTCTCTACGAGATGCTCACGGGGGACCTCCCGTTCTCCGCTTCCGATCCGACCGAATTGATTCACAGCCACATCGCACGCGAACCGACGAACCCTATCCAGCGCGTTCCACGGACCCCCGCGGTTCTGGCCGAGGTCGTACTCAAGCTCCTTCGCAAATCGCCAGAGGAGCGCTACCAGACGGCTGCAGGCGTCGCGTGGGATCTACGCCGGTGCCTCGCTCGCTGGGAGGCTCGAGGCGCAATCGAGTGGTTTTCTCCGGGCGCTCACGAGGCCTCGATACGGTTGGCGGTCCCGGGGCGACTCTACGGGCGGGAACATGAGATAGAAACACTCGTTTCCGCGTTCCACGAGATCGCGGACGGAAGGCCCACGTTCGTCCTCTTGTCCGGCTACTCGGGAGTCGGAAAGTCTTCTCTCGTCGACGCTCTGCAGCACACGATCTCGTCGTCACCGGCCCTCTTCGCGTCGGGAAAGTTCGATCAATACAAGCGAGACATCCCGTACGCCACGCTCGCACAAGCGCTGGGTGCGCTCGTCCGGAGGGTGCTCGTGCAAAGCGAGGACGACCTCGCGCGCTTTCGCACGGCGGTGGAGCAGGCGGTGGGGGCGTTCGGACAGCTCATCGCAAATCTGGTTCCCGAGCTCGAGGTGATTCTCGGCAAACATCCGCCGCCCCCCGATCTACCAGCCCCCGAGGCCCGCAATCGATTCGTCGCCGTGCTGTCGCGCTTCGTCACTTCGTTTGCGAGCCCCGGCCGTCCATTGGTCCTTTTCCTCGATGATCTGCAGTGGCTCGATCCGGCGACGCTCGATTTCCTCGAAGACCTGGCTGCGGGCGACGCTCAACACCTGTTCTTCATCGGCGCGTACCGCACCAATGAGGTCAATCCGTCGCATCCTCTGTCGGCCGTACTGCATAAAATTCGCGGCAAGCACGTGCGGCTGCACGAGATCGCACTGGGGCCGCTCCCGCTCGATGACCTCACGGGACTCCTTGCCGACACGCTTCATCGCGAACCAGAGACGCTTCGCCCGCTCGCCGCGCTTCTGCACGCAAAGACGGGAGGCAATCCCCTGTTCGCCCTTCGGTTCATCCGCGCGCTCGCGGACGAGCGGCTCCTCGCATTCGACGGCGGAGCGGGAGGGTGGCGGTGGGACTTGTCGCGAATCCAGGCCATGGGCTACATCGACAATGTCGTCGACCTCATGGTCGGCGAGCTGCACCGCCTTCCAGATTCGACCTGCGGCGCGCTCCAGGAGCTGGGTTGCATAGGAAGCGGAGCCGACGCGGAGACCCTCGGCGCCGTCCTCGGCCTCTCGCAAGAAGCAGTTCATGGCGCCCTCGCGAGCGCGATCTCCACTGGGCTCGTCGTGCGCGCGGACAAGACGTACCGGTTCACGCACGACCGCGTGCAGGAAGTCGCGTACGCGTGCATTCCCGAGGACGAGCGGGCTGGCCATCATTTGCACATTGGTCGCGTGCTGGCCGCGCGCACGCCCGCCGAGAGTCTCGATTCGATGATCTTCGAAATCGTAAGCCAGCTCAATCGAGGCGGGCGCCTCATTACGGCCGCCGACGAGCGAAGGCGGGTGGCCGAGCTGAATCTCGCGGCCGGACAGCGCGCGCGCGGGGCCGCAGCTTTTGCCTCCGCGCTGACTTACGTGCGCGCCGGTCTCGCCCTGCTCGATGAGCAGGGCTGGATCCGTGCGCCTCGGCTGGCGTTCGCGTTGGAGCTCCATCGCGGCGAGTGCGAGTACTTGACGGGGCATATGGAGGAGGCCGAGCGGCACCTCGCCGATCTCGCGCTGCGCGCGACGACGCTCTTGGACCGGGCGGCCGTTGCTCGAGCGCGCATCACGCTCTACACGATGGCCTACCGCTACCACGATGCGACGGACGTTGCGCTCACGTATCTCCGCGCGGCCGGCGCCGACTTGTCGGCCCACCCGCCGCGCGCGGACGTGGAGCGTGAGATCGCCCAAATGTGGAGCGCGATCGGCGGGAGGTCCATAGAGGAGCTCGTGAGCCTGCCGCGGATGGAGGACGCGGACCTTCGCGCGACGGTCGAGGTCATGGCGGAGCTTCAGCCTGCCGTCTCATTGTACGAGCGAAACCTGGTCGATCTCCTCGTTGCCCGCATGGTCAACCTCGGCTTGAGGCACGGCCACTGGGAGGGGTCTTGCCTGACGTACATCCAGATCGCGATGGTGCTGTCTGCGCGCGACCTCGCGGGCCATGCGACCGCCCTCCGGTTCGGCCGTCTCGGAGGCGAGCTTCTGGGGCGGAGCGCGAGGGGACGTTTCGTGGGACGCGCGTGGATGACGATGGGCGCGTACGTCGGGCCCTTCGTGGGGTCGCTGGAGCAAGCGCGTGAGTCGATCCGGCGCGCCGCCGCGATCGCGCTCGAATCCGGCGACATGACATTTGCCGTCTATGCCGCGATGACGATGACTGGAAATCGATTCGTCGCAGGCGACGCGCTCGCGGACGTTCAGGGCGAAATCGAAGCCGGTATCGCACTCGCGAAGAAAGCGAACTACGAGGCGTTCGGCGAAGCATTCATTCCCCGCCTTCTCTTCGTGCGTATGCTCCGCGGGCAGCTTGCCAGCTTCGGCCGCCTGGATGACGGGGCCTTCGACGAGAAGACGGCCGAGGATGAAAATGTGGGGCGCTTCGACGCCTACGCGTACTGGGTTCTGAAGGTCATGGCCCGGTTTTTTGCCGCTGACCACAAGGCGGCCGTCGACGCGGCAGACCGAGTGGCGGAGATGGTTCGCACGCTGCCGGACATCACACTGGGGCTTACGTACGAGACGGTCAGCTACCATCTCTTCGCAGGCCTCGCGCATGCGGCCCGCTTCGATGAGGTGCCGCCCGATGAGCGACCACACCATCTGTCGGAACTCGGTCGCTCCTACGCGAGGGTGGCCTCGTGGGCGGAGGCTTGTCCGGAGACTTTCCGCCCCCGCGCCGACTTGCTGGCGGCCGAGACTGCGCGGCTCGAGGGCCGGCCGGCGGACGCCGGGCCCGCTTACGAGAGCGCGATGCGTGATGCGCGCGCATCCGGGTTCGTGCACATCGAAGGGATCGCCGCGGAACGGGCGGGGCTCTTCTACGAAGGTTGCGGTCTGGCCGCGGACGGCGAGCGTTGCTTCCAGACTGCACACGCCGCGTTCCTGCGCTGGGGGGCCATCGGCAAGGCTCGTCACATCGAGGAGGCTCACCCCGAGATCCGCGACCGCGGCCTGCCTGCGCCCGAGCGCGAGACCGGCGGGACTCCCGGCGATGCCGACGCCGCGGCCGTCGTCCGGATATGCCAGTCGATGTCGGGCGAGATCGTCCTCGCAAAGCTTATCGAGCGCCTGATGAGCATTGCGCTTGAGCATGCGGGCGCGACGCGCGGTCTGCTGGCGAGGATGGCCGTCGCGGGCGCCACGCTCGAAGCCGAGGCGACGACGACCTCCGAAGGGATCGCGGTTCGTCTAGACGACCGGCAGCTGACGTCTACCGACCTTCCGGACTCGGTCCTTTGGTACGTGGTCCGTGCGCGCGAGCCACTGATCATCGCCGACGCGGCGCTCCCCAATCCGTTTTGTACGGACGACTGCGTTCTCGGACGACGACCGCGATCGATCCTGTGTTTACCGCTCTTGAAGCAAGGAGCGATGACCGGCTTTCTCTATCTCGAGAACGCGCTCGCGCCGAACGTGTTCACGGCGGCGCGCCTCTCCGTCTTGACGATGCTCGCGCCCCAGGCGGCGATTTCTCTGGAAAACGCCCGACTCTATGCCGAGGTCAATCGTGCTGGAGAACGCTGGAAGCGCACCATCGACACCATCCCCGCGCTCGCCTGGTCCACGACCGCCGACGGGACGGCGCGCTATTTCAACAAGCGGTGGCTCGACTACACGGGTCTGACGGAGGAAGAGGCACGTGCGTCGTGGCGCAGTACGATCCACGTCGACGACGAGCCCGGCCTCATCGCCACCTGGCGCGACATGATCGCTTCGGGAAAACCGGCGCGGCTCGAAGCGCGCCAGCGCGGCGTCGACGGTGAGTATCGTTGGTTTTTGATTCGTGTGCAGCCGCTGCGCGACGACCATGGCGAGATCGTCGAGTGGTTTGGAACGAGCACAGACATCGAGAATCGCAAGCGAGCAGAGGCCGAACTCGAATGGCGGCTTCAACTCTCCGAGGTGTCCGCGAGTCTGGCTTCGGCGCCGGCCGACGGGCTCCAGTCTTCGATCGAGGCCGCACTCGGGCGGATCGGGGAATTCCTCGGGGTGGATCGCATCGTCGTCGTACGGTTTCCCAAGGACGGGCCCGACGTGGTTCCAACGCACTGCTGGACGAGACCGGGAGTCCCGCGGCCTTTGGAGGCCACGTCACCGCTCATCTCCCCGGTCGTGGCCCTCTTGCGCCGCGGCGAGGAGTTTCGGATTCCTAGCGTGGCTCCATTCGCCGAGGGAGACAGCGTGCGCGCGCTCTTGCGCCAAACCGGCGTCCACGCCGGAATCGGGATCCCGCTGCGTATCGGCGGACAGGTAATAGCGGCTCTCAGCGCGGTTCGTTGGCGAGACGATCGGGAGCTGGCGGAAACAACGCAGCAACGCGTTCGGGGGGTCGGAGAGGTGCTGGCCAACGCGCTGGCGCGGCAACAATCCGGCCTCGAACTCGCCCGGGCGGCCGGTGCGCTTCAGGACGCGCAGCGCGATCTGGCCCACGTCACGCGTCTCACCACGCTGGGAGAGCTGGCGGCGTCGATCGCGCACGAGGTCAACCAACCGCTGGCGGCGATCGTGGCAAACGCCGGTGCTGGGAAGAACTGGCTGTCGAGGGCGAAGCCCAATCTTGTCGCGGCTCGCGAAACGATCGCCGCCATCAGGCTCGATGGCGACCGCGCCGCACAGGTGCTGGCGCGAATTCACGCGTTGCTTTCTCGATCGGCGGTCAAGTTCGTGCCGTGTGATCTGTCCGCAGTCGTGCAAGCGGTGCTCCCGCTCGTTCGCGGCCAGGTCGCGGGTGACGGAGTCGCGCTGGAGGCCATCCTGGCACCGATCGTTCCGTGCGTCCTTGGCGACCCGGTGCAGCTTCAGCAAGTCGTTCTGAACCTCGTCTTGAACGCGGCTGAGGCGTCGCGTGACGTCGCTCCGGCGCGACGACACGTCGTCGTACGTACCTCGGTCGAAGAGCGTGGCGATGAAGCGACGGTCGTGGTCGCCGTCGAGGATGCCGGCATCGGATTCGACGGCACCGACGCGGATCGTCTCTTCGAGACGTTCTACACCACGAAGCCGACCGGCCTTGGAATGGGCCTCTCGATCAGTCGTTCGATCATCGAGCGCCACGCCGGGCGGCTATGGGCCGAGGCCAACCCCGGGCACGGCGCGACGTTTCGCTTCGCGATCGCCGGGCTCACGGGCCCGGTCCAAGCACCGTCCGGAGAGCATTGACCAGATCGTCGGCGCGGAACGGCTTCGTCAGAAATGCGATCGCGCCCGCCTTCAGCGCCTGCTGGCGCACGTCCTGGTCGCCGTGCGCCGTCAGCAGGATGAAGGGAATTGGTTTTCCCAGTGCCGCGAGCCGCGCTACCAGTTCCAGCCCGCTCATCCCCTCCATGCGTAGGTCGAGGACGAGGCAGCGGGTCTCGTCCAGGGACGACGACGTAAGGAATGCCTCGGCGGACGCGAGTGTCGCCACTTCCATCCCCACCGAGCTCAGGAGATTCTCGACGGATCGCCGTAGTGACTCATCGTCATCGACGACCGTTACGAGCGCTCTGGCATTCACTTGCACCGCACAATCCCGCGCATTCGCATCCGAAAGCTAAAAGTAGATCGTTTCATGCAGGTCGGTTAGCGGCTCCATTCGGAGCGCGGCAGGGGTAGACTCGAGGTCGTCGCCGGCCCAGAGGCCTGCTCGAAGAAGATAGAGACGCCAGAAAGTGGAGTCCCTCGATCTCACCGGCGTGGTCCGCGCGTCGCAAATTCTTGCGGGCACGATCGTTCTCGACCAGGTCGTCGACCGGCTGATGAGGATCGCGCTCGACATTGCCGCCGCAGACCGAGCTCTCCTGATCCACGTGAAGCTGGGCTTCCCCACCGTGGAAGCCGAGGCGCGTCGAACGCCCCAGGGCGAGATCGCCATCCTGATCGGCCCGACGGCGCCGACGACGAGCGTTCTGCCTACCTCGATCCTCGGTCATGTACTTCAGACGCATGAGAGCGTCATCCTAAGCGATGCGCCGGGTTCGAGCCCGTTCCGCGCCGACGAGTACGTCGCGAAGGCGAGACCACGCTCCGTTTTTTGCCTGCCGCTGATGCGCCAAGGGGTTCTCACCGGCGCCCTCTACCTCGAGAGCGCCCTCACGCCCGGCGCGTTCACGCCGGCACGCGTCTCGGCCCTCACGACTCTCGCGCCTCAGGCGGCAATCTCGGTCGAGAACGCCCGGCTGTACGGTGAGGTCAATCTCGCCGGCGAACGCCTGAAACGGGCGATCGACATGATTCCGACGCTGGCGTGGTCGGCGTCTGCGGACGGGCGGACCCAGTTCGCCAACAAGCAATGGCTCGATTACGTCGGAGTTCCAGGCGAGGGCGCGTTTGGCTTGCAGTGGGGGCAAGCGTTTCATCCGGAGGACGCGACGGGCGTCGAAGCTTGGTGGCGGTCACGGGTCGACACGGGACGATCGGGAGAGACCGAAGCGCGCATTCGCGGTCGAGATGGGGAATACCGGTGGTTTCTGGTCCGCGCCGAACCCTACCGCGACGAGCGGGGCGACATCGTCGAGTGGTTCGGGACGAACACGGACATCGACGATCTGAAGCGCGCCGAAGCCGAGATCGAATGGAGGCTCCAGCTCTCCGAGATTTCCGCGAGCTTCGCTTCCGCGCCCGTCGATGCCCTCGACGATTGCATCCACCGCGCCCTGCACCGCGTTGGGGAGCTCGTAGGGGCCGATCGGCTGACGATCTTCTGGCTCGAGGATAGGACTGTGCGTCCCGAATCCGTCCTCGTGTGGCGGCGACCCGGCGCCGTGCTGGCGCCAAGGATTCTGCCCTCCGTATTCGACACGGCGTTTGATTCGCTGCGCCGCGGGGAGGCGGTGATGTTTCCGATCGTGGGCGGAAACGAGGATGAACGGCGCGTGGAACGGGAGGCTCTTGCATCAATAGGCGGCCGCTCGGCGCTCGCGCTTCCGCTCGTCATCGGCGGGGACGCCATCGCTGCGATGAGCTTCATATGGGCATCTCGCTTGACCGAATGGCCCGACGATACGATGCCGAGGATGCGGCTTCTGGCGGAAGTCTTCGCCGACGCCTTCGCTCGCAAGCGAATGGCGCACGAACTCGGTCAGTCGGCGGCCGCTCTCGGGAAGGCCCAGCGCGAGCTCGCGCACGTGGCGCGGGTCACCACCGTCGGCGAGTTAGCGGCGTCGCTCGTCCACGAGATCGGCCAACCGGTCGCAGCGATCATCGCGAACGCCGATGCCGGCGCCGACAGGCTTCGAGGGGAGAACGTGGAAGCCGCCCGCGAGTTCCTCGACGCGATCGCCGCCGATGCGGAGCAGGCAGCGCAAGTGCTCACGCGCATCAGAGCGCTTCTGGCGCGATCTCCGAATGCGATGATGCCCTGCGACGTGTCGGCGGTCGTCCTCAGCATCCTGCCGGTTGTTCGGGGCCAGCTGCTCCGTGACGGCGTTGCCATCGAGACTGCGCTGGCGGAACCACTCCCGAAGGTGCTCGCCGATCCCGTACAGCTCCAGCAGGTGATTCTGAATCTCGTCCTCAACGCGGCCGACGCGTCGCGCGACTTGCCGAGTGAGCGCCGCCGCGTTCGCGTGAGCACTTACGCGGATGCGTCCGGTGGGAGCCGCGAAGTGCTCGTGGCGGTCGAGGACAGCGGGATCGGGATCGCCAAGGAAGACGGCGGTCGTCTCTTTACTACGTTTTACTCGACGAAGCCCGCGGGGCTCGGAATGGGCCTGGCGATCAGCCGATCCATCGTCGAACGTCACGGAGGTAGGCTCTGGGCCGAGGCCAACCCGGAGCACGGGGCGACGTTTCGTTTCGCGCTGCCGGAGAGTCTCTAAACAGCGTCGCTTCATCTCGACCCACTTTTGAACCATCTTTCCAAGATTACTCTCGTCCTCCTTGTCGAAATACGACGCGCCGCGTAGGTGCTCGCGCGCTCGCGACGTCGCCCACTTGCGGTCTGACGCTCGCGCTCTATGCGACGATCCGTTCTGACGGCCAGCGGCCGTAATTGCGATGCGCCCGAGGGCGGTGCACCCGGGCGAGCACGCTGGCCCCCTTCGACCGAAGCCGCGGCGGTGCGATGCCACGCGTCGCCTCGATGTAGGATCTCCACGACAGTAACTGTTGCGCGCACGTACACCTCTTGGCCGACGAGGGCGTACGCAGGCAATAGAGCCGATGATCGAAGGTGATGCAGCAGTCGATGTTGACCTTCGCGGGCCGCCATTCGGCCAGCTCGTAACGACGCGCCGGCAGCTGTGGCGGCCAAATACTCGTTCGACAGTCAGGCGGCCCTCGAATAGCGGTGGTGCAGTCCGCCGACTCGCGGAAGTGCGACGCTTCGCCTGCGCTCGATGGTTCGACGGCTCGCGAGACAGGGGAATCGCCGCCGAGCGACATGTGGGGCCGGTCCTCGTTGTAATAGGTCACGTGTTGGCGGAGCAATCGAAGCAGATGCCGCTCGCCGAACACGATGACGTGATCCAACAGCTCGCGCCGCAGCGTACCCACCCACCTTTCAGCGTATCCGTTCTGCCAGGGCGAACGCGGGGTGATCTTGAGTTGCTCGATACTGAGGTTGGTGACGCGCGTATTGAATGCAATACCGAAGATGGCATCGCGATCACGGATCAACCGTTCCGGCACGTTCTCGGCGCCGACGGCCTCCACAATCTGCTGCGCGGCCCACGCGGCGTATGGGTGTCCGGTCACGTTGACGTGCAACACGCGGCGACGCTCCAGCGAAAGGACGAAGAAGACGTACAGGACGTTGAACGTCACCGTCGGCACGGCCAAAAAGTCGACCGCGATCGTGCTCGAGAGGTGGTTTCGAACGAAGGTCTTCCAGGTCTGCGACGGCGGGCGGCGCGGGCGCGGGGTGGGCCTCGGCATGTACTTGGCGACCGTGTCCTTGTCGACGCAATGACCGAGTTTCGCCAGTTCACTGGCGATCCGCCGTCGACTCCAGAGCGGGTTCTCACGCGCCATCCGCTCGATGAGACTCACCAGCTCCGGCGCCAGCGGCGGCCGACCCACCCGCCGCGACGTCCACGCCCAGAACCGGGCGAAACCGCGCCGATGCCAAGCGATCACGGTCGCCGGTTCGACAATCGCCAACGCGTCCGACCACCGCGACCACAGACAGGACACCACAACCCAGAACGCACGGACGATGGGCCGGAGCCGCGGCCGACGGATCGTTCGGCGGAGAATCGCAAGCTGTTGGCGCAGCACGAGGTTCTCCGCGACCAGGTTCGCCCTCGGACGGAAGGCGCCGAAAAACGCTCCGACGATCGCTTCGAGAAGCGCGCGCATCGTTGGCATGTTTGACCCGCCGAGCGTCCTTGTCAGCAGCGAATTGCAAACGGCGATGAGATAGGAACGCCGATCCTGGCTCTGCTTCCGCCCCGGAAACCGCGCAAAAACGCCGTATTTCGGCACCACAGGATGCCTGGCTGTCTGCCTCGACCGTCGCTTCGGGAACGCTCGCGCTGGAGCGCCTCATCGCGGCCTCCGGGGCGCTCGCGAGCGGCGCCGATCCGGCTCCGAAGAGGCTGCGTGGCGGACGCGGCCGTGCGCCCGACGGCTTTCCTCGGCCGGGTTCAACGCGTTCGACGCCACGGGCCCTTTGGTAGGCCGATCGCCGGCTCGGCTCGGGCCAGCGGCCCGGACGACGCTGGCGACGGCAACGAACGACCACTGGCCTCGGCCGAAGGTACACGGGCGAGGACCGCGCGGTCGCGGGACAAGGATAGAGCGAGCGATGGTGGTGTCGGCCATGGCGTCTCACAGCGCAACGGCCGTGCCCCGTCATCTGCCGGTTCGCAGGGCCATGGGGCCACCCTCTTCGCAGGGTGATGGGGCCAGGGAACGTGTCGAGCAACCGGAGCCGAGAGTGCCTCAAAAGGGGTTCGGCGTCGACGGTTCGAGATCGGGGTTCCGAACAACCCCGGG
>DATHQY010000173.1:0-11411 GCA_035482215.1 Polyangiaceae bacterium | reverse complement strand
ACAAATGTACACCCGGCCTTTGCCCGCCGCGGCCGCCGCCGCGATGCCCTCGCTGATCGTCTTCCACGGCGACGACGCCGTGCCCGCCGTGCCCGCGTCGTTCATTCCCGTGTTCGCCGACACGAATACCCCGTTCGTCTCGTCCACCGCGCACGGATTCGTGCTCGGGTCGCCGTTCGGATCGCATTGGCTTCCGTCGCTACCGTCCGTCGCGGGCGTCGCATTTCCGGCGTCGCCCGCATCGGCCGCGACACTCCCGTCGACCGCGCTCCCATCCGAACCCCCATCCAGCGTCGCGTCGACCCCGCCGTCGTCCGTCCCGGACGCTTCGGGCGTGCCCTCGCCCCCATCGGGCATCGGCGCGGTCGCATCATTCGGCGGACAGGTGGCATTGTCCGAGCAATTGCCGGAGCTGTTCTCGCCGCATCCATAGCCCGCCGCCGCGACGACCGACGCCAAACCAACGACCCCCGACCAGACGAATTCCCGCCGCATCGTCATCTCCACCCTCGGTTCATGAATCGAAAACGAACTAAAACGAACTAACGATTCCTCAAAACGCCCCGCCCGCTCCCACCGCCGCGAGGCCCGGCGCGATCGATGGCGCTATCCATAGCCCAGCCGTGCTTCGGTTTGCGCCTCTCGGCCAGAGAAACCACGTCGCGACTGCACCGGCCGCGAGCACGCCGCCGGCAATGTAGAACGCCGCCGATGCGGTGGCGTCGCGATTCTGCCCTTGGACCGCGTCGTTCAACCCGGAGCACGCGGGGCTCATGACGGACGCGCAGGCGCTCGAACCGCTGACCGCGATGCGGTCCTTTGCCGCGGCGTTCGCGTCGTTTCGCGATTGCACGCCGAAGTACACGCCGACCGCGATCGACGCGGCCGCGAGGCCGCCGATCGTCGCCGTTGTCGCGATGCGCGCGCCGTTGCCCGGCGTGCTCTGCGTCCCTTCGCCCGGCGCCCCCGCGGGCGGCGGTTCGTCGATCACCGGTCCGGGCGGAGGTACCGTCACGCTCGGCGGAGGCACCCCCGGTGGCTCGTCTCCCGATGAAACGAAGCTCACGTGAGCGATCTGTCCCGCGGAAGCATCGACCGAAAGCGACTTGGTCCCCTGCGGAAGGAGCGCTTCGATGACGTGATGGCCCGGGGACACGTCCAATGGCTCCGCAAGAGGCGTCATCGCGGTGGGCGGTCCACCGTCCACGGACAACGAAACGCCCGGCGGCGCCTGCACATCCACGTGCCCCGTCTGATGGCTGAGGCTTTCGATATGAAGCTGGCCATTGGCCCGATCCGTCTCGCCCGTTCCCGGGTCGCGCGCCACTTGCTTGAAATGGGTCAGCGCCTCGACCAGATGGCCCGTCTTCTCTTCGGCTAGCGCGAGATTCCACAGAATCCTCGGCCGGCGGAGCACGGCGTACGCCTGCTCGAACGAAACGCGCGCTCCCGCGAAATCGCCGGCCTTCACGCGGGCGAGCCCCTCGTCGAATCGCGACTGTGCCTCGACCGCCGCCGGATCGCCGGTGGCCGGCGCCGCCTGCGCTCCCGCCGGCGCGCCCAGGACCCCGACGATTGCGCTCGTTAGCAATGCCCATCGAATGGCCCGACGCATGACACCTCGACGTGAAGGCGCACCGAATTTCGGAACGCCTTCGGCTGTGTACTCCTCCCTTCGCTCGATCGACAAGGTACCTGCTCGAGTTCCGCCCAATCGAGCCAGACGCGACCTCGAAACTGGTCCACGACAAGGCGCGCAGGCCGGCCGAAACACCAGAATGGGCGGCGCTCCACCGCGTCCACCGGATCGGCAAAGCGCGCGACGAGTGCCATCGACGGGCTCCATATTTCGCCCGCCGCCGTCACCCATCGCCCTTCGCCGTCCGCGACGGCATCGAACGCCGGGCAATGGCGCTCGCCTTCGCGCCGATTCGGAACGCGGACGTCGCTTCCGTCCGCGAGATTCGCCAGGCGGCAGCCGTCTGTGAAAAATACCTGCCCTCGGGACGCGAGAAGCCGCCCGTCCTCGAACCGAAACGGCAGCGCGGACACCTGCCGCTCGCGCCCGTCCGCGGAAAACGCCACGACGGCCGGTACGGCCTGGTTCGCAAGGAGCACGAAGGTGCGCCCGCCGGCAAACGCCAGCGGATCGCCAACCGCGAACGTCGACCCGCTCGTTCGCGAGACGACGGCGGCCCATGCGGGCTGGCCAAGCGCGTCGATCACCTCCAGCTGCCAGCCGCGATCGCCAGGCCCGCGCGCGCGGGCCCCCGACCAGAGAGCGGCGATCGCGTCACCGTCGGTCGCAACGCGCGGCCGCTCGCCGCTTCCCCAGGGCTCGACGTGCTCGAGCCGCAGCGAGGCGTCGAAGCGCGCATAGAAGGTCGGCCCGTCGGGCGGGCGCGAGGCGAATGCGTGAAGCCGGCCGCCCGCGCGAACGAGGCGGAGATCGGCCTGCGCCGCCGGGAGCGGCAACACGGTGCTCCGCACCATCGAGCCCGTGGCGAGATCCCATTCGGTAATCGCCGGCGAAGGATCATGGACCGTCGCCTGCGCCACGAGGACCGTGCCCTGCGGATGGCCCGGACCGGGCGATTCCCCAGGAACAGCGTCGACCTCGGCCCAGAGGCCTCGGCCCATCCCTAACGGACGCGCATCCGGCAGCGCCAACCGATGCCGAACGGCCGCGACGGGCAATGCCGCGTCCGCCGAGCCTCGGACAGGCAGCGTCATGGCGCTGAAGAGCAGCCACAGCGTCCATCCAAACCGCCGCATGCCGCCCTATCGGCGGTCCCGCCGGCGAAGTTGCGTCAGTACGTCGTCTTGAATTCGCCCAAATCGGTCGACGCCGCCCCCGCGGGGTTCGCCTTCCGATGGCCCGCGGCATTGCCGTGGCCGTCGCCCGCATGCGTCGGCGATGCGCTCGAACCGTGGCCTGCGGAGGTCTTTCCCGGAGCGGGTTCTCCCGCCGCCGATGCACCGGGCACGGACGCCGCAGCGGCTGCCTCGGTGGCCACTCCCGCCGCAGCCGTCGCCGGTGCTTCCAGCGTAGGCGCGACGGGTGCGCGCGGAGCCGGTGCCCCCTGCGGCGCGTTCGCCATCGGGGGCGAGGCCCGAATCGCCTCGGGCCTCGCGGCGCCTTCTTGCGCACGCTCGCCCGAGCGGGATGCCGCCTGGAGCCAGACGAAGATAGCGATCACGACCGCCAAGCCCGCGGCGAGCGCAATGAAGACACGCCGGAGCGTCTGCTCCGGCCGAATCCACGTCGGGTCGGCCTCGCCAGGCCGCAGAGAGGCGCCGCGCACGAGGCGCATCGTCACGGTCGGAGGCTGCTCGAGCAGCACCTTGGGCTCGTCGGCGATCGGCGGCGGCCGCTCGCTCGCGTGCACTTGATGCTCGGCATGGTACGAAGCCGACGCTTGCCCGGCGGTCTGCGGCGTCGTCCGCGCTCGATCGAGGCGGAGCTCCGCCATGCCGTCGAGCAGGATCTCCACCGAGTCCTTCTTCGAGGCCTTCGGCGAGTCGTCGTTCGTCGCTAGGCCAACGGGCAACGACGTATCAAACGCATCGGCGTCTCTCGGCGGAGGCCGGTTCGAAGGCACTTTGATGCCGAGCGGCACACTCGGAGGCTCCGTTTCCATCGGAGGGGGCGCGAGGCCGGGATCGGTGTCCGCGGGAGGGGGTGGCGAGGTCGAGCGCATTTTGTTCGGGCGGCGCGCGCTCGGCGTCGACGGATCCGTATCGTGTTCCTTCGTCGTCATCGTGAGCGCCTCGCCCGTCTTACTACATGGTTTACCGCCGTTTTAACCTTCCGACCATGCCTTCGCGGCGTGCCCCTCGACGCGCCGGACGGGGTGCGTATACATCCCGATCCATGACGATTCTGGGCGGCTTCGGCGGAAAAGGACGGGGCGCGGGCGGCGGCCCGGCCGCGGGCGGTGGGCCCGGTGCGACGGGCGGCCCGGGCGCGGCGGGCGGTAGGGGCATGGGCATCGGGCCCGGCGCTGGACCGGGCCCGGCCGGTGGCGGCGCCAAGGGCGCGAGCGCCATTCCTTTCGTGACGGAGCGCGATTTCGAGCAGGAAGTGCTCCGAAGTGAGCTGCCGGTGCTCTTGCAGTTTACGGCGGACTGGTGCCAGCCGTGCAAGGCTATCGCCCCGGAAGTCGAGGCCTTTTCACGCGAGTACGCCGGCCGCGCCAAGGTCGTGCGCGTCGACGTCGACCGGGCGCCCGTCATCGCGCAGCAGCTGCGCATCCAGAGCGTCCCGACCTTCATGGTGGTGGCAGAAGGTCGTATCCAGGACGCGGTCGTCGGCGCCATTCGCAAAAAGAAGATGCAAGAGCTCGTCGAGCCGTTCCTGCCGCGCGCGGCCGGGGCGCTCAAACCGGTCGAGCTTGCCCAGCTTTTGGCGGGCGGCGCGGTGGTCCCGATCGACACGCGCGACGCGGCGGCCTTCAAGCGTGCGCACCTGCCTCGTGCGGTGAACATTCCGCTCGAGGAAATCGAGTCGCGCCTCGCGGAGCTCCATATGCTCCCCGGACAGCCTGTCCTTTACTGCCGCGCGGGGGACAAGGCGAAGACGCTGAGCGAGAAGCTCGTCGAAGAGGGCACACCGGTCGCCTTTCTCGAGGGCGGTCTGCTGGCGTGGGAGGCCGAGGGCCTTCCGATCGAGCGGTAACGCGCCGCGAATCGACCGGCAACGCCGGTGCGCGACGGTGCACGGCTGTAGAATGCAAGTGCGGATTCCCGGCTGCGAATCCCACCTGCACGCTTGCCGCGCTCTTTGCATAATCCGGCCCCCGCCATAAGCGCAGAAGCGATTCGCGTCGTATACTCGGAATTGGATGACGCGCCGTAGCCACCGTCCGACGCTCGCTCCCGCCTACGACGTGGAAGAGTACGCGCGCGAATCCGAACGTCACGTGCGCAACGCGCGCAACGCGCCCGAAAGCGATCGCGAGTTCCCGATCCATGCGGCCTCCGAAGTGCGCCTCATCACACGGCCACAATGGGGCGCGATCGTCACGAACGAAGCGTGGGCGCGCGGCGTGACCGGCTCCCCGTTCGTCACCATGAGCCCCGAAGCGCTGAAGCGCCTACCCCTCGATCATCGCGCGGGATTCGTGATTTCGCTGATGGATGGCACCCTCGATCTCGACACGCTCGTGGAGCTCTCGGGCATGTCGCGCAACGACGCGCTCGGCCTCGTGCGCAATCTGTTCGATTCGGGGATCGTCGAGTTTCGCTAGAACGCGCCTCTGCCGGCGCATTTCCACGGGCTGGGAGACGGCAACAGCACCTGCGCGGCGCGTTCGATCGGCGCGGGCGAAGCGGCCTTAGCTCACCCATCGGGAGACAAGGGTCGTGGAACGAGGGAGTTGGTCGTCGCGCAGCCCATCGGTGTAGACGACCAGCGAAGCGCGGTCGCCGAAGGCGAGCCGAATCAAACGGAGGAACTCTTCGGCCCGCGAGACGGCAACATGGGTGCGCCACTCGGTGTGCCAGTGATCGGGCTCGAGCGCCGAATGGAGGGCCAGCCGCGCATATCCCCACCCGATGAATTGCCGTATCGCTCGGAGAATGCGCGCCCGCCCCTTGGTAGTCAGTGTGACCGTCCGCCGGCGCGTATCGTTGGTGACGACGTCGCGCTCCACGTAGCCCATTTCCTCGAGCCGTTTGAGCATGCGACTTACGACCGAAGGGCATACGCCGAGGGTGCGCCACAGTGCGCTTTGTTGCGACGGGTACCGGCCCCTCTTGTGGATCACATAGAGCATATCCATGCGAGCCGCTGTGAGACCCATTTTGCGGAGTGTCCGTCGCGTGAGTCCCAGGGTGGCGTAGTACGCGCGTTTCAAACCGAAGAATACCGGGTGCATTCCAGCCCGAAGAACACATTGCATGCCAATGCGCAAAGCGGCCCTTTGAGCTCGCCGTCGCCGCCGGCGGCCCCCCTGGAACCCGCGCGAAAATGGCCGATCTATAGGCCCTTCATTGCCATCGCAATGAAAGGCCTATAGCCGGGGGATCGGCCCGCGGGCTTCCCCGGAGGGGCCGGTTGGGTGTCCCGGACGGACGCCGAGTGTCCCTTGACACTCGGCGATTTCGCCCGCCCGCCGGCGACCCGCTTGCGGCCCCCACACCAAAAAGAGGGCGCTCGGCAAGACGGCCGAACCGCTCGTCGCCTTCTTCGCGGACCCGTTCTACCCGCCCTGCACCGCGCGCATCAGGTGCTTCTGGGCGATCGCGAAGAGCGCGAGGACCGGGACCGAGAGCACGACGTTGCCGGCCATGACGATGTGCCAGCGAACGCCGGTGCCTTGTTCGCGGAGGAGGGCCACGCCGAGCGGCAGTGTGCGAACGGTGTCGTCCGTCGTCATGACGAGCGGCCAGAAGTAATCGTTGTAGTGGAATACGAAGCTCACCAAAAAAAGCGAAACAAGCGTCGGCCGGAGCACGGGCGCGAGAATGCGGTAGACGATCGTCCATTCACCTGCGCCGTCCATGCGAGCCGCTTCGATGATCTCGTTCGGAACGGCCAGGAGGGCCTGGCGGACGAGGAACGTGCCGAGCGCGCTCGCGGCGAAAGGCACGACGAGCGCCGGTAAGGTGTTAATCCAGCGGATGCGCGCGAAGAGCAGAAATACGGGGACGAACGTGGCCTGGGCGGGCACGAGCAGGCACGCGAGGACGAGGCCGAACGCGGCGCCGCGACCCGCGAAACGAAGTTTGGCGAGCGCATAACCGGCGGGCAGCGCGAGGGCGACCTGGGCAAGCGCGATCGCCGCGGCCATGACGCAGGTCAGAATCATGGATCGGCCTACGGACAGGGTAGAGAAGACTTCGCGGTAGGCTCCCAGGTCGATGCGCTCCGGAAACGGGGCGGTCGGATGCGCGACGATCTCGGGCAGCGTCTTGAACGACGTGGCGACCATCCATGCGTACGGGAAGATCCAGACGGCGCCCGCGGCGAGCGCCGCCACTATGGGCCCGAGGGCACGGAGTCGCTCTCGCGGCGTCATGAGAGGCCTCGTGGTCGCGCGCGCCCGTGGGCAGACGGTTGCTCTACGCGGCCCCGCCACGCGCGGAGCTGGAGCGCGGCGACGGCGAGGAGCAAAACGAAGAACACGGTCGTGAGCGCGCTCGCGCGGCCGACGCTCAGGTCGAGAAAGATCTGTTCGTAGATTGCGTACACGAAGAGCTCCGTCGACCGCGCGGGCCCCCCCTGCGTGATGATCCGCACGATGTCGAACGCCTGAAAGCTCGTAACGAGCGACGTGGTCGCGACGAACGCCGCGGTCGGCAGGAGAAGCGGCAGAGTGACGTACCGGAAGCGCGCCCAGGGCCCCGCGCCGTCGAGCCGTGCGGCTTCGTGCAACGACGCGGGCACGCCCTGCAGGCCCGCGAGAAAGAGAATCATCGCGTAGCCGGTGAGCTTCCACACGCCGATGAGGGCGAGCGTCGGTAGCGCGAACCGCGGATCGCCGAAAAGCGCGATCGGCGCACCACCCACGTGCGGCAAGAGGCTCGCGACGATCCCGCCGTGTCCGTCGAGCATCCACATCCACAGGAGCGCAACCGCCACCCAGCTGACGACGTACGCGCTGAAGACGCTCGCGCGAACGAACGCGAAGACCCGCCCTGGCCGTTGAACGAGCAGCGCGAGGCCGAGGCCGAGAGCCATCGTGCCGGCGACGACGATCGCGCTGTACCCGAGGGTGCGAAGCGCGATCGCCAGAAGCTCGCCGTGCGCGGCGAGCGCCGCGTAGTTCGCACCGCCCACATAATGCGGCGGCGTCAGCAAATCCCACGAGAAGAGGCTCGTGTACGCCGCAACGCCGATGGGCGCGAGGAAGAACACGAACAGGAGGGCGAGCGTGGGCGCGAGCATTCCCCACGGGTGCCATGGCGCGCGCGGATTCACGCGAGCACTCGACTCGCGAGCACTCGACTCGCGAGCACTCGACTCGCGCCCACTCGACTCGCGAGCATTCGATTCATGCCGGCACCCTGGCGTCGGCGCGCGCCTGGTCGAGCGCCGCGCGCGGGTCGCGCCCGGTCAGCACGGCGTCCTCCAGAATGGGCTCGACGATGTCGCGCTCGATACGAAAAAGCTCCGGCGCCCAAGGCCAGGGCGTGACGTGCACGAGCTGATCGAGCGCCACGCGGTCGTTCGGGTGAAGCCGGTAGTATCCCGACTCGGCGAGTTGGGCGGCTGCCGTGCGCGTGGTCGGCAGGTACCCGGTTCGCGTCGACCACAGCGCGACCTGGTTATCTTCGCACATGAAACGCACGAACTCCCAGCCCGCCTGCTTTTCCTCGTCCGGCGCGCTCCGCATGAGGACGAAATTCGTCCCCCCCGTCGGAACGCTCTTGCGATCGCGGCCCGGCAGCGGCCCTGCGACTACGGGAAAACGCGCGTTGTTCTCGAGGTAGCGCACGAACGCGGTGCTGCTCCACATCATCGCGATGCGCTCCTGGAGGAAGCTTTCGTTGGTCGATTGCCAAGCTTGGTAATCGCGCCCGGGGGGCGGCCGCATCACGCGGTCCGCGTTCACGAGGCGCTGCCAGAGGGCCAGCGCGTCCTCCCCCGCGGCGCCGCCGAGGGTCACGGCTCCGTCGGGCGCGACGAGCGAGCCACCGGCCTGCCCGACCAAGGCCACCCAGTACCACCAGGAGATGGGCACTTCGTAGCCCCAGCGCGTGTCCGACCCACGGACCGTAAGCACTTGCGCCGTGCGTTCGAGCTCGTCCCACGTCGTGGGGAGGCGTACGCCCGCCGCGTCGAGCATCCGCGCGTTGGCGTAGACGATGGGCGTCGATCGGTTGAAGGGAATCCCATAAAGGCGCGCGTCGCCCCCGTCGAACGAGCCTTCCTGCGCGAGGGGCGCGAGAAACGGCATCGTCTGGGCACCCTCGTAGGCGTCCAGCGGTTCGAGGACGCCCGCGCGCGCGAGATACGGGAGCACCTCGAGGACCACATGCGAGAGCGTCGGCGCCGCGCCGGCCGCGACGGCCGTGCGCAGCTTCGCGAGCGACTCGAAGTAATCGCCCTGGTGAACCGCTTTCACCACGATGCGCGACTGGCTCGCGTTGAAGCGAGCTACCGCTTCCAGGAGGACCTTGCGCACCAGATCGCCGAATGCGTACCAGAACGTGACGACGATGCGGCCGTCCTCGCGGAGCGGGCGCGACTGCGGCCGGCACGAGGTCGCGCCGGTGGCCGTGCTCGCGAAGCAGGCCGCGCAGGCCCACAAAAGATCGCGTCGCGAGGGCCGCACGGGGGACGATCGTACACTATTGGTCACATGAAAGCGCGTAGAACGCCCCATCGTGATTCGGTGCGTCGGATCGCGGTCCAGAGGGAGGAGCGACGCGCCGCAGGTCGGCCGTCGCGAGTACCCAGGCGGCGCCCCGTGTCCCAACGATGCACGCGCGCTCGCGACCCAAGGCATGTGGAACGGGACATTTGAGCCCGCGAGATCCACGCCATTAGGGCTTTTGCGACCGTTCCATTTCTGTCTATTTATTGAGCTGACTTAACATTTGGATAAAGGCACTCGCGGTCGCCGCCTCTCTGGGCGTCGAAGACGGCGGCCGTGACATCCATGTATCCCGTCGGTTTTACGCTTTTCCGCCGGTCCATGAACGATCGAGCGTGGCCCCAATAAGCTTTAATCAGCGGTACGGAATGTTTGAACGGGAGAGTGCGAAATCCGACGTCGACCGCCTCGTACGGCGATTTAAATCGTGGATTTGGCCGGCTCGTTAATGTTTTATCGAAGGGCAAAGGGAACTTATCCCCCTCAGCCGGGGCGCAATGTCTCTGAAAGGGACTCGCCGAAGCTGCGCTTGCGCGGCGATAGGCTTGATTGAAGTGGACGAGTCCAATGATGTCGAAATAGCGGCGATCCGGCGGGAGCCGTTCCCAACGCGATCCAAAACCGTCCTCGTCGTGGAGGCTCCAATGAATGAAATCCGTGTAATTCGTCGAGCGCACAAGAAACACGCCAAGTTCGCCGCCCACGCCGGGCTGGCTGTCGTTCTTACCGGAGTGGTGGCCGCCGGGTGCAGTGGCGCAGGAGAACCTTCCGGGTCCATGGGAGGGCCGCCGGAATCGACGAATGCGCTCGTCGCTTCCACCTCGGAGGCCGTCACGGCGCAGACTTCCACTCCCACCAATGGAGCACTCGCCATCCTGGTTTCGGGCACGATCACGGGAAACAACGGAAACCCGCTCCCCGGAGTGACCGTCATGCTGGGCGGCCAAGTCGGCCCGCAGGGCGAGCCTACGAGCCTGCCCACGACGACGACGACGAACACGCTCGGCTACTATTCGTTTGCAGTCAACGCGCCGGGCAATGGGGCGGGAGGCGGCACCGTCACGGTATCCATTCAACCGACGCAGCAGGGAACGATCTTCTCCCTCGCCGAAGCGGTGGACGGAAATAACGTCGGCGCGACCAACGCGAACCTCGCGAACATCAGCACGAACACGACGGTCAATTTCAACGCAAACGTCCCTGGAACGGCGGTGACCGTCGCCGTCGATCCCGGGGTCCGGACGGGCGCTCCCGGAGCCGGAGCGTTCCCCGCCCTGACGACCACGAATCCGACGTGCGTCCCGGGGCAGTCTGGCAACGACTGCCCCCTCCCGAACGCCAGCGCGTGCATTTCTGGCCTCTCGGCCGCGAATCTGGCGTTTTGCCTCAACGCGCTTGTCCGTTTTCAGGAGGTGGATTCGGTGTCGGGGACGGACACCGATGGCCCGAATGGTGGCGCGGGCCTTGGCCCCACGTTCAATGGCAATAGCTGCGCCCAGTGCCACGCGCAGCCGTCGGTGCTCGGCTCCAGCCCTGGGTTGGCGAGCCCGCAGAGGCCCGTCGGCAATCCCCAAGTAGCGCTGGCGAGCTTGGATGGGGCGACCAACAGCCTTTCGACGATTCCGTTCATCACCTTGGCCGGTCCGACCCGCGAGGTCCGCTTCGCGAGCGACAGCGGCGTTCACAACATCTTTTCGATCGCGGGACGCAACGACGCCCCCGGTTGTACGGCGGCGATCGAGCCACAGCCTGCGGCGGCCGCGGGCGCCACGCCCACCAACCTCACCGCAGGAGGAACGATCAGCTTCCGTATCCCGACCCCGACGTTCGGCCTCGGCTTGGTGGAAAACGTCACGGACAACGCCCTCCGGGCGAATCTCGACGCCACGCCCACGCTCGGCGGCACGACCGGGCCGACGGCCGCGTCGCTCGGCATCACGGGTTCCTTGCAAACGAGTGGTAACGACGGAACCGTCACGCGCTTCGGCTGGAAAGCGCAGAACAAGTCCCTCCTTATCTTTTCGGGTGAGGCCTACAACGTCGAAATGGGGGTCTCGAACGAAAACTTCCAGAACGAGCGCACCGTGG